>DAORJJ010000450.1:317-5920 GCA_035439005.1 Polyangiaceae bacterium | reverse complement strand
CGAGCGGGCGCGGCGCATGCGAATGCGACGGCTTCTCGCCGGGCGCCGACGAGCCAGCGGTGGGCCGCGCGGGCTTGTCTCCGTCACGCGCGGGACGCGACGGACCGCTCCGCGGCGGCCCTCCCGGGCCGCGCGCGCCCGCGCGGGGGGGGCGCCGGTCTTCGCGCGTAGGCTTCGGCCGGCTCTTGTCGCGCTTCTTCGGCTTCTTCTCGTCCGTCATGGTGCCCCGACCTTCTTCGCCGAACGCAGGATCCGCACGGCCGCGAACGCGCCCCCGAACCCGTTGTCGATGTTCACGACCGTAATGCCCGACGCGCAGCTCGTCAGCATACAGAGAAGCGCCGACAGGCCCTGGAAATTAGCCCCGTAGCCGATCGACGTGGGGACGGAGACCACCGCCCCGTCGACGAGGCCGCCGACGACGCTGGGGAGCGCCCCTTCCATGCCCGCCACGACCACCACCACGGCGGCCGACTCGAGGACGGACCGCTTGTGGAGGAGCCGATGGATGCCCGAGACGCCGACGTCGATGACGCGATCGACCTCGACCCCCAGCATGCGGAGGGTCTCGGCGCACTCTTCGGCGACCGGGAGATCGCTCGTGCCGGCGGACACCAGGGCGACGCGCCCCGCAGAGAGCGGCGGGATGGGCGCCTGCTCCAGCGTGAGCGTGCGCGCGACGGCGGCGTAGCGCGACGCGGGGACCAGGGCGCGCACCTCGGCGGCCTGATCGGGGCTCACGCGCGTGACGAGGACGTTGCCGCCCCGGCGCCCGAGCTCGGTCATGATCCCGGCGATCTGGGCGGCGGTCTTGCCCTGGCCGAAGACGACCTCCGGCACCCCCTGCCGGAGCGCGCGGTGATGATCGACCATGGCGTAGCCGAGCTCGGCGAACGGAAGATCGCGCAGCTCGGTCACCGCGGCGTCGGGGTCGGTCTGGCCCGAGCGCACGCGCTCGAGCAGCTCTTTCAGGGCAGCTGGATCCACAGGGGCTGGCGTATACCACCCTTTGGCGGACCTTTCCCCGACGCGTTTGGTGCGCGCGCTCGAGCGATGCTAGAGCTTGTCGCGCGTGCCGCTCCTCCTCGCGCCCCTCGTGGCGACCCTCCTCGGGCTCGTGCTCACCTACTACGGGCGGGCCGAGCTGGCGCTCGCCGACCGGGCGCTCTTCGGCACGCGCTCGTTCCGCGTGGCCCTGGCCTACGCCGCCTTCGTGTACGCCCCCGTGCTCGGGTACTTCGCCGCCTTCCACGGCGACTGGGCTTACCTCTACCTTGGGCCGCAGGCGCGCCTGCCCTCGGCGGTCGACCTCGCGCTGGTGCTCTTCGCGGCGGCGCTCGTCCCCGCCACGCTGGCCGTCGCGGCGCGCAGCGTGGCGGAGCAGCGCGCCGGGCTCCTGCTCCGCGCGGGCGGCGTGACGCTCGCCGTGACCCTCTTGCTCTGCGCGCTCGCGTCCAAGCGGCTCCTCGTGAGCGCCTCGTACGCCCAGTTTCGGGGGGGCTTCGGCGGCGTCCCGCTCGGGCAGAGCCCGCTCGGTCGCGGCGTCTTGCTCTCCTGGCTCGCCCTCGGCGGCGCCGCCGCGTGGGCGCGCGCGAGCCTCCGCGACGCGCGCTGAGCCGAGCGCCTGCGCCGCCCCTCCGCGGGCGCGCCGCTCACCGTCACCGATCGAAGCGCGTCGCGTAGACGATCGCGACGCGTTTCTGTGCATAATACACGATATGCGGCCGGTCGCGCGCGTCGAGCGCGAGCGCGACCCGCCCCGGCTTGCCCGGCTCGGACGCCTCGTCGTCCACGTCCTCGTAGATCCACTTGGTGAGCCCGTCGACGCGCGTCTGGCGGAAGTAGCTCACGGACGCCGCCATCGAGCTCGGCCGCTCCTCGTGGAGGACGACGTGCATCTGCCCGAAGGAGTCGACGGCGAGCGCGTGGGCGAACGAGGGCGCGCCGCCGAGCGCGGGCAGCTTGATGTTGCGCTCGATGACCGAGACCACGGGCTCCGCGTCGCCGGTCCACACGAGCGACACGAGCTGCGCAGAGGGCGCGTTGGCCGGCACGTAGAAGAAGGTCGCGTAGCGCACGCCGTCGCGCGACACGAACTGCGGATCGAGCGCCGACAGGCCGTCGGGGATGCGGTTGTGCACGGCGGTCGCGCCGGGCGCCCAGCCGCCGGCGGTGGAGTACGCGCGCACCTTCGCGATCGACGTGGGCTGGCCGAGCGCGGCGGAGAGCGCCTCGCAATAGAACGCCTGGAAGAGCCCGCTCGGCTCGCGCGCGACCGACGCCGCCCCCGCGTAGAGCGTCGTGCGCGGGTCGACCGTGGCCGAGAAGGCCGACGGCGCGCCGAAGCGCTCGGCGGCCCCGGCGCGGTACATGCCCACGCCCAAGCCCCCCTGGGCCGCGTCCCCCCCCGCCGGCTGGAACGACGTGACGAGGAGCTCGCCGCCCCGCCCCGCCGCGAGCGCGAGCGGCGCCCCGCGGGGTACGTTGGTGGTCACCACCGAAGGCGGGCCGAGCGCGCCCCCCGCGAAGCGGCGGTAGACGACCTGGCCCCGCGGGGCCACGTCGAAGTCGTTCGAGACGACGTGGACCTCGTCGCCCTCGCCCGCCGCCACGGCGACCGCGTCGCCCCACTCGTTGGAGAGGCCGTTGCCCACCGCCGCGGTGGCCTTGTCGGTGAGCGACGGCGTGGCCGCGCCAAAATGGGTGACGCGCAGGTCGGAGGCGTCGTCGAAGGTGAACACCCCGTAGCCCGCGGCGACGCGCCCCGTGTCGGTGACGGTCACGCCCAGGCGGCGCGTGAGGATGCCCGTGTCGATGGGCATGCGCCGGCGCGCGTCGCACGCGTTCCCGGCCGCGACGGGCGTCGTCTTCTCGGCCCACTCGGGGCACACCGAGTCGAGCGGCGGCGCCCCGCGATCGGGCAGTCCCGCGTCGACCGCGCCCTCCGTCGCCTCGGCGTCCGCCGCGGGTGACGCGTCCGCCGGCTGCGCGTCGGCCTCCGGGCCCGCGTCGGTGGAGCTCTCCTTCAGCGCCGCGCACGCACCGCACGCGAGCGCCGCCACGAGGAGAGGCAGCAGGAACCGGCGGGTGCGGGGTAGGCGCGGCGGCATCGCGGGAGTATCCCTCGAACCAAGCGGCGAAGAAAGCCGAGGAGCCCGCCGGGCCGGGCGCGAAGACGCGCTCGGCGCGAAGACGCGCTCGACGCGCTCGACGAGGACAGTGTGGACGAACCTCCTACCGATCGCGGACCGACCGTTTGACGTCGGTGTGCGGGCTCGTAGAGTGCCAGCGCCGCGAGACCTGCGGGCCTCACAGACCCTCCCCATGCCGACGCGCTCCTTCGCCACGCTGTTCACCTGGACGCTCTTCGCTGCGCTCGGCGCCGCGTGCGGCTCGCCGCCCGAGGGCCTCGCCGAGCCCGAGGTCGTGCTCGACGCCGGACCGCGGGACGCGCCGTCCCCGCCGCGCGTGCCGAGCCCCGAGGCCGGGCCGCCGCCCGCGCCGGACAACCCTGGCCTCGGCGCCCCCTACCCCATCGTGCTGATGCACGGGATGGCGGGCTTCGAGCAGCTCACCATCGGGACGATCGGCGTGGAGTACTGGGCCGGCGTGCGCGCGGAGCTCGCGCGCGTGGGGGAAGACCAGGTCTACGTCACGGAGGTGAGCCCCTACGAGACGAGCGAGGTCCGCGCGCGCGAGGCGGCGACGCAGATCGACAAGATCCTCGCGAGCACGGGAAAAAAGAAGGTGGCGCTCATCGGGCATAGCCAGGGCGGCCTCGACGCCCGCGTGCTCGCGAGCCCCGCCGGCCTCGACTACGGCGCGAAGATCGCCTCGATCACCACCATCTCGACGCCCCACCGCGGCAGCTACATCGCGGACGTGGTGATGAGGCTCGCGAGCAGCTCGCCCGACACGTTCGACAAGGCCACCTCGGCGCTGCTCAAGCTCCTGCAGCGCACCGCGTATCAGCTCCAGGGCGACGCGAACCTCCGCGCGCAGCTCGAGCAGATCAGCGAGAAGTACATGAGCGAGGTGTTCAACCCGAAGTACGTCGACGCCCCTGGGGTGCTCTACGAGAGCTACGCGGGCCGCTCGAACCTGCGGGCCGGCCTCGGCGTGTGCGACGACGGCATCTACCCGAACGAGCCCTCCAAGCTCGACAGCGCCCAGTCGTTCTTGCTCCCCTCGGCGATCATCCTCGAGCGAGGGCTCCCGGTGCGGGTCAACGACGGCCTCGTCACGGTCGAGAGCGCCAAGTGGGGCACCTTCATGATGTGCGTGCCGGCCGACCACATGAAGGAGGTCGGCCAGCTCAACATCGACGGGACGAACCTCCAGACCTTCGACCACAAAAGGTTCTACCGGCAGGTCGTCGAACGCATCCGCATGCGCGGCTTCTAAGGCGCCCGGTCGAAATAAGTGAGTCAGCTTCCGTCGAGACCGACGCGAGGCGGGTGCCCGAGGAGCGAGCACCGGAAGCCTACTCTTGTAGTCTGAGGAGCGCAGCGACGAGGCCATCTGCCGCAGCGAGAGGATCGGCGGGAGATGGCACACTTATTTCGACCGGGCGCCTAAGCGACGCGCTCAGAGGTCCTGCGGCAGCCCGGCGCGCGCCCAGAGGGTGGTGCCGATGAGGTACACCACGAGGAGCCCCGCGCCCGCGTAGGTGGCCCCGATGCAGTCGGCGCGGCTCACGTTCTTCGGGCCGCGCACGCGGAGGAAGACGAGCATGGCGAGGGGCGCGGCCACCATGAGCAGCTCGCGCGCGGTGATGGCCCGCGCGACGCGCCCCGCCACGAGCAGACCGATGGGTACGACGCAGAGCCCGACGACGATGCGGCCCGCCGCCTCCACGCCGTGCACGACCGGGTACGTGGGCACGCCGACGGCCGTGTCGCCCTCGACGTCGCGGAGATCGTAGAGCACCTCGAAGCTCTGCTCGAAGAGGAAGAAGAAGGCGAGCACGCACGCGATCGCGGCGGTCGAGGCCGTGCGCGGAGGTCCCTCGGCGAGCAGGGGGTAGAAGCCGACCGAGAGCACGAACATGAAGGCGCTGACGCCGTTCTTCAGGCCGTAGAGGTCCTTGAAGCGCTTGCGCCCGCGGGGCGTGGGGACGTAGCGGAAGCTGTACCCGAGGCCGAGCGCGTGAAAGAGCACGCGGAGCGACGCCAGCGCGGGGGTCGTGACGAAGAAGCCGAGGACGAGCGAGCCCACGAGCACCGCGAGGGTCGCCGCCACGATGGCCCGCGCGTGCCGCGCGACGAGCTCGGTCGCGGCGATGCCGTTGAGGCGATCCTCTTCGACGTCGGTCGCGCGGTTCAGCAGGTTGACGATGCACCAGTCGAGGCCGACGACGAGGGCCACTCCCACGAAGGTGGTCCCGCGGAAGAGGGTCCCGAAGACCAGCGCGGCGCAGGCCGCGATGACGACGATGTGGAAGCGGAGCGCGGAGAGGGCTTCGTTCATGGCGGCACCTCGCCTTCGGCGTGGGGTCGCCATCGACCTTGGTTCGCCCCTTCGGGGCTCACGGTCAGGTGCATGGCGACACCTCGCCTTCGGCGTGGGGTCGCCATCGACCTTGGTTCGCCCCTTCGGGGCTC
>DAORJJ010000450.1:0-217 GCA_035439005.1 Polyangiaceae bacterium | reverse complement strand
ACGGTCAGGTGCATGGCGGGGTCCTACCGCAATTCGCCGCGCTCTCGAAGCGTCTCGCGCGGGCGCCGAAGACGCGTCGAGCGCGCCCCGGGGTGGGGGCACGCTCGACGAGGGACGGGTGCGCCGGGGCGCTACTTCTTGGCGGGCTTGGCGGCGGGCTTCGCGGCGGGCTTCGCGGCGGCGGGCTTCGCGGCGGGCTTCGCGGCGGCGGGCGCGG
>DAORJJ010000449.1:0-5931 GCA_035439005.1 Polyangiaceae bacterium | reverse complement strand
TCTCCCCCGACGCGCGCCGCACGATCGGCGCCCGCGTGAACGCCGTGAAGGCCGAGGTGGAGGCGGCGTTCGCCGCGAGGCTCGCCGAGCTCGCCGCCGAGCGACGTCGGGCCGCGCTCGAGGCGCGCCCGTTCGACCTCACGCTGCCCGGGCGCACGCCGCCCGCCGGCGGCCACCGGCACCCGATCTCGCAGGTCCGCGAGGACGTGATCGACATCTTCCGCGGCCTCGGGTTCGCCGTGTTCGACGGCCCCGACGTGGAGCACGAGTCGAACAACTTCACGAAGCTCGGGTTCCCGCCGGACCACCCCGCGACCGACATGCAAGACAGCTTCTGGACCACGTCGAAGCATGTATTGCGCACGCACACGAGCAACGTGCAGATCCGGGCGATGACCACGCTGAAGCCCCCGATGGCGATCATCGCGCCGGGCAGCGTGTACCGGCGCGACGACGACGCGACGCACAGCCCCATGTTCCACCAGCTCGAGGCGTTCCTCATCGATCGCGACGTGAGCCTCGCGAACCTGAAGGGGATCCTCGCCGAGTTCGCCGAGCGCATGTACGGCCCCGGCACGCCGGTGCGCCTCCGCCCGAGCTACTTCCCGTTCGTCGAGCCCGGCGCCGAGGTCGACATCGGCTGCGTGTTCTGCAAGGCGAGCGACGGCGTCCGCGCGGGGTGCGGCGTGTGCAAGCACACCGGCTGGATCGAGATCTTGGGGTGCGGGATGATCCACCCCACGGTGTTCGAGCACTGCGGCATCGATCCCGAGGAGTGGACCGGGTTCGCGCTCGGCATGGGGCTCGATCGCGTCGCGATGCTCCGCTACGGCATCCCGAACATCAAGCTCCTGTTCGACAACGATCCGCGCTTCCTCGCGCAGTTTTAGAGCCCGCCCCGGCGGCGCGTTTTCAACCCGAAGGCATGAAATGAAGGCGTCTCTGAACTGGCTGCGCGAGCTGCTTCCCGCGCTGAACGAGCTGTCGGCGACCGAGGTGGCCGAGCGGCTCACCTCCGCGGGGCTCGAGGTCGAGGGGGTCCACGCGTACGGCGAGGGGTCGAAGGGCTGCGTGATCGCGCGAGTCGTTTCGATGCGGCCCCACCCGACGAAGAGCGGCCTCCGCCTCGTGACCGTGGACGCCGGCGAGGCGCCTCAAGAGCTGGTCTGCGGCGCGCCCAACGTGCCGGAGCCGGGCGGCCTCGTGGTGCTCGCCAAGCTCGGCGCCCACCTGCCCGCGAAGAACATGACCATCGCGCGCCGCGAGATCGCGGGCGTGGTGAGCGAGGGCATGCTGTGCAGCGAGTCGGAGCTCGGCCTCTCGGAGGAGGGCGGCGGCATCCTGGTGCTCCCCGCGGGCACGGGCGCGCCCGGGCAGGCGCTCCCCGCGGCGCTCCCCGCGGTCGACGACGTGGTCTTCGAGATTGGCCTCACGCCCAACCGCCCCGACGGCCTCGGGCACGTGGGGCTCGCGCGCGAGCTCGGCGCGGTCCTGGGCGTTCCCTTCCAGGCCCCGGCGCCCGCGCCGTTCGGCTCCGACGCGAGCCCGTTCGACGCGATCGTCCAGGTGCACGACGCGGAGCGCTGCCCCGAGTACGCGGCCGCCACGGTGCACGGGGTGCGCGTCGGTCCGTCGCCCCTCGCGTGGCGCTACCGCCTCCTCGCGCTCGGCGTGCGCCCGATCTCGAACGTCGTCGACGTGACGAACCTCGTGCTGCTCGAGCACGGGCAGCCCATGCACGCCTTCGACCTCGCGAAGGTGCGCGGCGCCCAGATCCACGTGCGCACGGCGCAGGAGGGGGAGCCCTTCACCACGCTCGACGGCGTCGCGCGGGCGCTCACGGCCGACGACCTCGTCGTGTGCGACGGCGAGGGCCCGGTCGCGCTCGCGGGGGTGATGGGCGGCGCGAACAGCGAGATCTCCGCGACCACGAGCGACGTGCTGCTCGAGTGCGCGTACTTCGACCCGCGCGGCGTGCGCCGGGCGTCCCGCCGCCACGGCCTGCACACCGAGTCGAGCCACAGGTTCGAGCGCGGCACCGATCCTGCGGTCCTGGCCGACGCGCTGGCGCGGTGCGTGGCGCTGCTCGGCGAGGTCGGCTACGGCGCCGCGACGCGCCCCCGTTACGTGCATGGTGCATCCATATCCCTCGAGCCGCGGCGCGTGCCGCGGCCCCGCGTGCGCCTGCGCGCCGCGTTCATGAAGCGTGTCCTCGGGCTCGACCTGCCCTTCGCCGACGCCGCCGCGCTCCTCGAGCGCCTCGGCTGCGACGTCGAGCTCGAGGCCGGTCGGGAGGAGGCGCTCGTCGCCACGGTGCCTACGCACCGCCCCGACCTCACCCGCGAGATCGATCTCGTCGAGGAGGTCGTGCGCGTCCACGGGATCGATCGCGTGCCCGCGGATCTGCCGGCCGTGCGCGGCACGCGTGAGCACGGCCCGCGCGAGGCGACCGAGCGCCGCGTGCGCGGGCTCGCCGCGGGCGTCGGCCTCTCCGAGACCATCACCTTCCGCTTCACGTCGCCCAAGGCCCTCGCCGCCGCGTGCGCGCCGGTCGCGGCGGTGGAGCTCGCGAACCCCATCAACGACCACCAGACCGTCATGCGAACGAGCCTCTTGCCCGGGCTGCTCGAGGCGGTCGCCGCCGCGCGGCGCCACGGCGTGCGCTCCGCGGCGCTCTTCGCATTAGGTCCGATCTTTCTTCCGGGGCCGCCCGGCGACCTCCCGGAAGAGCGACCGACCTTCGCCGCGGTGCTCTCCGGTGAGCGCAGCGGTTGGCTCACCAAGCCCGAGCCCGTGGACGTGTGGGACGCGAAGGGCGTCGCTGTCGAGCTCGTGCGAGGGCTGACCGGCCGCACCCCGGAGGCGAGCGCCTACCCCGCGGAAGCGCGGCCGCTCCACCTCCACCCGCGCGCCGCAGGACAGCTCACCCTCGACGGCGCGCTGGTCGGGCGCTTCGGGCTCCTCCACCCCGACGTCGTCGAGGCGTTCGACGCGGGCGAGCTCGCGGCGGTCGTCGAGCTCTTCCTGCCGGAGCTCGAGGCCCACCCGCGCGCGCCCGCGTACCGCGCGATCCCGAGGTTCCCGTCGTCGTCGCGAGACCTCGCCCTCGTCGTGCACGACGACGTCGCGGCGGGCGCGGTGCTCGCCGCCATTCGCGCCGCCGCGGGCCCCCTCGCGGAGGACGTCGAGGTGTTCGATCGCTTCGTGGGGCCGGGCATCCCCGCCGACCACGCGAGCCTCGCGTTCCGTGTGGTCTATCGCGCCGAGGGTCGCACCCTCACGGACGCGGAGGTCGACAAGTGCCACGCGGGGGTCGTGGCGCTCGCCGGCGAGCGCTTCGGCGCGAAGCTCCGCGCGTAGCGCGCTGCCCGGGAGACCGTGCGTTTCCCCTCCACACACCCGCGCGGGCGAGTAGCATCGCGTCTGTGACTGCTGCGGTCTTTCCTGGGGACGGCGAGCTCGTCGGCGCCATCCTCTCCGAGAAGTATCGGCTCGTCCGCTTCATCGGCGCGGGCGGGATGGGCGTGGTCTACGAGGCCGCCCCCGTCGCGGGTGGTCCGCCGGTCGCCATCAAGATGCTGCGGGCCGAGTACCTCGACGACCTCGACGTGCTGACGCGGTTCGCCGACGAGGGCCACATGTGCCAGCGCCTGCGCCACCCGAACGTGGTGCAGGTCTTCGAGGTCGGGCACGCCGAGGACACCACGCCCTACCTCGTGATGGAGCTCCTCCAGGGCATCCCCCTCGCGTCGTACACGAACAACGGCGGGCGTGTGCCGCTGCTCCAGGCCGCGACCATCATGCAGGGCATCCTCCAGGGCCTCGGCATGGCGCACGCGCAGGGCATCGTGCACCGCGATCTGAAGCCCGAGAACGTGGTGCTCGCGCGCGACGCGAGCGGGAAATTTACGCCTAAAATCCTCGATTTTGGCATCGCGAAGGTCATGGAGCAGGCGGGCGGCATGGGCCAGCGCACGCGCACCGGCGTGCTGCTCGGCACCCCCGCGTACATGAGCCCCGAGCAGATCAAGAGCGCGAAGGACTGCGACGCCCGGTCCGACCTCTGGAGCGCGGGCGTCATGTTCTACGAGATGCTCACGGGCCGCTCGGCCTTCCCCGCGCCCACGGCGTACGCTCGCCTCGGCGCGGTGCTGAACACGGTGCCTCCGCCGGTCGAGTCGATCGACCCGCAGCTCCAGCGCGTCGCCGGCTTCGTCGCGCGGGCGATGGACAAGGACCGCAACCAGCGCTTCCAGACCGCGCACGAGATGGGGCGCGCGCTCGCGCAGGCGATGGGCGACGAGGGCGGCGGCCGCGACGACGCGCTGAGCCGCCTGCCCGAGATGCCCATGATGGCCTCCGCCGTCCACCCGAAGCTCCAGGGCTTCGCGCCCGCGGTCGCCACGGGCCACGGCGACCGGACCGTGGCCGACCGCTTCACGCCGCCCTCTGGGCGAGTCAGCGTCGGCCCCTCGGGTACGCTCGCGAGCGGAGCCTCGCCTCGCGTCACCGAGCCGCCGCCCGAGGCGCGCGTCGAGGTGGCCGCCCCTCCCCGGGTGCCCGGCAAGACCCTCCCCTCGACCGACGACGCGCCGCTCACTGGCCCGCGACCGAGCGGAGGAGTGCCCGCGTGGGCCGTCGCGCTCGTGGCGGCCGCGTGCCTCGCGGTCGGGCTGCTCGCCGGCTTTCTCCTCCACCGCTGAGCGCGCCGCGCCCGCGGCTCGTGATGGCTGGTCTTTCACTCCGCTGGTGTGTAGGCTCTGGTCCTCGCCCGGCTCCTCGGGCCTGCCGACCACGGGTTTGACATGAGCGAAGACACCACCGCGCTTGCGAAGTACCTCGAAATCTTCCCGTCGTGGCTCAAGTCCCTCGGCGAGGACGCCGCCCAGCTGGGCGAGCTCGCGAACAGCGACGTGCCCGAGGGCGCGCGACGGCACGCGATCGCGGGGCTGAACTACATCTTCAAGTCGCTCGACCTCATCCCCGATGGCATCGACGATCTCGGCTTCTGCGACGACGCGTTCGTCCTCCGCGTGGCGGCGGACCTCGCCTGCGCGGAGCACCCGGAGGCCCGCGCGGGCGTGCTCGCTCGCCTCGGTGACGAGGCGGCGCTCGTGCGCGAGTTCCTCGCCGCGGACTACCCGCGGCTCGAGGCGTACGTGAAGAACCTGCGCAAGGGCGCCGCGCGCGGCCGCACCGTGGAAGACATCATGACCGACGAGACCGCGCGCGCTGCGTTCCTCCACGAGGTGACGGCGTGGGCGCGCGACTATCAGGTGCCCACGTTCTCGCGCGACGTGAAGACGCTCATCAAGCTCCGCGCGTTCCTCAGCGCGAAGCTCTCCTGACCGGCTCCCTCCCGACCTGCTCTCGCCGGGCCTAGCCGCTCACTCGAGCGGCTTGTAGCCGAGCTTCATGCGCCCCCCGGTGAGCCGCCTGGCCCGCTCGGTCGCGGTGTCCTCGAAGGCCTCGCGGAAGGCCGTGCTCGCGCGCGACTGCTCGCTCGCGCGACGACCGCGCTCTCGCGACAGATGGAAGACGCTCGGCTCCGGCCCTGTCCAGCGCAGCGGGGTCTGGCAGGCGATCTCGCCGCGGTCGAGGTCGACCACGAACATGGCGCCGTCGTAGCTGCCGGCCTCGAGATCGAGCCCGGCGCCGCGCTCGGTGACCTGCGGCGCCGCCCGCGTCTTGTGGCGGACCACGACGAGCAGCCCCTCGCCCTCGAGCTGCGCCGCGAGGCGCGCCTTGGTCGACGGCGCCGCCGCGCGACTGACGAAGGTCGCCAGATCGGGATCCGAGAGGAACGTGAACGCGGGCTCGGCCTTCCCGTCGAGGACCGCGTAGTCGATCGTGCGGACCCTGGCGCGCGCCGGCGTGGGGAGCGCGTCGGCCTCGCAGACGGTGTCGATCGAGAGGGACGCGCGCGCCACG
>DAORJJ010000448.1:0-5972 GCA_035439005.1 Polyangiaceae bacterium | reverse complement strand
GGGGCCGGGGTCGTGCACCTCCACCGAGAACGAGAAGCTCACGCGATCGACGTGAAAGCAGAGCGGCTCCGCGTCGCCCACGAGCGCGGTCGCGGCGCGCGAGACCACCGTGCCGACCAGCGAGCGGCACGCCTTCAGCGGGATGCCGAGGTCGATCTCCTGCCGCGAGATTCGCCCGCGGAGCGGCTGGCTCGACATGGCGCGGTCCTGGGGCACGCAATACGCGAGGAACGCGTCGAGGCTCTCCCAGCACTCGGCCCACGCGCCCGTGAGGGTGTGGGGCGCGGGGCTCGGCCGGAGGCGCAGCTCGGCGTCGGGCGCGGAGCCGGCGCCGGGCTGGAGGGAGACCGTGATCGCGCCGTCGTCCGCGCGCGTCACCTCCGCGCGCTCGAGCACGTGCATGGGCATCCCCTCGGTCAGGAGCCTCGCGCCGAGCGCCGGCGCCGCGCTGGAGATCGCGTTCGTCACGAACGTGATCCCCTCGTGCCCGGTGCGCGGATCACGCACGTGGACGCGCCAGTTGGTCTGCACGGGGGAGGGGAGGAGCCGACGGAGGGGCCCGAGGAACGCGAAGCCGAAGTGGCCATGCTGGTAGGTGAGAAAGGTAAAGAGGGCGTACTTTCCGTCCGGTCCCACGCGCTGGAGCTCGAGCCCCTCGGGCACGAGCGGGGCGAGGGTCGCCGCCGGCACGAGGTAGTTTACATAGACGACGTCGCGGATGTCGCTGCGCATCTCGACCTCCGGGAGCGGCTCGAGGAGCGCGCCGGCGAGGCGGCTGTTCGCGAGCCCGTCGGCGAGGCGCGCGAGCAGCCCGGGGCCGGGGTGGCGCCAGCGCGCGAGGCGCCCCGTGGCCTCGTACGGGCGCGCTCGGAAGAGCACCTCCTCGGTGACGAGGCCGAGCCACACCTGGAGCTGGAGGAACCCGAGCCCGTTCGCCGCCGACACGAACGCGGGGCCCGGCCGCAGGCCCAAGGGGAGGAGCGGCGACACCACCGCGACGCCCATGGTCGCCCACACCGGGCCGCTGAGGACCGTGAGCGCTCGGGACCACGTGCCGCCGCGCGCGAAGCAGGCCGTCCAGCCCAGCGCCGCCAGCGTGTAGAAGAGCGCGCCCCAGCCGGCGGTGAGCGGGAAGAGCGCGCGCTCGAGCGCGACGTAGGCCTCGGGATCGGCCCCCGCCAGCGAGACGCCGCGGGTGACCCACACCGCCTGCGCGTATTGGTCGGGCGCGACGGCGACGAGCGTGAGCGCGAGCACGAGCCACGACGCCGCCCGCGGGAGCCAGCGCACGCGCACCATCGCGAACGCCATGTACAGATCGGCGACGGCGCAGAGCTGCCACGGGAGCCAGCCGAGCCGAAATCGCCAAGGGTGGGCCGCGATCGTCGCGATGCGGGCTGCCTCGGACGTGGCCGTGCCGCCCGGGAGGGTCGGGAGGAGGAGCGCGGCCATCGAGAGCATCGCCAGCCCGTGCACCAAGAAGTTGAGGATCAGCGCGCGCTCGAGGGCGCGCTCGCGCGGCGTGTAGGCGGGGCGCTTCACGCCGGCGGGGACCTCCATGGCCCGAGTGTACGGGAATCCGTCCGCTCCCCGCGCGACTTGACGCTTCGCACGAGCGCCGCCCGCCGCGCCCCCGGGGCGCCGCAGTCAGCCCTCCCGCTCGGCGACGGAGCGCCGCTCGCGTAGCTGGGTGAGGGGGGTGGAGCGGAAGCTCTTCTCCAAGAGCGCCGCCGCCTGATCGAGCTTGCGGTGCAGCGGGCAGAGCGCCCGCTCGTGTTCGGGCAGGCCGAGGGGGCAGGAGGTGATCCGGTGGATCGGGTCGACGGCCTGCACGACGTCGTAGACCGTGATGCGCGACGCAGGCCGCGCCAGCGAGAAGCCGCCGGCGGGGCCACGGACGGAGGTGACGAGCTCCGCGTGCACGAGGCCCTGCAGCACCTTCGAGAGGTAGCTCGACGGCACCTGCGTGTGGCTCGCGATCACCGGGAGGGTGAGGCGCACGCCCTCGTTCTCGCCCAGCAGCACCATCGCGCGGAGCGCATATTCGCTTGTCTTGGTGATCAAAGGTCGCGTCCTGCCTGGTTCCGCCAGTGTCTAGCAGCGCTTGGGCCCGCGCGGTACCGCGGCGAGGGCCGGCCTTTACACGGCGCTCGCGCGGCACCACAATCGAGGGAGTGCCCGGGAGAGGCACCGGCTCATGGCGCGTGACTCGCTCTTCGGAGAACCCATCCTGTGGTCGGGTCGGCCCAAGGTCGTGCCCCTCCCGCGCAACTACCAGCTAGGCGCCGCCGCCGCCGCGTCGGCCGCCGCCATGCTGCTCGGGTTCGCCATGGTCTCTGCCCTGGCGCTCCACGCCGCCTACGCGGGGCTGCTCATCGGCGCGGCCTGGTGCGCGACGGCCGCGCTCGCGGCCTGGCAAGGCCCTCGGCTCTACCGTGGCGGCCTCACCTACGAGGTCACCGAGGGGCACGTGGTGGTGCGGCGCGGCCGCTTTCGTCGCACGATCGACCGGTTTGCCATCAGCTACGCGATCATCCGCTGGAACCCGCGCGCGCCCGGCGTGGGCGATCTCGTGCTCGTGCGCGCGGTCCCCACCGGCGCGCTCCGGCGCACGCTCACGCTCGTGCTCGTCGATCTCGAGAGCCCCGACCGCGTCTGGGCGGCGGTGCGCGGCGTGATGCCCTCAGCCACGCTGGGCGACGGCGAGCGCCCGCTCGGCCAGCGCCTCGACGTCGGCGAGCGCGTGCTCTGGTCCGGCACGCCGCGGGCGGCGCGCTGGACCGCGCGTCGCGCCCTGGCCTCGGGGCTGGCCGCGGTCCTCTTCCTCGCGGCCGCCCGGGGCCTCATGCGGTCGGTCCCCGCGCTGCTCCGGGTGCTCCGCCTCCACGCCCTCCCGGCCACCACCTTCGGCGTGCTGGCGGGCTCGGTCGCGCTCGGCGCGCTCCTCGCGGTCGGCGCGTCGTTCGTCGTGGCGTACGCGTCGTGGGTGAAGCCAGGGCGGCTGGCGAAGGTCACCCGGTACTTCGTGACCAACCGCCGCGTGCTCATCCGCCGCGGCTACGAAGAGCTCTCCCTGGATCGAGGCTGCATCGCCTACGTCATCACCGCCCCCTCCGACTCGTCCATGCGCCGCCTCGAGGATCTCTTCCTCGTGCTCGACGGCCCTCGCGCCCGGGCGCTCGCCGCGAGCGGCGCGTTCGGGGAGGCGCAGCCCCCGGGCGACGAGCTCGTGCCGATGTTCTCGCAGATCGACGACGCCGAGACCGCCTTCTCCGTGCTCCAGAAGCGCTCGAGCCCCTCGCTCCCGCCCCCTGTCCACGACGCGGCGTGAGCCCGCGGACGCGCCTGGGCGGCAGGTCGTCGCGTCCCGGCGGGCGCACCTCGACCCGAACCCATGGCGCGCGCCTCGCGCGGCAGATCTTCTCCCCGGCTCGCGCGTAGGTGCGCGACTCGGCTTGACTTGACCTGCCCCCCCGCCGTGGAGTGCCTCGAATGAACAGTCGCAAGTACTCGCGCCCGGGGCTCGTGGCGCTCTTGGTGGTCGCCGCGGCGGCCTGCGCGCCCCCTCCGCGTGTCGCCCCGCCCGCCGCGCCCGCCGCGCCGCCGAAGCCCGAGCTCGCCAAGGGGCCGGCCGTGGTCGGCGACGAGCTCGTGGCGCTGTCCGTCGTCGGGGCGAACAGCGGCGTGCTCGCCGACAAACCGTCCGAGCTCGTGGTGCGCGTGCGGCTCGCGGGAAAGCCGCGCGCCCCGGGCAAGCGGCCGCCCGTCAACCTGGCGCTCGTGGTCGACACCTCCGGCTCGATGGAGGGCCCGCCCATCGAGGCGGCGCGCGCCGCCAGCCTCGCGCTCCTCGACGCGCTCTCCGTCGGCGACCACCTCGCGCTCGTCACGTTCCACTCGTCGACGGAGGTGCGGGTCCCCTCGACCGTCCTCACCAAGGAGAGCGTCGAGCACGTGCGCGCGGCCATCGGGCGCATCAAGGCCAGCGGCACGACGGACCTCGCCGGCGGCCTCGCCGCGGGCCTGCGGGAGGTGCAGAAGAGCCTCGACCCTCAGGGCGTGAACCGCGTGGTGCTCCTCGGCGATGGCGTGCCGAACGATCCGTCCCCGCTCGAGTCGATCGCCCAGTCGGCGGGCGCCCAGCACGTGTCGATCACCGCCCTCGGCCTCGGCCTCGACTACGACGAGACCGTGATGAGCCAGCTCGCGCTCCGCTCGGGCGGGAAGTACCACTTCATCCAGGAGTCCTCGAAGGTCGCCCAGGTCTTCACCGACGAGGTGCTCCGGCTCTCTCAGGTGTCGGGCCGCGGGCTCGTGCTCACGCTGTTGCCAGGCCCGCAGGTGGTCATCAAGGACGTGGTCGGGCTGCCGGCGCAGCGGAGCGGCCTCAAGGCCAGCGTGCTGCTCGGCGACCTCGGCGAGGGGGCCTCGCGCGACGTGTTCGTGCGCCTCACCGTCCCGCCGCGCCGCGCCGGCGCGAGCGTGGAGCTGCTCGACGCCGAGGTCTCTCTCGAGCACCCCACCGCGCCGGGCCAGCGCCTCACGTCGCGCGGCTTCCTCGCGGTCAAGGCGACCGCCGAGGTCGCGGCGCTGAAGGAGGGCCGCGACAAGGGCGTGGAGCACGCCGCGGCCCGCGTGGGCGTGGCCGACGCGATCGTGCGCGCGGTCGCGGAGGCGCGCGCGGGCAACCTGGCGCAGGCCCGCGCGACGCTCGACGCCGCCGAGAAAGAGGGGCGCGCCGCCGCGAAGGAGTTCGAGGACACCGAGCTCGCAGAGAAGGTGAAGGGAATCGGCGCCTTGCGAAAGACCCTGCCGACCCTCGTGCCGCGGCCTCCGCCCGAGGAGGTGGCCGCGCGCGGCGGCGGACGTCCGTCGCTCGCGCCGCGTCCGTCGCCCGCGTCGGCGGAGGTCGTGATGAAGAGCCAAGCCGAGGCGATGAGCACCCTCCAGGGCCAATAGCCCCCGAGATCACGAGCCGACCCCCGACGTCGAGGGGAGCGCCGCGAAGAGCCCCGGGCGTCCGGAAGAAGTGGGGGTGTGCTAAAGGTCTCCCGTGGTCGGCTCGGGGCAGGTCCTCTCTTCCAAGTACAAGCTCGGGCGCCTCCTCGGTGAGGGCGGCATGGGCTCGGTGTACGAGGCGGAGCACCTCGTGCTCGGCACGCGCGTGGCCGTGAAGATCCTCCACCCCGAGCTCGCGCGCCGCGACGGGCTCATCGAGCGCTTCCTCCAAGAAGCGATGGTCGCCGCGCGCATCCGCAGCGAGAACGTCGCCCACGTGATCGACGTCGAGCGCACCGCGGACGGGATCGCGTTCATGGTGCTCGAGCTGCTCGAGGGCGAGTCGCTCGCCGACGTCCTCGGTCGCCAGGGGCGCCTCGAGGCGCCCACCGCCTGCGAGTACACGCGGCAGATCCTCCTCGCCCTCGAGGCGGCGCACGCCCTCGGCGTCGTGCACCGCGACCTCAAGCCCGAGAACGTGTTCGTCACCTACATCGGTGATCGCCCCGTACTAAAGCTCATCGACTTTGGCATCGCGAAGCTCCGCCGCGAGGGCGCGGGCGGACGAAACCTCACCGTCGCGGGGGTGCTCATGGGCACCGCCGAGTACATGGCGCCCGAGCAGGCGTACTCCGCCGACGCGGTGGACGCCCGGGCCGACCTCTACGCCGTGGGCGTGATGCTCTACGAGATGCTCGCGGGTGCGCGCCCCGTGTCCGGCGACGACGGCCGCGTGGTGGCCCTCAAGATCGAGCGCGGCGAGGTCGTCCCGCTCGTGCGCGCGGCGCCTGGGGTGAAGCCCGAGCTCGCCGGGCTCGTGCACCGCGCGATGGCGTTCCGTCGAGAGCTGCGCTTCGCCTCCGCCGCGGAGATGCGGATCGCGCTCGAGGCGGCGACCGACGGCCGCGCGGGGTCGGTCACGCCCGCGCGCCTGTCGGAGCTCGCCGCCAAGGCCGGCACGGGCACTCTGATGG
>DAORJJ010000447.1:0-5979 GCA_035439005.1 Polyangiaceae bacterium | reverse complement strand
CGCGGAGGCCGGCGCGTTCGCCGCGCTCCCCGCGATGGGCGCCCGCCGCGAGGCCATGTGGGCGGCGCTCGCGCCCACGCGCGCGCCGCTGTTCGCGCGCGCGTCGTCGAGCGCGTCGAGCGCGTCGAGCGAGAGCCCTGCGCTTCCTGCCGCGCTCCCGGTGCCGCCGCTCACGCGCGCCGAGCAGCTCTTGCTCGACTACGAGCGCACGGGCCTCTCGGTGACCGACCACCCGATGCGCATCGCGCGGCCGAGCCTCGGCAAGGGCGTGTTGTCCTCGCGGGACCTCGCCTCGGCGCCGCACGGGGCCCGCGTGCAGAGCGCTGGCGTGGTGCTGTGCCGTCAGCGCCCCGGCACGGCGAGCGGCGTCGTGTTCATCACGCTCGAGGACGAGCACGGCTTCGTCAACCTCGTCCTCTACGCGCGCGTCTACGAGCGGCTGCGGCGCGTCGCGACGACCGCGTCGATGCTCCTCGTCGACGGGAAGGTCGAGCGACAGCCCTCGCCGCCGCCGACCAACGAGCCCCATGGCGCCCCGCAGCGCCCTCCGGCGGCGCCCGTGGTGTACATCGTGGTCGAGCGGCTCGAGCGCCTCTCCCTCCACGCGGGCGGCGCGCGAGGCGGGAGAGCGCTCCCCTCGCGAAGTCGTGATTTTCGATAAGTTGCGGTACCCCGAGACGCCTATTTTTCCCTGGCATCGCGGCTCCGTTCGGTCGCATTCCTCTTGACGGGCGCCCCCCCGAGACGCACCTAAAGCTCGAGCGAACACGTGCCCGCCGTCGATCCGAGAGAAGCGCTGGTCATCCTGCTCGAGCTCACCCGAGAGCTCACGGCCAAGCGACCCCTCGAAGAGTCGCTCGCGCTCGTGACCGAGGCCGCCCTCCGCCTCGTCCCCGCGAACCACTCGAGCGTGCGACTGCTCGACGCCTCGCGCTCCACGCTGCTCTCCGGCGCGCGCGCTGGCGCCGGCGCGGACGCCCGCCCCATGGAGTTTCGCCCCAAGGAGGGGGTCCTCGCCGCGTGCGTCGCCGAGCGCCGCCCCATCCGCATCGACGACGTCGCCGCCGACCCGCGCTTCGTGCGCCCCCGCACCCAGGGCTTCCCCGTGCGCTCGCTGGCGTGCGAGCCCATGTGGTCGTCCGGGGAGGTGATCGGCGTTCTGTCGGTCACCTCGGCGGCGCTCGCCGCCTTCGACGACGAGGCGCAGCTCGTGCTCCGCCTGCTCGCGAACTGCTCGTCGCCGCCGGTCGAGCGCGCCCGGCTCGAGCGCCTCGCGATGTTCGACGACCTCACCCACGCCCTCAGCCAGCGCTACTTGTCCTTGCGTCTGGCCGAGGAGCTCGAGCGTGCCACGCGGAGCGGCGCCGACGTGTCCCTGCTCCTGCTCGACCTCGATCACTTCAAGCTCGTGAACGACGAGCACGGCCACGCCGCGGGCGACGCGGTGCTGCGCGCCTTCGCGGACCGCGTCCGGGCGCACGTGCGGAAGGTCGACTCGCTCGTGCGCCGCGGAGGCGAGGAGTTCGTCGTCGTCATGCCCGGCGCGGGGGTCACCGCGGCGCTCGCGACCGGCGCGCGCCTGCGCGAGACCCTCGACCTCGAGCCGCTCTCCGCCGCCGAGCGCTCCTTCCACCAGACCGTCTCGATCGGCGTCGCCACCTGGGACCGCCGCGAGGCGCCCGAGGCCCTCGAGGCGCGGGCCGACGCGGCGATGTACCGCGCGAAGCGGCTCGGGCGCAACCGCGTGGTCGCGTCCGAGGCCCCCGTCGATCCCGCGCCGTAGCTACGCCACCGCGGCGCTCGCGCCGTGCTCGCCTGGGCGGCGCTCGGCCGCCTCGTTGAGCGTGACCGTCACGAGCCGCGACACACCCGACTCCTGCATGGTCACGCCGTGGAGCACGTCGACCATCTGCATGGTCCGCTTGATGTGCGTGATCAAGATGAACTGCGAGCGGTCGGTCATGCTGCGGACCATCTCGTTGTAGCGGGCGACGTTCGCCTCATCGAGCGGCGCGTCGACCTCGTCGAGGATGCAGAACGGCGACGGCTTGATCTGGAAGATCGCGAAGATGAGGGACACCGCGGTGAGCGCCTTCTCGCCGCCGCTCATGAGCTCGATGCTCGCGAGCTTCTTGCCCGGCGGCTGCGCGAGGATCTCGATGCCCGTCTCGAGCATGTCGTCCGGGTTCGTGAGGCGCAGCGAGGCCCGCCCGCCGCGGAACATCCGCGGGAAGATCTCCTGGAAGCGGGCGTTGACCTGGGTGTAGGTCTCCTCGAAGAGCTTCTTCGACTCGCGGTTCATCTGCTCGATCGCCCGCGTGAGGTCGGCCAGCGCCGCGTCGAGGTCGGCCTTCTGATCGCTGTAGAACGAGAACCGCTTCTCGGCCTCCTCGTGCTCGCGCATGGCGTCGAGGTTGACGCTGCCCATGCGCTCGATGAGGCCCGTGAGCTCCGCGATCCGGGCGCGCAGCGCCTCGTCGGGCGGCGGCCGCAGGTGGTAGTCGCCCACCACCCGCGCGAGCGCGAGCCCGCGGAACTTCTCGGCGATGGCCTCGAGCAGGTGGCGGAGCGCGAGCGCGCGCTCGCGGAGGTTCATCTCGTGGGCCGTGAGCGACTCGCGCGCCGCGTCGGCCGAGGCGCGCAGCGCGCGGAGCTCGGCCTCGCGCTCGGAGAGCCCCTGGCGCACGGCCTCGAAGGTCGCGCGCGCGCCGAGCAGCGTGTCCTCGGCCTCGCGGGCCGCGTCGAGGGCGCTCCGCAGGGTCTCGGTGTGGAGGTAGAGCTGCGCGGCGGTCTCTCCGTGCTCGCGCGCGCCGTCGGCGAGCTGCCGGTCGAGGCGACCCTCGCGCTCGGCGAGCTCGAGCGTGCTCTTCTCGAGGCGCGAGACGGTGCCGCGCGCGGCGTGGAGCTTCTCGCGCGTGCCGGCCACGCGCACGCGGCGCTCGGTGACGTGCGCGCGTCGGGCGTCGACCTGCTCGGTCCACGAGAGCGCGAAGGCCTCCGCGTCCTCGAGCTCTCGCTGGGCCACGTCGAGCTCTGCGCGCGCCTCGTCGAGCATGCCCGCGGCGAGATCGCGCTCCTCGACGGCCTGCGAGAGCTGCCAGGCGAGCTCGTCGATCTCGCGCGCGAGCGCCTCCGCGCGCCCTCGGCTCGCGGTCTGCTCGGCCTCGGCCGCCCGCAGGTCCTTCTCCACGCGGACGAGCGCGAGCTCTCCCTCGTGCGCGCGCTGGCGGGCGATGTCGAGCGCGCTCTGGGTCTCGGTCAGCGCGAGGCGCAGCGCCTGGTGCGCCGCGAGGCGCTCGGTGAGGACGCGCTCGAGCACCTCCACCTCGTGGCCGAGCTCGCGGCACTCACGCCGCGAGTCGAGCATGTGCGCCACGACGTCCTCGCCGGTCCCGCCCGCGACGCGCCCGTCGGGGTAGTGCACCGTGCCGGCGCGGGTCACCGCGGCGAGGCGCGTGTGGGCGAGCACCTCGCGCGCCGCCTCGTCCGACTCGACGAGCACGACGTCGCCGACGACCGCGCGGACGAGCTCCTCGTCGTCGCTCGAAAAGTGCACAAAATCAACGAGATGACCGACGACGCCCTGGATCTGCAGGGGGGCCCGGGTCGCCTGTCCGGCCACGCGCGCGGGCCTGTGCGGCACCACGGTCGCGCGGCCCTTCTTGCTCCGGCGGAGGTCGTCGAGGAGGGCCTCCGCGCGCGCGGGGTCCTTCACCACCACGTCGAGCAGGCGCGTGCCGAGCCACCCGGCGAGCGCCGCCGTCGCGCTCGCCTCGGCCTCCACGCGGTCGGCGAGGAGCCCGAGCACCGTGGGGTCCTTCGATCCGATGAGCGCCTTCGTGCCCGCACCGACGCCCTCGAGCTTCGCCTGGATTTCGACCAGCGCGTGCAGGCGCGAGCGCTTCTTCTGGGCGTCGTGCTTGGCCTCGTCGAGGAGGCGCTCGCTCGCGACGATGTCGTGACGAAGCTCCGCGAGGCGCGTCTCGAGGGCGGCCTTCTCCTCGCTCGAGAGGAGCTTCCCCTCGCGCGTGCCGCTGACCTCGGCCGTGAGCACGTCCACCCGCGCGGCGAGCTCGGCCGCGGCGTACTCGAGCTCGGCCCGCTCGAGCACGCGCTTCTCGTGGCGCTGCGTGGTCTCCGACTTGCGCCGCTCGAAGCCCTCGAGCTTCGCCTCGCCGCTGGCGATCTGCGCCTGGGTCTGCGCGACCCGCTGCCGGTGCTCGGCGACGTTGCGGTTCGCGCGCTCTTGCTCCGCGACGATCTCGGCGAGCCGCGCGCCCTCGTCCTCGGCCTGCTCCGCCTGCTCGGCCTCCTGCTCGCGGAGCGCGTCGAGCTCGGTCGACACGTGCTCGAGCTCCTTGCCGAGGGCCTCGCGCTGGGCGCCCACGGAGGCGAGCTCGGCCTCGGCCTCGGCCTCGCGCCGTGCGAGCGCGGCGATGCGGTCGCGGGCGCGGGAGATCGCCGCCTCCTCGGCGCGGACCGCGTTCTCCGCGGCGAAGTTCGTCGTGGTGGCCACCTCGAGCGCGGCCTCCGCGCCGTGCGCGTCGAGTCGGGCCCCCTCGAGGTCGGCCTCGCGGGCGGTGAGGGCCGCGCGGGCCTGGTCGTGCGCCAGGGTGTGCGCCTCGACCTCGGCCGACTCGAGCTTCACCCACCCGGTGAGCTCGAGATAGCGGTGCGAGGCCTCGTGGAGCTGGAGATCCTCGAGCTCGCCGCGGTACGCGACGTACCGCTCCGCCTTCGCGGCCTGCCGCTTCAGCGACCCGAGGTTGCGGTCGATCTCCGAGATGATGTCGCCGACCCGCAGCAGGTTCTGCTGGGTCATCTCCATCTTCTTCTCGGCCTGCTTGCGCTTCGACTTGAACTTCGTGATGCCCGCGGCCTCCTCGATGAGCAGGCGCCGGTCCTCCGCCTTCGCGCTGACGATGAGGCCGATCTTGCCCTGCTCGATGATGCTGTAGGCCTTCGTGCCCACGCCGGTGCCGAGGAAGAGGTCGGTGACGTCCTTCAGGCGCACCTGGGTCTTGTTGATGAGGTACTCGCTCTCGCCCGAGCGGTGCAGCCGCCGGGTGATCGCGATCTCGGCGTAGTCTTTGTATTCGATCGGGAGATCGGCGCCGTCGTTGTCGTTCTCGAACGTGAGCGTCACCTCCGCGAACTCGGCGCCCGGCCGGGACTCGGAGCCGCTGAAGATGACGTCGTCCATGCTGCGGCCGCGCAGGTTCTTGGCGCTCTGCTCGCCCATGCACCAGCGAATGGCGTCGACGATGTTGGACTTGCCGCAGCCGTTCGGCCCGACGATGCCCATGACGGCGCGGTCGAACTTCACGACCGTGCGATCGACGAAGGACTTGAACCCAGAGAGCTCGAGGCGCTTGATCTTCATGCCGACTCCGAAGGCGAGCTGTGCGCTCGACTCGCGCACCCAGGTGACGATACCCGGGGCGTCATGTCACTTCACATACTGTCACGAACTGCCCAAGGGTTACGTCCGCGGCCGCGCAGCGGCAAGGTCTATTTCAGTGTATTTTCCCCACGAATCCCTGTGGAAAACTGCCTCGCGAGGCCTCCGCAAAGCCCTCCCGTGGGGTCGCGCAAATCGCGCCAGCGGGCGGCGTCGGGGCGACGGGGAGGGCGGGCGCGGGGGGGCCGTCCTTGACATCGCGGGTGGACGGCTTATTGGGCCCGCCCATGCCTACTTACGAGTACGTGTGCACGAGCTGCGGCAACCAGTGGGAGGAGATCCAGAAGATCTCGGCGCCCGCGCTCACCGACTGTCCGAAGTGCAGCGAGGCGACGGCGAAGCGCCAAATCAGCGCCGGCAATTTCATCCTGAAGGGCGGCGGTTGGTACGCCGACCTCTATTCCTCCAGCAAGCCCAAGGCCGCGACCGGCGACGCCAAGAGCGAGGCGCCCGCGGCGGCGGGGGCTGCGCCCGCGGCGGCGCCCGCGCCCGCGACTGCACCCGCGGCGCCCGCGGCG
>DAORJJ010000446.1:0-5985 GCA_035439005.1 Polyangiaceae bacterium | reverse complement strand
CCGCGTCGACGTCGAGGACGGCGTAGAGCCCGCGCAGCTCGCTCACGGCCGGTCCTCGCCGAGCGGCGAGATCTCGCTCGTCTCCGCCACGCGCGGGAGGCCCGCGAGCTCTGGCAGGACGGCGCCGCGACCCAGCCGCTCCCACGCGCTGTTCGCGGGGCTCGCGTGACGGTCGAGGCGCCGAATGCGCTCCCGGCCGGGCCCCGCAGGGAGCTCCCCGCAGACGAACACCTCCGACTTGCCCTTCGAGCGGAGGAGGTCCGAGACGACCCGCAGGCGCGCACCTGGCAGCGCTTCCCGGAGTGTTCGACCGTCGCGCCGTAAGACGAGGTAGCTGAACGACAAGCCCTGCCAACGCAGGCCGGCAGCGCGCGCAACGGGGACGAGCCACGACGGCAGGTCCGTCGCGAGCTCCTCGTGGCACCAGTCGCCCGGGGCGCCCAGCGCGGGGCAAGGCGAGGCGTGGAGGCACGGCGCGAAGACGGCGCCGCGCGTCGTGACCCACGCATCGCGGAGCGCCTGGAGGTGCCGCGCTCGCTCGCGGAGCGCCGGCTCGATCACCACGAGCGATCCGGTCGGCGCGAGCCGTTCGAACAGCGCCGCAAGCAGGGCGGCGTGGCGCTCCTGCCGCGCTTCGCTGGGCGCGCCCTCGTCGAGCTCGCTCAGCACCTGTCCCAGGAGCACGACGTCGAAGGGACCCGCAGGCGGCGGGCGCTCGGCGACGGAGCACGTCGCGCGCGCGGCGATTCGCACCGGCTCCTCCGTCGTCGACCGAGCGAGCGCGCACGCGAGCTCGAGGGCCCGCGGATCGGCGTCGACGTACTCGACGTCCAGACTCCCTTCGCACCCTGCGGCCGCCAAGGCGCGCGCCAGCCCGAACGTCATCGCGCCGAGGCCGGCGCCGAGATCCAACACGCGCAGAGGTCGCCCCTCGAGCCGCACGAGCCCGGTCCCGACGAGCTCGCGCACTGCCGCGGCGCCCTTGGGGACGTCTCGGGGGAACGAGAACGCGAGGCGCGCCCCGAGGTGCGCCCTGGCAGCGTTCGCGACGCCGCCGTCCGTCGGACCGCGGTGGTTGTACACGTCCGAGAGGGCGCGCACGGCCGCGCCGAGGCGCGCCGGATCCACCGAGGTCACGAGCCGACTACGTGCGCCGAGCGCGTCGAGGCGCGCGCGAAAGTCGACCTCGAGCGGGCGCACGAGCCAGGAGAAGGAGGGCATGCTCCCCTCTACGGCACCCGGGCTCACGCCGCATCGAAATCCGGGCGCGCCCTCAGAACGAGCCGCCCCCTTGAGTCGCCCCGGGCGTCGAGTGGAAGCCACGCGGGGAAGCGACGTACGGCGAGCAGGAAGACATGCCGTCGCCTGAGCACCCCCCGTGCCAAGCGACGCAGGCAAAACCACCGAGCGCGACGGAACCACTGTCACCTCTTGTTGTCTCTCTTGCTCCGTGGAGTGTCCACATTCCGGACACATGGCGCCTCGCGATCGCCGCCCGCGGCGGGTCCGGCGCGTGTAGAGTGGCCGAATGCCGCGTCTGGGCTTGATCTCGCTCCTGCTCCTGTCACCGATCCTCGGCGGTTGCTTCCTGTCCGCCGTCGCCCCACCCGCATCCCAACTGCCAAGCGGGGAGGCGGCGCTCGCGCGCGTCGCCGAGACGCAGAGCTGCGGGCACGGCCTGCGCGCGCGCGCAAAGATCGACCACTTCGGCAAGGAGGGGCGCGTGCGAGCGGAGCTCATGCTCTACGCGGTCGCCCCCGCGAGCCTCCGCATGGACGCGGTGAGCCCCTTCGGCGCGACCCTCGCGACGCTGACCAGCGATGGACGGCGCTTCTCGCTCTACGACATCCGCGAGAAGCGCTTCCTGGAGGGCCCCGCAGCGCCCTGCAACATCGCGCGGCTCACCCAAGTACCCCTGCCCGGCCACGTGCTCATCGGCCTGCTCCGCGGGGTGCCTCCCGTGCTCGCCCACACCACGCCCCCTTCGGTTCGTTGGGACACCGCTGGCTATTACGTGGTCACCGTCACCGGCGCAAACCAGGCCCGCGAGGAGGTGCGCCTCGCCGTCCACCCCGACGACTTCGCGAAGCCTTGGGCAAGCCAGCGCCTCCGCCTCGCCAGGGTTCGCGTCGATCAGTTCGACGGGACGCTCTACCAGGCCTCCCTCGAGGAGCCGACCCCGGGAGAGATGGCCAAGGCCTGGGAAGACCCCGACGGGCTCCCCGGCGAGGGCCTCCCTCCCTCCGGCCCGCAGTGCACGGCCGATCTGCCGCGCAGCGTCCACCTCGAGGTGCCCCCCTCCGCGTCGGACGTGCTCTTGCGCTTCGACGAGGTCGTGTGGAATCCCCCGCTGCCCGCAGGGACCTTCTCGCAGCCGCGTCCCCCTGGCCTGACCACCGACTTCGTCGACTGCGCCCGCTGAGCCGCAGCGCGCGGCGCGACCGTCTAGAAGACGCGCTCGGGGACCTTGATGGTGTCGCCCGCCTGGAGGAGCACGTCGGGCTGCTTGCCGTCGGTGATCGCGTCCACGCTGATCTCCACCGTGACGGTACCCTTGCCCACCTGGCGAGTGAGGATCACGCGGCTGCTCTGGGCGAGCGGAGTGAAGCCCCCCGCCTGGGACACGGCCTCCACGAGCCGCAACGACTCGGTGTAGGGGATCGCGCCCGGATGCGCGACCTGGCCGAGCACCGACACCTTCTTGGAGTAGTACTGCTTGACCGCGACGGACACCTGCGGATCCGTCAAGATCTTCGCCTCGATGAGCTTCGCGCGGATCAGCGAAGCGACGTCCTGAGGCTCCTTGTTCACGACGCTGAGCCGGTCGATATAAGGGAAATCGATCGTGCCGTCCGGGCTCACCCGGTACTCGTGAGGGAGGTTGGACTCCCCCAGCACGTGCACTTCGAATACATCCCCTGGCCCGACCGTCGTGCTCGGGAGCGCCCGCGGAAGTCCCGCGCCCACGGCGCGAGATCCCGAGCATCCGGTGAGCGTCGTGGCGATTGCGAGAGCGACGATGAAAGATTTCATGGTGAGGAGGGATCGAGCAAAGCGGCCACGGCCGCCCCCGCCCGGCCGCACACGCTCACATGAACCAGCGAGCGCCGAGACTCGCCTGAACGCGGCGATTGTTGAGGTCGAAGACCTGGTTTCCACCGACCGGAATGACCACGTCGCTGATCTGCTGCGCGTAGTCGACAGTCAGGTTCAGGCCAAACGAGTCCACGAAGCGGTACTCCCCGAACAGCGACGCGCCGGGGCGAATGTTGGTGAAGCCGCCCGCCGTGTTCGCGATCGTGGCGCCGTTGGCGTCGAAGATCTCGGGGAGCGTCAGGAGGTCGACGAAGCCGTCGAGCGCCAAGACCGCGCGCCCTGCGAACATGTAGCTGAGCCGACCGTAGAACTTGTCGAGCCCGGTGAAGCTGCCGAGCACGGTGTTCTGACCGCCGCCGTAGAGGTACGTGGGCTTGTTCGCGAACGACTGGGCCGAGCCGGTGAGCACGTCACGGTTGTAGCCGAGGGTGAGCGTGGAGACCGCCGTAACGCCCTGCTGGTCCTCCGTGGGAACCGCGGTACCCGTCAGGTAGATCGTCGCTTCCGCCTGCGCGTTGATGCTGTCGTACTGCGAGGTCTGCGCGAGACCGCCGCCAGCGAGGAAGGTCGCCGAGTAGCCGACCGCCCCGAGCACCGAGAGGCGAGGGAGCACGAGGCCGGTGATGCCCGCGCGGGTCCGCAGCGGGACGGCGTCGTTGAGGACGAGGACCGATCGACCGGAGTTCGGGTAGCTGACGAACTGGAGCGACGTCTCCGTGAAGAGCGCGGTCTTCGGCCGAAACTTCCAGCGATTCTTGAAGGAAACTTCGTGCGTGAGGTTGCTCAGCGGGCTCGCGACCGCGTTCTCGTAGAGGGCGCCGAAGAACTGGTACCCGAGGTGCATATCGAGCGTGCCCTGGCCGGGGATCGCGATCACCTCCGCGCCCGCGTTCAGGTCGCTCCGGTCGAACGACAGTCCGCCCGCGCCCGCCGGAATCGCGGATGGCTGCACCATGCGCTGGTATCCGCCGAAGAAGCCCACACCGAGGGGCCGCCCCGGGAGCACGTCACCGCGGAAGAACGCGTGCACGTTCATGTTCCGCTCGGAGTTCACCTCGGTGCCGAAGAACTCGCGGTAGGTGCCGGCGACCGAGCCGCGGTACGCGAAGCTCGGGCTCGCCTGCCCGAGGCGCTGCGGTCCAAGCGACGAGATCGTGAGCGACGGCGTGACGCGGAGCACCCCCGCCTCACGGACGTTCCCGTTCGCGAGCACCTGACCGGCCGGCGGATCCTTGTGGGATCGCATGTACCAGTTGGAGTCGTAACCGACCTCTGCGCCGATACCAGGGTGAAGTTCGGAGTCGCCTACGCGAATGCCGATCCCCTCTTGGTAGGAGCGGTCACGGAGCCACGCCTGCGCGTGAGCTTCCTTCGCTCCCCCGAAGGTGGCTACCGCGAAGGGAATCGCGACAGCAGCAAGAAGGGGAATTCGCCTGGCGAGCCGCGGCCCGCCCAAAGTTCGGTGGTCACTCATGTTGTATTACGCGGTCTACCCGGCCCCGTGGCCCGTCCATAACACGAGTGGGCCCAACTTCTCCCCCTCAAACTATTTCTAACGATGATTTTTGGACGCTGATGGGGTGGCGTTGACCGACCTAGGCCACGCGCCTACGACGCGAACTCGCCCCCCCCAACCACGTCAGAGTGTCGACCTAGCGCTGGCAGCTGAGGCACGGCGGAGGCATCGGCGTCGGGCTCACTGGGAAGCCCGGGTACGTCGCGTCATCCGGCGCGACCGTGGGGTCGATGGTGGTCTTCACCGCCGTGTCGCCCACGAACGCGGACTCCTCGCCGACGCACTGGCTGGCCTCCGAGCCGAGCTGCTCCGACCGCTGCGCAAGCACCGCAAGCACCGAGTACTCGTGGTTGGCAGCCTCGGCGTCGTTTCGGTTGACCGACGAACGGAGCGCCGCCGTGCGGTCCGCCGCGGTGCGGCTCGCCGTGTCGATCTGCGACAGCTTGTCGTTGAGGCAGAGCGTCTTCACGACGTCGCGAGACTGCCGTGCAGACTGCAGCTTCTTGCGGATGGCCGCAGACTGGTTCTGCATGCGCGCGAGGCGGCGCTGGGCTTCGACGAGCTGCTCCTGCGGCGTGAGCTGAGTCTTCTTCTCGAAGCCAACCTGCGCGTCGGGAGCCGCCGCGGGCGCGGGAGGCTGCTGCGCGACCGCCGGCGAGGCGAAGTACGCCACCGCCCCGAGAGCCACAACCCATTTGAGTGTCAGTAGACGCATCCCCGTCTCCTAAAGTGCGGGAAGACCCGCGTTGTCAACGATGAACCTACTCTGGTTCCGCGAGTAGTGTCAACGAACTCTTTGTGTCTTTTTTGTCGCGTCCGGCGCCGCCTTGCGCCGTCGGCGGCGAGCCCTGGAAACTCACGGATTCCCGGGTGTGTCCATTCCCCACGTGTACGTTGCGCGGGGGGGGCTGTGCGTTCAGCAAATTGCGACGTGCACCAAAATGAGGAACGGGCCGGCGCGAGGCCGACCCGTTCCGAGCTCCCGAGGCGGGCGCTACTTCGACTGCTGAACGAACGTGACCGGGATCGAGAGCGTCGAACCGCTGCCGCCAGGCGCAGAGAACTGCGCGTTCTTCACGTGGCGAGCGATGCACGAAGCCACGCTCGCGGACAGGCCGGTGTTCGAGGCGACGCTGGCCGAGCTGACCTCGCCGTTCGGGCCGATCTTGGCCATGATCTGCACCTTGCCAGCCATCGACGGGTCGGTGTTGAGGCCGGCCTGGTAACAGGCGCGGAAACGAGGACGAAGCCCGGCGATGACGCGGTCCGCGTCGGAGACCGGGACGGTGGCGCTGGACCCGCCGACCTGCGCGACGCCCGTGGGGCCCACAACCCGGGTCTCAGCGCCCGCCGTGGTGCCGGTGCCGCTCGAG
>DAORJJ010000445.1:0-5996 GCA_035439005.1 Polyangiaceae bacterium | reverse complement strand
TCCTGGACGACGTCGTGCGCCCCGCCGCGCCCGCCGAGGCCGACCGCGCCCGCCGCGCGCTCACGCTGCTCGAGGCCAACGACGGCACCTCCCGGGAGCTCGCCGAGCTCCACGTCGCGCGCGCCTTCGCGGCCATCCCCGAGGCGCGGGTGGTCGGGCGTGCGCGCCGGCTCGGGCTCCGCTTTCGCATCGCCGCCGGGCTGCTCGCGGCGGCCGCGCTGGGAGCCTGCGCGCAGAACCCCTGGGGCCTCGTCGAGGGCGCGGACGTGCTCGCGGCGCGCGGTGGCCGCGCCCCGGTCGACCTCGTGTGGCTCGCCCAGCCGGAGATCGCGGCGCGCGCGCCGGACTACCTCCACCGCGGGGAGCGCCAGGAGCCCTTCGGCGAGGAGCTGGAGCTGCCGCGCGGCACGCTCCTCTCGTTCCGCGGCACGCCCGTCCACGGCGGGCGCCGGCTGGCGATGACCGACGGAAAGGTCGAGGTCCCGTTCGTCGACGATGGCACCGGGGCGGTGGTGGCGCGGTGGCCGCTCTCCGAAACGGCCGCGCTCCGCGTCGTCGCGCGGTTCGGCGACGTCGTGATCGAGGAGCCCGCGAGCACGCGCGTCACGTCGATCCCCGACGCCGCGCCGGTGGTCACGCTCGAGGGCGCGCCGCGCACGATCTCGCTCGCAAGGGACGCGGATTCCACTGAGATTCCGATACGTTACCATGTCGAGGACGACCACGGCCTGCGGGAGGTCCACCTCGTGCTCCGCGCCGGCGCGCGCGAGGAGCGGCGCGTGCTCTCCCGGCTCGACGGCGAGACGCGCACCGACCGCGGTGGCCACGTGCTCCGCCCGACCGATCCCTTCTTCAAGCGGAGCCACGTGCCCGTCGAGGTGCGGGTGGCGGCGAAGGACAACGACCCGATCACCGGCCCGAAATGGGGCGAGAGCGAGGCGCTGACGGTGCTGCCGCCCGACGTGGGCGAGCCCGAGGCCATGCGCCTCGACGCCTTGCGCGCGGTGCGCCGCGCCTACGTCGACGTGCTCGCGTACCGCCTCGGCCACGGCGAGGCCGGGCAACCCGCCGTCGACGCCGCGCGGCTCCGCGAGCTCTCCGGCAAGGCGGCCGAGCGGCTCGCGGAGGTGCTCGGGGAGTCGTTCTCCGGGCTCCGCGTGAACAGCCGGCTGTCGGCGCGCCTCCGCGCCACCGAGCGCCGCCTCCTCGCGGCCGAGCGCAAGGAGGCGGCGGCGAAGGGCGCCGAGGCGAGCCGTGGCGCGCGCGCCGCGACCGAGCAGATGGTCCTCGTCGTGGACGCGGTGGTGCGCGGCCTCGGCCAGCGCGACACGCGCTCGACCGCGAAGGAGCTCGCCGACGTGGCCGACGACCTCTCGCTGGGCGCGTCCCAGGCGCGGGCCAGGACCGCGACGGGCCCGGCCGCCGACGCCCGCATGGACGCGGCGGAGGTGGTGCTCCGCGGCGGGCAGCGCCAGCTCGAGCGCCTCGGGTGGCTGGGGCAAGACCTCGCCGAGCTCACCGCGGCGGGCCTCCTCCGCGTGGCCCGCACGCGCAAGGCGGCCGACCTCCTCCACGCCGAGCTCGCCGCGCGAGATCTCGCCGTGCGGCTCCGTCAGCCCGATCCTTCCTTTGGCTCACGGGGGGGCGGCGGACGGGGCGAGGGCGACAGCTCGGGCCAGCCCGGCGAGGGCGAGGGCGAGGGCGCCGGCAAGGGCAGCGGCTCGGACGGCGACGAGCGCAGCGACGCGGACCGCGCCTTCAACGAGGCCGCGCAAGAGCTCGATCGCCTCGCGTCGGCGCACGCCGAGAACATGGGGAAGGTCGATCAAGCGCTCGCCGAGGGCGCCTCCGAGGAGGACCGCAAGGCGCTCATGGAGGAGGCCAAGAAGCACGCGGACGCGGTGCGCGAGGCGGTCCGCGACCTCCCCTCGGTCGGCGCGGGGAGCGGCTCGTGGACGAGCAAGGGCGCCGCCTCTCGGGAGCTGGCCGAGCAGATGGCCCAGTCCCTCGAGCAGGGCAGCCCGGCGGACGCCGTCTCCGGAGGTCGGAGCGCGATGGCGGCGCTCGAGGAGGCGCGCCGCCTGGCCTCGCACGGGGGCCTCCTGCGGAGCGGGGCGTCCCAGGCGCTCCTCGACGAGGCGCAGCGGAAGCTCGGTCCGGAGCTGCGCTGGGCCGAGGACCGCCTGGCCCAGATGAAGGCGCGGGCCCAGGCGCGCGCGGGCGGGGACCTGGCCAAGCACGGCGCCGTCGAGGGGCAGCTCTCGGACAAGGCCACGGATCTCCAGAAGAAGGGGGAGGGCGCGCTCCCCGAGTCGGCGCTCGACGGGCTCCGCGAGGCCGCGCGGGCGGCGCGTGAGGCCTCCGAGGCGCTGAAGCGGGGCGACGCGGATCGTGGCCAGACCGCCCAGCGCGACGCCCAGGCCAGGCTCGAGGCGGCCCGCCGCGCGCTCGGCTCCCCCAGCGACGACTCGGCGGCCGAGCTTGACCCGCGCAGCCCCGACGGCGCGACCCCCATCCCCAAAGCGGACGCCCACAAGGGGCCGGAAGAGTTCAGGAAACGGGTGCTGCGAGGCCTCGGTCAGCCCGCCGCTGGCCGCCAACGAGACGCTGTGACACGGTACGCCGAGGGCCTCCTCCGATGACCTTCGCCCAGCGCGTCTTTCTCTTTGCGCTCCTCGTGGCCGCGTTTGCGCTGAGCCTCGGCGGCCGGGGCGTTCGCGCGCAGGCGCCGGCCGAGCCCCGCGCGCCGGACTCGCCGCGCTCGCTCGCCGCCCAGGCCGCCGCCCAGGCCCAGATCTCGCAGGCGCGCACCGCGTTCGAGCTGACGACGCGGCTCGATCTCGACCTCGCGGCGAAGGAGCTCGAGGGGGCGGACCTCGAGGTCCCGGAGATCGCCGCGGCCAAGGCCCGGCTCGCCGTCTTCACGGGCGACTGCGATCTCGCCGCGACGCTGCTCGCGCGCCGTGAGCTGCAGGCGGACGACAACGCGCGCTCCCTGGCCGACCTCGCGCGGGGGTGCGCCCGGGTCACGGCTGGCGTCGTGGTGCTCACCGACGCGGCCCGCGGCGTCGAGGTGAAGTTCCAAGACGAGCACGACGCCGCGCTCTTCCCGCTGCTCGTCGACACGATCGACCGCGCCCGGGCGATGCTCACGGCAGAGCTCGGCGTCGACTGGCCGCGGCCGACCCGCTTCGTGGTGGTGCGAGACCACCTCTCGCTCTCGGCGATGACCGGGTTGCCGTACGAGGCGGCGCGCACGACCGGGACCGTGGCCGTCGCGAAGTGGGGAAAGGTGACGCTCCTCACGCCGCGCGCCGCGCGCCATGGCTACCCCTGGCGTGACACGGTGGCCCACGAGCTCACACACCTGGCGATCACCCGCGCCTCCGCCGACCGCGCGCCGCTCTGGCTCCAGGAGGGGCTCGCGAAGCGGCAAGAGGTGCGCTGGCGCACCCCGTCGTCGTTCGACGATCGTCCGCCCGCGGACGCCATCGTGGTCCGCGGCATCGCGCGCAAGCTCGACCTGCCGCTCGACAAGCTCGGGCCGAGCATCGCCATGCTCCCGAGCGCCGAGGCCGCGCAGGTCGCCTTCTCCGAAGTGACGAGCTTCGTTCGTTATTTCGCGTCTCGCGGCGAAAAAGACACGCTCCCGAAGCTGCTGCTCGCGCTGAAGAACGGCCAGTCCGTCGACGACGCGCTGAAGTTCGTGACGCAGAAGGATCTCACGGCCTGGGACGCGGAGTGGCGCGCGCAGCTGCCGAAGTCCGCGACGCCGCCCGCGGGCTCGACCAGGGGGCCGAGCGCGCTCCGTCCGGGCGCCTCGCCGCGCGACCGCGTCCGGCTGGCGGAGCTGCTCCTCGCGCAGGGGCACGCCGAGGCGGCCGCGGCCGAGCTGGAGGGCCTCGAGCGGGCGGAGGGGCTCGGCGACGATCCGGGGCTGCGCGCGCTCCGGGGGCGGGTGCTCGAAGCGCTCGAGCGCCGGGACCAGGCCGCGCCCCTCGTGCTCGAGCCACGGGACGTCGCGTCGAGCTTCGCGCCCTGGTGGGCCCTCCGCGGTCGCGTCCTGGGGGCGAAGGGGGACGAGCCTGGCGCCGAGGCCTCCTTCGCCGAGGGGATAGGCGAAGACCCGTTCGACCGGGAGCTCGCGTGCCGGACCAAGGACGGCGCCGCGTCCCGCGCGGACGCGGGCGTGAATCCAGGCGTGAATGCGGGCGATCCGGCGTGCAACGCGGCGCGCTCGGCTCCTCCCGGCGATTCGGCGGATTGACCCGCGCAGCACGCGAAGGTTAGGATCGGTGACCCTCGCTCTTTCCGGTGAGCTGCCGTGAGGTGCGCGAATGAAGCCTCCCCGATGAAGTCTCCCCGATGAAGCTCACGTATGCCTCCGCCCAGCTCTTGCGAGTGATGCCTCGAGAGCGAATATCCCGCATCATGGGGCAGCTCGCGGACGTGCAGTGGCCCCGGCCGCTGGAGCGCGCGGTGCTCGGCGCGTACTGCCGCGCGTACGACGTGGCCATGGAGGAGTGCGAGTCGCCCGACCGCTGGGCGAGCTTCGACCACTTCTTCACGCGCCGCCTGCGCGACGGCGCCCGACCGCTGGCCGAGGGGGCCACCTGGGTGTCGCCCGCCGACGGCCGGCTGGAGTCGCCCGGGGTCGTGACCTCCGACTCCCTCTACTTGGTCAAGGGCCGCCCGTATCGCGTCGATGAGCTCGTCGGCGATCCCGAAGAAGCGCGGCGCTACGAGGGCGGCGGCGGGTGCGTCGTGTATCTCTCGCCGCGGGACTACCACCGCGTCCACACGCCCGCGGCGGGCAAGCTCGTGTGCGTGCGCTCGATGCCCGGCGACTATTTCCCGGTAAACTCCATCGGGCTCGACCACGTCCCGAACCTCTTCGTGCGAAACCGCCGCGTCGCGCTCGCGATCGACACCGAGTCCTTCGGGCGGGTCACGGTCGTCATGGTCGCGGCCATGGTCGTGGGCCGAATCACCGTGACCGGCATCGACGCGCGCGACGTGCCGTACGGCACGCACGTGCTCGACGCTCCGATCGAGCTCGAGGCGGGGGCGGAGCTCGGCATGTTCCACCTCGGCTCGACCGCGGTCGTCTTCTTCGAGCCCAAGGGGTTCGCGAGGTTCGTCGCGAGCGAGGGACCCATCAAAATGGGTCAGGCCCTCGCCGAGGCCGGCGCATGAGCCTCGACCCGGACGAGACGGTCGAGATCGCCGCCCTCACGGACGAGGCGCGGGCGCCAGACGAGGTCGACGTGGCGGTCGAGCTCGACGACGACGTCGAGACGAGCGCGCCCCCTCCCGGCTCGAGGCCCGCGTCGGGGACCGGCCCGGCGGCCGCGAAATCGGAGGCAGACGTCCAGAAGAAGGAGCGCGTCCGCCCCAAGCTGACCCTCCGCATCCCTGACGACGAGGTCGCCCGCCCCGAGGTGAAGCGCGAGCCCACGACCCAGCCCGACCTCGCGGCGATCGCGGCGGAGGGCGCAGCGGGCGACGCGCCGGACACGGTGCCGCCGCCGCCCGGCGCCGACGACAGCAGCGAGATCCCGATGGCCTCCGCGTCGCTCCTGCTGATCGATCCCGACCCGTCCTCGCCGGCGGTCTCCCCGCTCGAGGGGGAGGAGCCCCGCTTCGAGGAGCTGAAGGAGGGCCCCTTCGCGGACGACGCCGACGAGGACAGCTGGACGCCGTGGCAGCCGACGGCGCTCGACCTCCGCGAGTCGGGCGCAGCGCGCCCGGCGGCCCCCCCCGTCGCCACCACGCTCCCCGCCGTGGCGCCGAAGGCGGCCGAGGTGAACGCCTCCGACGACGACGTGGACATCCCCGTCGAGCCGGACGACGAAGAGGACGAGTGGCACGTCCCCTCGAACCCGCCCGAGGTCGAGCCCGAGGATCTGCTCCTCGTCGAGCCCGCGACCGCCTCCATGGTGCCCCCGGTGGGGGCGAAGATGCCGTCCGCCCCGGCCGTCCCCGCCGCCGCGCCG
>DAORJJ010000444.1:0-6036 GCA_035439005.1 Polyangiaceae bacterium | reverse complement strand
CCGCCCGCCGCGGCCGCCGGGGTGGGCAAGCTCAACGTCGGCGCGAGCGGCGGGTGGTGCAACGTCACGGTCGACGGCAAGCCTCGTGGCGCCACGCCGGCCGCCGGCATCGAGCTGTCCGCCGGCGCGCACAAGGTCACCTGCACGACCGCCGAGGGCAAGGCGCTCTCGGCGACGGTGACGGTGCCCGTCGACGGGGTCGCGCGCTACAAATTCTCTCTTTAGATTAGGCACTTGCTCGCAAGCGGCGCCTCGCTCACGGCGTCGCGCGGCGGCCTGGAAGTGTTTGGGCCCCGCTCGCGGCCGCGTGGTACGATCGGCTCATGCGGTGGGTGTCGTGCTCGGGGATCGCGGCAGCGTGGCTCACGCTGGGCTCGATCGCGCTCGCCGCGCCGCCCACGAAGGAGCAGTGCATCAACGCCTACCAGGGCGCGCAGGTCGACATGAAGCAGAGCGCGCTCGGCGCGGCGCGCGAGAAGCTCGGCGTGTGCCTCAGCGACGGCTGCCCGCGCGCGCTCCAGGCCGACTGCGCCGGCTGGCTGAAGGAGGTCGACGCCCGGCGCCCCTCGGTGGTGCTGTCGTTCAAGGGCCGCGACGGCGCCGACCTCACCCACGTGACGGCGACGATCGACGGGAAGCCGTCGGTCGGACGCACCGACGGGCGCGCCTTCGACCTCGATCCCGGCGAGCACACGTTCGTGTTCCAGCCGCCGGGAGAGCCGCCCGTCACGGTCAAACAGGTGGTGCGCGAGGGCGAGAAGTCGCAGCGCGTGTCGGCCGTGTCTGCGCTCGCGGCGGCGCCTCCCCCGGCGGCGGTCGGGGGCGAGCCGCGCGCGCGCCCCGCCGTGACCGTCGAGCGCCCCGTCCCGTGGACCGTGGTCGCGCTCGGGGGCCTCGCCCTGGTCGGCGCGAGCGCGTTCGTGGGCTTCGGGGTCTCCGGCGCGAGCGGCAAGTCGGGGCTCGAGGCCTGCAAGCCGAGCTGCCTCGAGGACGACGTGTCGAGCGTGCGCACCCGCTTCATCGTGGCCGACGTGTCGCTCGCGGTGAGCGTGCTCGCCCTCGGCGGCGCGCTCACGCTCTACCTGACGCGCCCGGAGATCTCGCGGCCGGTGCTCGGCCGCGCGGCCTTCGAGCGCACCGCGCCCGCGCCCGCGCCCGCCCAATGGCGCGCGGAGTGGGTAGGGAGCGGGGTGCGCGGTGAGTTCTGAGAGCGGCTCCTCTCGCTCGGGCCGGGGCGGCGCGCCGCTGGTGTTCCCGGCGCCCAGGCCCTCGCAGTCCGACGCGAGCGGCGCGATCCGGATCGGCCGGTACGAGCTCCACGGCGTACTCGCCGCCGGCGGCATGGCCACGGTGCACTTCGCGCGGCTCCTCGGCGAGGCCGGCTTCTCTCGCACGGTCGCGGTGAAGCGCCTCCACCCGAACTTCGCCCAAGAGCAGGAGTTCGTCGCGATGCTCCTCGACGAGGCCCGCCTCGTCGCGCGCATCCGCCACCCCAACGTCGTGCCGATGCTCGACGTCGTGCGGGAGCCGAACGAGCTCTTCCTCGTCATGGAGTACGTGCACGGCGAGTCGATGAGCCGGCTCATCGGCGCGTGCCAGCGCGCCGAGCAGAACGTCCCGCTCGCCATCTGCTCGGCCATGGTGATCGACGCGCTGAACGGCCTCCACGCCGCCCACGAGGCCCGCAACGAGCGGGGCGAGCCGCTCGGCATCGTGCACCGGGACGTCTCGCCCCAGAACGTGATCGTGGGCGTCGACGGCGCGACGCGCGTGCTCGACTTCGGGGTCGCCAAGGCGAGCGGAAGGCTGCAGTCTACACAGAACGACGAGCTGAAGGGGAAGCTCGCGTACATGTCGCCGCAGCAGGTCATGGCCGAGGCGATCGATCGGCGCGCGGACGTGTGGTCGGCCTCGGTCTGCCTGTGGGAGGCCCTCACCGGCATGCGCCTCTTCCGAGCGGAGGTGCAGGCCACGATCGCGATGAAGGTGCTGCACGACCCCATCCCGCCGCCGAGCGCGTACCGGCGAGGCTGCACCCCCGAGCTCGACGCCGTGGTGCTGCGCGGTCTGTCGCGGGACCTGTCGCAGCGGTACGCGACCGCGAAGGACATGGCGGTCGCGCTGGAGCGCGCGCAGCAGCCCGCGACGCCGCGCATCGTGGGCGAGTGGGTCCAAGAGCTCGGGGGCGAGTCGCTCCTCACGCGCGCCGCGCGCATCGAGGAGATCGAGAGCAGCGCGTCGCTTCCGAGCGCGTCCACGCTCCTCGCCGCGTCCGCCGAGACCGCCTCGGGCGCCCACCCGCGCGCGCCCTACCCGCCCGTCCTCCCGTCGCAGTTCGAGAACCCCGCGTCGGCCACGCAGGCGCGGCTCAGCCTCGCGCGCGACCAAGCGGAGCAGGCGCGCCAGGGCCGGGGCCGGGTGGGCCTCCTCGCCCTCGCCGTGATGGTCGCCGGCGCGCTCGTCGCGGGCGCGGTGATCGTGACCCGCGCGCCTTCACCGCCGCGCGGGACCGCAGCCACCGCGCCCCCCTCCGCGACGCCGACGCTCGCCGCTGCGCCCTCGAGCGCCCCCAGCATGGCCGCGCCGTCGCCGTCCGCCGGGACCACCGCGACCGCCTCCGCGACCGCCCCCGCGACCGCCTCCGCGAGCTCCCCGAAGGCCGCGCCCGCGCGCACGGCCCCGCCTCGCCCGACGACCAAGCCCGTGGCGACCGCGCCCCCCGCGCCGAACCGCTGCGATCCGCCCTTCACCATCGTCGACGGCATCAAGAAGCCGAAGCCCGAGTGTCTCTGATGAGGCGCGCGCTCGCCGCCGCCGGGGCGCTCGGCGTGGCCGCCTCGTGCACGCTGCTGAACCCGCTCGACGGGTACTCGGGCGGCGCGCTCGACGCGGCCCCCGAGGCCACCCCCGACACGAGCTCGCCCCCGCCTCCGCCGGTCGAGGCGGCGGTCGACGCCCTGCCTGCGTGTGAGCCCCTGCTGCCGCCGACGCGGCCCCCGGCGAGCGATCCAAAGGCCCAGTCGTTCCTGCTCGCGGGCGACACGCTCGACTACGGGCGCGTGGGCGAGGGCTACGACCTCGACGGCCTGTGCACGTGCCCCGGCGCCGCCGCGTGCACGCTCAGCGCGAACCCGTCGCCCGCGTGCGACAGCCCGCGCGGCGTCGACAACGTCCTCGGCCCGCTGCTCACGTCGACCCTCGCCCTGTTCCCCGGCCGCGGCGAGTACACGGGCACCGACTACATCAAGGCGGGCAGCCAGAACATCCTCGTGCAGCTCCAAGGCTACAACGGCACCGACAACGACGACGCCGTGCAGGTCGGCGTGATCGCCTCGCCCGGCATCCTCGGGCGCACCGACGCGGGGCCCAGCCCAATCCCCAAGCTCGACGGCACCGACACGTGGCAGGTCGAGGACGACTCTGTGGTGGGCACCTCCCAGTCGTTCCCGTTCGAGACCCGCATCGAAGATCGGGCGGCCTACGTGCGCGACGGGGTGCTCGTCGCGACGCTCGACGTCGACCTCCGCGTGGGCCTGTTCCGCGCCCGCGCGAAGGAGGCGAAGCTCGTCGGCAAGCTCGTCCGCGAGGGCTCGCTCCTGCGCCTGCGGGACGCCTTCCTCTCGGGGCGCGTGCTCGCGGCCGATCTGCTCACCGGCTTGGAGGTCCTGCGCTCGCCGATCACGCTCCAGCCGCTCTGTCGGCAAGAGCCGCTCTACCTGGAGGCGAAGCGGCGCATCTGCGAAGCGATGGATCTCCCCGGCACCCGGGCGGACGACGGGCGGGGCGTGCCCTGCCGCGCGATCTCGCTGGCGCTGCGCTTCTCCGCGGTCACGGCCTTCGCGGGGCCGGTCGTCTCCGCCGCCCAGCCGAGGCCGTGCGGCACCGACTGGTTCGACGACTGCCCGCAGCAGTGACGCGCTAGTACTGCGCGGCCTCACTTCGTGGGGGGTTCGGCTACGCCGAACGCTTCGTCCCTCGATTCAAGAGAATCGAGGCACTAGTTGCGTGTATACCGCATGCGATGCACGGGCAGCCCATCGGCGATGGCGCGGTGCTCGCGCGGGCTCCGCGCGTCGTAGGGGTTCTCTGCCAGCCACGGCGATCCGAGCGCGTCGCCCGCGGGGCTGAACGCCCCGTGCGCCGTGATCGCCGCCGCGTAGGCGACCGCGCGCTCCTCGACGTCGGTCTGGACGAACAGCTCGCCGCCGGGCTCGAGCAGGCGCGCCACCTGGTCGAGGAACACGTCGCCCATCACGAGGCGCTTCTCGTGGCGCTTCTTCCACCACGGGTCGGGGAAATGCATGAACACCCGGCGCACTCCGCCCGAGGGCACGAGCCGCGGGAGGGCGAGCTTCGCGTCCTCCGCGAAGACCCGGCATCGCGCGCCGAGCCCCTGCTTGCCGAGGCGCTGATCGACGATCGTGGCCCACTTGCGGCGCACCTCGAGGCCGACGAGCCCGGCCGTCGGGGCGGCGAGCGCGCGCTCGAAGAGAAAGCCGCCGCGGCCGGGGCCAATCTCGAGCTCGAGCGTCTCGCCCGTGACGAGCGCGCGGAGCGGCACCTCCTCCCCCTCGGGGAGCCTCGGGCAGTCGGCGTAGGGGTTCATCGCGAGACCTCGCCTTCGGCTCGGGCTCGCCATCGACCTTCGTTCGCCCCTTCGGGGCTCACCTTCAGGTTCTTGCTCGGCGTCATGGGTTTCTCATGCAGTATGCACGTTTCTCGCGCGCGCTGCGGAAGCCCGTCTACACGAGTCGGGGCACGGATGTCATGCGGCACTGCGCGGCGCTCGCGGCCGAGGCCGACGAATCCCGCGCGCGCTGCGTGGCACGGCGTTCGCTATGCTCGCGTTCCGCATGAACCGGCAAGCGAGCCCCGAAGGGGCGAACCTGAACGTGAGCACCGACGGGGCCCCGAGCCGAAGGCGAGGTGTCGCCATGAAACGAAGCGCCCTCTCCACCGCCTCGCAGGCCGCGTTGGCCTTGCTCCTCGTGAGCGGCTGCACGCCGCCCAGCACCCCGTACCGCTACACGGGCCTCACGCCCGCGGCCAAGCCGATGCCCTTCGACGGTCGCACGGCGCCCGACGGCTCGCTGCGCCTCTCCGGCACGCTCGCCGCCGGAGACGTGGTCGAGAAGCCCTACGCCGAGCTGCACGACACCGCGCTGAAGGTGCCTGAGATCACGTCCGAGGGCAGCCTGATGTTGGCGCCGGTCCGCGGCTTCGAGCTCGGCGTGCGGGGGTCGTATGCAGCCTACAAGTGGGCGCAGAGCGCCACCACCGGCACGATGCCGGTGCCGAGCCGCGGCGGCACGTGGGGCTTCGGCCCGGAGGCCCACGGCGAGGTGCGCTTCGGCCGCGCGCGCGCGTTCGGCCTCGGCTTCGGCCTGAACGCCCTGTGGAACAGCGTGCCCTTCGCGCAGTGGAACCGCGTGGGCACCGACCAGGCGCAGTGCTCCCCCTCGGTGCCCTGCGCCATCGATCAGAACGGCGTCAGGTACGCGCTCTTCACCGAGTCGCGCGAGACGCACCTCACCTTCCAGGGCGCCGTGGTCCCGAGCTACGCGTTCGGCACGGCCGGCGAGTACGGGCACCTGTTCCTCTCGCTCGGCTTCACGACGGGCTTCCAGAACGACGGCTTCACGAACAAGGCCCAGAACGGCAGCACCATCGAGTCGAGCGGGCTCTTGTTCGTGCCGGCGGTGGGCTACGGCGCGCACCTGTTCGACCTCGTGAGCGTGTCGGCGATGGTCTACAAGCCGCTCACGAGCTTCGACTCGCCCGTGCAGTACGGCGCGGGAGGGCTGCTCACGCTCGGCGTCGACTTCGAGCTTTGGGAGGGGCGCGAGCGCAAGTGGCGCAAGCGCACGCGCCACGAGGAGACCGAGCCCCCGTACGAGCACGGCGTGCCGCCGCCCGCGCCGCGCGCGCCCTCGCCCGCAGAGCCGGCTCCCGCGCAGCCCGCGCCCCCGGGCGCACCGCCCGTGCCTGCTCCCTCGCCCTCGCCCCCGCCGGGCGGCGCCGTCCCGCTGTAGCGCC
>DAORJJ010000443.1:0-6036 GCA_035439005.1 Polyangiaceae bacterium | reverse complement strand
CCTCGTAGACGAGGGAGTCGCGAGTCGTGGTCCACGCCGGCTCGTCTGCGCCCGACGGCAGCGCCTACGACGTCATGAGCGACGGGACCGACTGCGTCCGCGTCGAGTAGCCAGACGTGTCAGCCTGGCTAACACGGCCCCGGTCGCGGAGGAAACGAGGCCTGTGACCAACGGGGAACGGGGAACGGGGTGCGAGGCCTGCGGAACGCGAGGAACAAGAGCCCCTATCACCGCGCGTCGCGGCAGCAGCGGAAGCCGGTGGAGTAGTCGTGGTACGTCGGCTCGTGCGCGGACGTGACGTAGAGACACCCCGGGCCGTTCAGCTCCGCGTCTCCGTAGAAGCCGCCCCGAAACCGGCCGTGGCCCTTGGCGTCGGCGGGCTCGGAGGTCCACTCGTGGAGGTTGCCCACGCAGTCGTAGACGCCGTACGGCGAGCGGCACTCGGGGTGCGCGCCGGTCCGCGCGAGGCCGCCGTCGACCTGGTTCAGGTGCGGATCGTTGAAGTTCTCGTAGGTCCAGCGCATCGGGTCGTTGCCATGGAAGCGCTGCACGAACGAGCCCTTGCCCTCGTTGCACTTGCCGGGCTTGTGCGTCGCGCCGCCGTAGGGATAGCGCGCGCGGGGGTCGTCGCCGCGGCACGCGCGCGCGAGCTCCTTCGCGGCGCACAGGCGCTTGTCCGCCGCGGCGCACGCGGCGGCCGCCTGAACCTGCGAGATGTAGGCCTGCGGGACCACGTCGGGCGCGGACCTCGCGCGCACGCTCGCGTCACCGATCGTCTGGTAGGGCGAGTGGGGCCGCTCCTTGCCGCCCTCCACCGTGACCACCGTGGCCTCGTAGCGATCGACGCAGAACGTCCCGATCCGCGCCATCTCGGTGGGGCAGCCGTCGACCTCGCCCGGTGGCTCGGCGCCCGCGTCCCGCGCGCCCACGACGGGCTTGGGCGTCGGGGTCGCGCCCGCGCACGCCGCGAGCAGGGAGATCGCGACCACCAAGGCTCGCCGCACCCGCGCCATGCCCTCGAGCGTATCGCGCCGAGCCGCGAGACACACGCGGGGCGCCGGCGGAGCGTCTTCCATGCTCGCCCCGCGCGGGCGCTCGGCATACGCTCGGCGCATGAAGAGGAGGGTCGCGTGGGCCGGCGGCGCGGCGGCGGGGCTCCTCGCCCTCTCTCTCGGCGCCGCGTACGTCGCGACGTCGGCGCGGGGCCTGCCGCGCGACCTGCGGGGCGAGTGGGTCCCGGTCGTGGAGCGCGACGGCGCGCGACGCGCGGTCGTGGCGGCGCCCGGGTGCCCGGGTCCCAACCGCTACCGCCTCGGCGCGCAGGTCGAGTACTTCACGCCTTCGCGCGAGGCCCCGGACGCGGCGCGCCGCCTCGACGTCACGCGCGCGGTGGCCGCGGGCGAGCGCCTCACCGTCGAGACCAGCTCACTGGAGGCGAAGGGCGGCCTCATCGCGCTCGGCCGCGAGCGGCGCGTCGGGCCGTCGCTCACGCTCACCCGCGATCCGCGCGACGCGCACCTGCTCACCATCTCGGTCAGCCCGGCGCCCGGGGAGCTCGCGGGGGCCGCGGTCGCGCACGTCGCGACGTTCACCGACGCGCCCGAGACGCTCGAGCGGCTCGTGGTGCCGTGCGCGCCGGACCAGCCCGAGTTCGCCGAGCCGCTGCCCGAGGCGCTCCAGGGCACGTGGAAGCTCGTGGCGCCGGCCGGCGACACGTTCGCGGTGCTCGCGGCGGAAGAGGGCTGCCGCACGTCGTGGGGCGCCCCGAAGCTCCCTCGCGCGTTCCGCGTCGCCGGCGGCGCGGTGCGGTTCTTCGTGAGCGGCGGCGAGGACCGCGCGCCCGCCGACCCAGAGAACCCCAGCGAGGTCCTGCTCGCCGCGGAGGTACGGCCAGGCCCCCCGACCGTGGTCGTCACGCAATACCCGAGCTCCCCCTACGCGCGCCCAGGCGTGTCCGCGGCCGCGCTCGCGAGCGGCGTGATCCTCACCTTCGCGCCGGACCCCAAGGAGCCGCGCGTGACGCGCATCTCCGCGACCCTGGGCGGCGCGCCCGACCCGCGCATGGGCGGCCTCTACACGCGGGCCCCGCAGGCTTTCAAGAGCGTGATCCGCCCGTGCAAGGCGGCCGAGGAGTTCTTCGAGCCCGGCCGCTAGAGCCGGATGGCGGGGCCCGACGCGCTTCTTCAGTCGCCCGAGGAGTTCCCCTCGAGCTGGAGGATCCAGCGGCAACGGCACGACCGGACCCTCGCGGCGGGAATCGATCGCGTTCATCCGCCGTGGGCGCAGCGCGCCCGTCAACGACAGACGGCCGCGCTGTAGCCCGTGTCCACGGCCCAGCCGCCGCCCGCCACCGCGCCGGTGTAGCCGTTCCCAGAGGCGTCGGCGAAGGTGGTCCCCGTGCCCTCGTCGAGGTGCCAGAGACCCACGGTGGCCGCGTCGACCGCGAGCCGACGCGCAGGCACGAACGCGCCCGCGTACCGCAGCGTGCTCGAGATGCGCACCTCGTCGATGGCGCCGCCGAGGCCGTCCGCTCCATAGGTGAGGCCGCCGAGCACCAGCGCCGCGCTGGCCCCGAGGGTCGCCGCGCTCCCGCTCGCGGTGGCCCGGAGCTGGCCGTCAAGGAACACGGTGTTGGTCAGGGTCGCGCCGACCACGGAGCGACACCCCGCGAAGTGATGCCATTGGCCGTCTCCGCACGCCGTGCCGGCCGCCGCGGCCTCCACGACAGGACCGCCCGCCTCGTTGGCAAACGCCAGCCTCCCGGCGCCACAGCGCAGGATGAACGCGCCGTTGTTGCCGGCACCGTACGACGAGGCGATCACCGCGTCGCCGACCGCGCCGACCTGCGCCCACGCCTCGACGCACATGCTCCCTCTGGGGAGCGCCGCGGCGATGCCGGCGACCGTCGCGGACGCACGGGCGGGGAGCGTCATCCAGCTCCGACGCTCGCAGTTCTCGCAGCCGTCGCACTTGGCGGCGTTCCCGTCCTCGCACTGCTCGCCGGGGTCGATGCCGCCGTTTCCGCACAGGTCGACGTTCACGAGCGCCACCGACGCCGTGAGGTTGGCATAGAGCGGATCGGCGCTCGCGCTCGCCCCGAGCGTCGCCGCGTAGTTCTTCTCTCCGTCCCCGACGACGTCGTCCTGTCCCACGACGGTCACGGTCTGGGCGACGCTCCAGTTGGCTGCCGTGAACAGCAGCGACGTAGGGGTCGCCCTGCCTTCGGTTGGCGCCGTCGACCCCACCGGGAGCGTCACGTTCGCCACCGGCTGGCTCTGAAGCTGCACCGTGAAGGTGATCTGCCCGCCGGCCTCCGTGGTCCTGTTGTCGGGATCTGGCGCCGACACGACGAGGCCCGCCGTGTCGTCGTCGACGTTGGTGAGCGCCACGTCGGCCGGATCGATCGCCGCGTACCTCGGGTCGGCGGAGGTGGCCCTCGCGAGGACGATCGCGTACGAGATGTTCCCGTCGTCGACCGCGTCGTCCTGCCCCGTGACGGTCAGGGTCTGCGCCACGCTCCAGTTGGCCGCGGTAAACACGAGCTGCGCGACATCTACTTGTCCTTCCAAGGGTTTGCTGGACGACACTCCGACGGTCACGTCGGCGGTCGGCGCGCTCGCGAGCCGCACGGTGAACGTCACCTGGCCGCCCGCCTCCGTGGTCTGCGCCGCCGGCGCCGGCGCGCTGACGAGCACGGCCGCCGTGTCGTCGTCCTTGTTGGTGAGCGCGACGTCCGGAGCGTCCAGGCCCGCGTACCCCGGATCGAGGCTCGTTGCGGCGCCTAGTACGACCGTGTACGCCTGATCGTCGTCGTCGACGTCGTCGTCCTGGCCCGTCACCGTCACGGTCTGCGGCTGGTCGTACGTGGCCGGCGTGAAGGTGAGCGCCGCCACGCTCGGGCGGCCCTCCGCGGGGCGGGACGACGACACGGGAATGGTGACGTCCTGCGTCGGCTTGGAGCGAAGGCGCACCGTGAACGAGACGGCGCCGCCGCTCTCCGTGGTCTGCGCGGAGGGGGCCGGCGCCGAGACGAACAGCCCGGGGCTGTCATCGTCCTGGTTGACCAGGGCGACGTCGGCCGGGTCGATCGCGGCGTACGCGGGATCGCTCGAGACAGCCTTCGCCAACGTGATCACGTAGGGCTGATCCCCGTCGGCCACGGCGTCGTCCTTGCCGGTGACCGTGACCGTTTGAGGTTGGTTCCAGTTCGTGGGACTGAACACGAGCGAGGCCTTGTCGGCGGTGCCCTCACTCGGTTTGCTCGAGGCGACGCCCAGCGTCACGTCAGCGGCGGGCTTCGAGCGCAGCCGCACGGAGAAGCGCACCTGCCCTCCCAGCTCCGTCGTGTTCGCGGACGGTGACGGCGCGGTGATCTCGAACCCGCTCGTGTCGTTGTCGGCGTTCGTCACCTTGACCGGTTCGCCGCTGAGCCCGTTGTAGATGGCGTCGCTGGAGACCGCAGGCCCGACACGGATCGCCACCTGCTGATCGCCGTCCGCGACGTCGTCGTCCTGGCCTGTCAGGGTCACCGTCTTTGGGGTGTCCCAGTCGTCGGGGCTGAAGGAGAGAGAGCTCGCGCCTACCGTGACCTCGCGCTCGTCCGAGGAAGCGAGCGGGACGATCACCGCCGCCGAGGGCCGACTCCCCAGCGCCACGGAGAACGTCACGCGCGCGCCGTCCTCGCCGGTGCGGAGCGAGGCGCCCGCGATGACGCGGACGCTGCCCTTGGCCGGTGTCACGACACCCGCGTCCGCCTCCGGCGGCGTGGCGGCGTCCGGATTGCTCGGCTCGCCAATCGGCGCTGGCGGGTCCACGGCGCAGGCGGCCATCGACGCCATCGCGACGAGCAACAGCGACGGGAGCCCGACCGCGGCACGCCCGCGTAGCCTCCGTCGCCCAGCGCGCTCCCCAGAGTCCACGCGGGGTTCGGCACAATCCTTACGCTCAACCATGCTCACACCTCCAAGACACAAGATTTAACTATTACCGAACTAGTCATCTACAAACCGGCGAGCGTTCGCATCGACCGCGAACGTCACACTGTCGCGAGACACCCACGCGTACTCGGCCGACCCGTGCCTATCCCGACACGTGCCGCGAGCACGGACGCCGAGCGCACTCGGCCCACGGATACTTCAGTTCGATTCCAGCTTCCCGGTACAGACGTTCGGGCTCTATGCGACGGAAGTGAGGCAGTTTGTCGTCTTCCTCGGCCAGAACCCACACAATCTTGCTTCGGGAGAGGATCTGCGCAACCGCCTCGGGCGTCGACTCGCTGAGCTGCTCGATCTCCTTCCGCAGATCGGCGGCTGGGACCAAATGCTCCCAATGGAAGTCGTGCGGGCCCTTCTCTCTCCCCTCCTTCTTCATTTCTCGGCAGAACCAGCAACGGTTCCGTAGGTCGCCGACCTTCAACGCCTCTGCCCGCGCGAAGGCAAGACAGGAAACGTTGAGCGGGGCGATCTCGTCTACCTTGCGCACGGCGAGCGCGAGAAGCTCGTCAAATGCTCGACGCGCCAGAGGCTCCACACTACGACGCTCGTCGAGGATCCTGCAGATAGTGCGAGCGTACGCGAACAGGGTCAGCTCGCTCATGCCGTTCACGCCGGTCGCATCCCCTGCCGTAGCCATTGTCATCCTCGGCATCCCCTCTCGCGGGCCACGGGGCCTGCGCTCGCTCGATTCGCTTCGGGGTCGTCTCTGCACCCCGCATGCCGGGAGGAAAGCTCCAGGATCCCGCGTGTCGCGCTGCCCGCCCTTGCCATTCCTCGTCACAACTTGCGCAGTTCCTGCGCAATCGCCGGCCTCGTCGCTCACGCGACGCGCGCGCCCCATCTCCCTTGGCTCCACGTGCGCGAGCGGCTACGATGAAGCATTGGCTCGGGGGTCCTTCACGTTGGCGTGGGCGGTTGGCGCATGGCTCGTGGCAGGCGCGGCGGCCTGCTCGTTGCTCGCGCCCTCCGGCGAGTCGCTCTCGAGCGCGTACCGCGAGGACGCGGGCGCGGCCCGAGGCGGCCTTCAGCGCATGGAAGTTCG
>DAORJJ010000442.1:0-6041 GCA_035439005.1 Polyangiaceae bacterium | reverse complement strand
GCTTCACCGCGCGCTTCGCCGACGCCGCGCGAGCCCGACGAGCCACGCGAGGGCCGTCAGGGAGAGCGCGCCGGTGGTGCCGTCGGCGGAGCCCGCCGCGCACCCGCCGCAGCCTTGCTTCTTGGGCGACGAGTCGGCGCTGGGAATCGCAGGTGCCGCGTCTGCGCCCGCGTCGAGGTTCGGCACCGGCGTGGGGCCGGGAGCGCTCGAGCCTGCGGGACCGACGCCCGACACGAGGGCGCCCGCCGCGGTCACGCCGAGCTCGGGGGCGTCGGAGCGGAGGAAAGATGCAAGCTGCATGTTTCGAGGGGCGAAGGCCAGCCCGAGCGCGGGCTTCGGGCGGTTGTCGCCCGCGACCCCCGGCGGCGGCCCGCCCCAGCGGCCGCGCCGCGGGGTCTCGCACGCGACGGGCCCGGTCCACGGGTGCCGAACCGCATAGCGCGCCTGGAAGTTGTTCGCGTACTCGCTCGGCCGGGAGCGCTCCTCGAGGCGGCCCTCGGGGCCGCGCTGCTCGCGCCCGCCCATGATGGCCGGGGCGGCGCGGAAGACGAGGTCCTCGCCCAGAGACTCCTTCGTGTAGCGCGCGTGCAGGCGCGTGATCACGAAGCCGCTCGGGCGGAACCCCCCGCGGCGCATCATCGGCGAGCCGGGCATCACCGGACCGGAGGGCTTGCCCGGCAGCCCGCTCGGAGGCCGCGGCGCGCGGCCGCCAGGGGGCGGTGAGGGTGGCGGCGGGGGCGCGTCGCCCGCGTTGAGCACGTCGGCGCCGAGGGTCGCGAGCTCGTTGTACGTGAGCGCGGGGAGCGGGCACGGATCGCACGTCGAGGCGTCCCAGGCGTATTCGGTGACCACCGCCTTCGGGGTCTTCTCGATCGTGCGATCGAAGAGCGACGTGTAGAATGCACCGAACGACTCTCGCGCGTTCTCGGCCACGTCCAGGTTCGTGGGGATGGTGACGTTCGGGTAGTTCGCCACCTCGTACCGGGTGTTCCGCGCGAGCACGTGGACGATGAGGTCCTGGGGGCCGTTCGCGTTCATGAGGCCGAGCCGCACCGGCAGGGCGAACTTGTCGGAGTCGTAGTGGAAGCGGAGCGGCGACAGGTTCGCCATCCCCTTGTCGAAGGTGACCTTGGTCGCGTCCACCTTCGCCACGAAGAACTTGCTGCCCTGCTGCACGTACGGCCGAAAGTACGGCTCGGCGCCCGGCGGGATCGTGTACTTCTGCTGCCGCAGCCACGTGTCGAGGCCGCCCGCGTCTTTGGCCGAGAGGATGACGATCTCGTACTCGCCCACGGTGAACTGGGCCTCGACGGTGACGCCAAGATCGGCCTTCTTCGCGGGCCCGCCGCCCGCCGGCGACGCCGCGCGGCCCATGGGGGCCGCCATCTCCTCCCGGCTGTACTCTCTCTCGCACGGGTCGAGCTCCCAGTACTCGACGAGCCTCGGGGCCGCGAGCTTGTCGAGCTTCTCGAAGATGTCCCTGGGGAGCGTCTTGACGTTCTCCTTCTGCAGGATCACGGGCACGGGCACCACCATCGCGAAGTTCGCCGCGGGGCCCTCGTAGTTGTTCTGCATGGAGAGCACCGTCCGCGTGCCCTCCCGCATCAGCGCGACTTGCGTGGCGTTGTTGAAGAGCTTCGCGTCGGCGCCGCCCACGTAGAAGCCGCAGAACGCGGCGGCGTCGCGGGGCGCCGCGAGCAGGGTCGCCCCGAGGGCGAGCGCGAGGGCGGTGGAGACGAACGCGGACTTCTTCATGGGCAGCGGCTCCGGGGCGAGTTCAGCGGGACGGTGGCGTGGGGGCGCGAGGCGAGAGGCCCCGCTCGTTGACGTAGGCCGCGAAGCTCCGCTGCGCCTCTTCGTCGCCGTGGTGGAGGGCCAAGGCCCGCGGCGTGGGCAGGTGGCGGAGCCACGCGAGCAGCTCCGCGCGGTCGGCGTGGGCGGAGAGCCCCTTCACGTTCTCGACGCGCGCGCGCACGAGCACCTCCTCGCCGTCGATGTCGAGCTTTCCGCCCGCCTTCGCGGCGTCTTGGATGCGCCGGCCCGGCGTGCCCTCGGCCTGATAGCCCACGAAGAGCACGACGGTGCTCGGGTCAGGGAGCCCGTCGATGAGGTGCCGCACGATGCGGCCCCCCGTGCACATGCCGCTGCCCGCGATGATGAGGAGCGGGCCCGGCAGATCGCGCAGCTTGTACGAGTCGCTCCCCCGCTTGACGACGAAGAGGGTCTCCCAGTCGAGGACGTCGCTGTCTCCGTGGGCGAGGCGCTCGAGGCTCTCGCGGTCGAAGAGGCGGGAGAAGCGCTTGTAGGTGTCGGTGACCGAGAGCCCCATCGGCGTGTCGAGCGCCACGGGGAACGCCGGCACGCGGCCGTCTTCGACGAGCTCGTTCAGGATGTAGAGGAGGGTCTGCGTGCGACCGATCGCGAAGCTCGGCACGAGCACTCGGCTCTTGTTGGCGTAGGCGTCGAGCAGCACGCGCTCGAGATCGGCGCGCACGTCGTCGTGACCGTGGGCGTGCTCTCGCCCGCCGTAGGTGGTCTCGATGACGGCGAGATCGAGCGGTACGGACGTGTCCCACGTGGTGTTCGGATCGCGCAGGATGGGCGCGTTCGGGCGCCCGAGATCGCCGGAGAGGATGACCCGCGAGCTCGCCGAGCGGAGCTCCACGCTCGCCGAGCCCAGGATGTGCCCGGCCTCGTGGAACGCGAGCGTGACGCCCGGGAGCGCCTCGCGCGGCGCGCTGTAGGGCGAGGGGCGCGAGAGCGCGTCGAAGCGGCGCAGGAACGCGCGCACGTCGGCGTGGGAGGCGCGGAGCATCTCGAGGCTGTCCTCGAGCGAGAGCCGCGTGACCGCGAGGGTCGCGGGGGTACCCAGGATGGGGGCGTCGAAGCCGCCCTCGAGCAGCGCGGGCAGGCTCCCTACGTGGTCGTTGTGGCCGTGCGTGAGCACCACCGCGTCGACGTCGCGGGCCGCGTCGGGCATGCGGAAGCCGCGCGCGTCGCGCCCCTGCGGCACGCCGCAGTCGACGAGGACCGCGCGGCCCCCGAGCTCGACGCGCGACATCGCGCCGGTCACTGTGCGCCACGCGCCGAGGAGGGTGAGCTGACCGTCCGGGAGCTTGTGCACCTTCTCGCAGGGGACGACCTCGGTCATCGCGCGAGCATCGCAGGGACCGGCGCCGGGTGGAAGGCTCGACACGCCGCCCGCGCGCTTCGGGCTCAGTAGCGGATGTGGACCGTCGTGCCCTTGTTGTCGTTCGACGTGTAGCCGTGCCACCCCTCCGGCACGGGCGGGTCGGTCCACATGAAGACGCGCCGCGCGTCGATCGGCGCGAGGTTCACGCAGCCGTGGCTCCGCGCCGTGCCGAACACGTCGTGCCAGTAGGCCGCGTGCAGCGCGTAGGCTCCCTCGAAGAACTGCACCCAAGGGACGTCGCGGAGCTCGAAGCTGCCCGCGCCGCGCCGGAGCTGCCGGCCGTCCTTGTCGCGCGGCGGGGTCTTCGGTTTGGGCTCGCCCCCGGGCGACGGGCCGCCGCCGGAGCTGCCGCCGGAGCGCTCGTTCGAGTCCATCGTGGAGGTGATGTGCTTGTTCTTGATGCGGAACGTGCCCTGCACCGTGGACTTGGTCGTCTTCGGATCGCGAGCGCCGTCCTGCCCGGTCGAGACGAGTGTAGCATACACAGGTTTCTTGCCCTCCCACAGGACGAGCACCTGGTTCTCGATCGAGACGTCGATCCACTTCTCGCCCTTGGCCGCCGCCGCGGGCAGCTCGGACGGGGGCCGCGCGACGTGGAGATCTTTGGATTTCAGCCAGCGTCCACCGACGAGCTCGCGCTCCTGGTCGGCGCCCCTGCCGCGGGTCTGCCCGGTGAGCTTCACCGCCGTGCGCGCCTTCTTGGCGCCGTCGTCGACGCGCAAGAACGCCATGGGGAAGCCGAAGCCCTCGAGCTCGACCCCGTGAAAGCGCGACGCGGTGTCGGGCTTCACCTTCGTGGTGGGGATGAGGCGCAGATCGACCGTCACGGCGAACGGGCGCTTCAGGTGCTCCTCGTCGGTGTTGAAGAAGCCCACGAACGCGAGGCCCGAGTGTCGGAGCACGCGGTTGGCGAAGATGGCGCTCGGCGGCACGGTGAACCCCGACACGTTGGGGATCGTCCGGCTCGTGCCCTCGAGCCAGAACGGCGGCGGATCGGCCTCGCTCTTGCCGCCGAAGAGCTCCGCCTGGCTCATCGACGTGGAGAGCTTCTCGGGCTTGTAGCCGAAGATCTCCACGTCGTTCGCGCCGAGCACGACCGCGTTCAGCTCGTCGCGCTTCTTCTCGAACTTGGCGAGGTGCTCCTTCAGGCTCATCTCGCTCTTCAGCTGCATGGCCTTCGTGGGAATGCGCAGGTACTGCGGCGCCACCGCCCGCACGAAGCCATAGGCGTAGGGGAGGGGCTTCCGGAGGTCGGGGCGCACGCTCGACGCACGCACGAGCGGCGCCTCGAGGTCGAGCGTGGCGCTCTTGCCGACGCACACGTAGCCCGCCGGCTCGATGTGCACGAAGCCCCCGGGAGCGGGGCACTCGGCGTTCGAGATGGGGCCGCCCTTGCGCGGCACGATCGCGCCCATGCGCAGGTACCCGAGCTTGTTCGACGACGTGGTGGGCTTCTCGAACACGCTGGTCGCCATGTCGAGCGCGGCGACGCACGCCCCGCCGGGGCACGCGGCGGCGCTCGTGCTCGGCTGGCCCGACGTGGCGGTGGCCGCGGACGCGCTGCTGAGGGACGCCGCCGCGAACGGCTCCGCGTCGTCGCCCGCGTCGGCCGCGCCCTGCGCCTTCGAGCACCCCGAACACGCGAGCGCGCTGGTGGCGAGGAGCGCGACGGCCACCGCGCACGCCCGAGACGCGACACGCCCGCGAGACCTACGAGACGCGGCGGTCGCGACGGACAAGAGAGACGAGACGGGCAGGACCTGCGGGAGACGACTCACGACCCCGGTACCATGCTGCGCCGAGGCCCGCTTGGCCAGAAAAATGGGCCCCGTTTCGTGGTAGCGGTCGGGCCGTGAGGTCACGCGACGAGCACCGCGCCTTCCTCGCGCGCAACACGACCCGCGCGCGCGTGCCGCTCGTGCCGGAGCTCACCGTGCGCGTCGCGGCGGAGGTCACGCCGCTCTGGCACGCGACGGAGGCTTGGCTCGCCGAGGCGGGGCTCGAGCCGCCTTTCTGGGCGTTCCCGTGGGCCGGTGGCCAGGCGCTCGCGCGGTTCGTGCTCGACACGCCGGCGTCCGTGGCGGGGCGCGCGGTCGTCGATTTTGCGTCGGGCTCCGGCCTCGTGGCGATGGCCGCGGCGCGCGCCGGCGCCCGCACGGTGCTCGCGCTCGACGTCGACCCCCTCGCCGAGAGCGCCGCCCGCCAGAACGCGGAAGACAACGCCCTCGCGCTCTCCTTCGAGACCTCCGACAGGGTCGGCGAGTCGCTGCCGGGGGTCGACGTCGTGCTCGCTGGCGACGTGTTCTACGACCCGCGCGACGCGCCTCGATTCGTGGACTGGTTTCGCATGCTCGCGAGAGGCGGCGTGCGCGTGCTCGTGGGCGATCCCGGCCGCGCGTACGCGCCACGCGAGGGCGTGCGGGTGCTCCGCGAGCTCGACGTCCCGGTGCCCGAGGAGCTCGAGGGGCGGCGCAGCCTGCGCGCGCGCGTGCTCGAGGTGCTGGGCTCTACCGATACCTCGGCGTGATGCGGCTACTTTGGCGTGCTCTGGCCCAGGTAGGTGCGGCACTGCGCGCCCTCGGCGCAGGTCACGGTGGGCGACGAGCCGGTCTGGCGGCGCACGTTGCACGTGGCCTTTTCGTCGCACCGCGCGGCGCAGTCGGTGGAGCTCGCGCAGTCGATCTCGCAGGACGAGCCCTTGCCGCACTTCGCGTAGCAGGCCTCGCCGTTCGGGCAGGTCATGGTACACGTGCGCCCGTCGGGGCAGGAGCAGTCGGTCGCGGTGCAGCGCACGGTGAGCGCGCCGGCGTCGGGCTCCGCGGCGACGGGGGTCACGGCCTCCGAGCAC
>DAORJJ010000441.1:0-6088 GCA_035439005.1 Polyangiaceae bacterium | reverse complement strand
CGTGGGAGAAAGGCGCCACGTTTCGGGGTGGGGCTCGGCCCTTGGCCCGGAGGAAGACCGCCCCCGCGAATTCCCTGTAAAATGCGGGCGGACGCTAGTGTCGGCGGCCCCGCGCTGTCAAGCAGGGATGCGCGCGCCCCCGCCGGGCGAGCTCGCGCCGCACGCGCCGAGGCGGGTCTCCGGGGCCGCGGAGCGCGGTCGCCTCGGTATGTGGGGCGAAGTGCGTACGAGTGCGTAAAAAAGACCCGAGGGACTTGAGGATTCGCCGCGCCGGGAGATATCCTCGCGCCGAGGGGTGCGGCTCGACGAGCGACCCGCGCTTGATTTCTGTTTGCGCTCGTGCCGAAACGACGCGTGACGCGTGCTGGAGGATCGATGTTCTGCCCCAACTGCGGGAACCAAAACCCCGAAAATGCCCCGACCTGCGTGAAGTGTGGCTTCGCGCTGAAGGCGGCCGCGCCTCAGAAGTTCAAGGGCACCATGATGATGGCCGAGGGCCTCGGCGCCCCGCCTGGGCCGGGAGCGGGCGCCGTGGGCGCGGCCCGCCCCGGCGCGCCTGCGAAGCTGAAGGGCACGATGGTCGGCGTCGCGCCGCCCTCGATGGGGGCGGCCCCGGCGCCGCCGCAGGCGCCCGAGCCTCCCGCCAACCCCCTCGGCGCGACGTTCGCGCTCCCCGACGCGGCGTCCATGGGCGTCGGCGGCCCGCAGTACGGCGGCGGCGCAGCCGGAGGCCCAGGAGCCCCCAAAATGCAGACCCAGCTCGGCGGCTACGCGATGCCGCCGAGCCCCGACATGGGGGGCTACGGCCAGCCGCAGGCCGCGGCGCCTGCCCCGGCGGGCTGGGGCGCGCCGGCCCCGACGGCCGACCCGATGGGGGGGCAAATGCCGCCCGCGCAGGGATTCGGAGCGCCCGCTCCGCAGCCGGAGGGCGCCTTCGACCCAGGCTTTGGTCAGTTCCAGCAGAATTTCGCGCAGGCGGAGCAGCAACAGGCCCAGCAGGCCTTCGGCGCGCAGCCTTTCGGCGGCGATCCCAACGCCCAGGGCATGGGCGGCCAGGGCATGGGCCAGGGCATGGGCATGGGCCAGGGCATGGGCGCCCAGGCCATGGGCGGGCCGGGCATGGGTGGGCCGGGCATGATGGGCGATCCGAACATGGGCGGCCAGCAGGGCTTCGGAGGCCCCCCCGGGGGCGGTATGGTGCCCTCCGGCGACGTCAACACCACGCTCCCGCTCGTGCTGAGCATCGTCTCGCTCTTCTGCTGCGGGCTCGGCACGCTCCTGGGCATCGGCGGCCTCGTGCTCGCCGTCCAGGCGGGAAACGCGAAGAAGTCCGGGGACATGGCCACGGCGCAGCAGAAGGCGAAGCTGTCCACCATCCTCGCGGCGGTCGGCATCGGCCTGGGGCTCCTCGGCAGCATCGTTGGGGCGGTCCTGAACAGGTGACCGCGTGGCGGCGGTCCAGGCACCCGAGCCCACGCGCGCGCGGCCCTCTGGCCCGCTCTCGCGGTACGGGCCGCCCGCCGCGCTCCTGTTCCTGGTGGCCGTCGTGGCCTCGGGAGCGCTGCCGTTCGCCTGCCCGGTGCAGGTGGCGCTCGGCGTCCCGTGTCCCGGCTGCGGCATGACCCGCGCGACCCACCTCCTCTTCCATGGCGACGTGGGGGCGGCGCTTCGCATGCACCCGCTCGTGCTGGTGCTCGGGCCCTGGTGCGCGGCCCTCGTCGCCTCGGAGATCGCGGGCCACCTGCGCCTCGGCACCTTCGCCACCACGATGCAGCGACCGTTCTTCCGCCGCGGCTCGTACGTCGTGTTCGGGGCGGCCATCGCCGTGTGGCTCGCCCGGTTCGCGGGCCTGCTGGGCGGCCCCTGCCCTCCATGAGGCGCTCGACGTCGACACGCGGCGCCGCTAGCGTCGCCTCGTGACGATCGTCGCAGACGTGGACCTGGCCGATCCCGGCGTGACCGTGCGCGAGTGCAGCTCGTGCGACGGGGTCGTCTTCGGCCGCTTCGACTCACCCGAGGGCCTCGCGAGGCTCGTGTGCGACTACTGCAACGCGACCGATCGGGTCGCCCGCGCGGGGGCGCCCGCGCCCGCGGAGCCCGAGGTCACGGCGTACCGCGGCGAGGGCCCGACCGCTCGGCGCCCGAGCCCGCTCTCCCTCGACCTCGGCGTCCCGCCCAGCGGTCTCACCGGGCGCGAACCGGCCGAGGCCATCCGCGCGGCGTGGAAGGCCGAGAAGAAGGCGGCGGTCGCCGACGGCGACGAGGACGCCCGCGCGGCGTGGGAGCACCGCCTCACGTGGCTCGCGTCGAGCGCGAGCGGCCACGGCGTGCGCGCCCGCGACGCGGTGGGCGCGCGGGCCGTCCTCGAGTCGGCGCTCGGGCTCGTGCGAACCCCCGCGTACCGCGCGCTGCTGCTCGCGCGGCTCGCGCGCCTCGCGGTGCAGGCCAACGGGCTGCCGCTCGCGCGCGCGTGGCTCGCGCAGATCGCGCCGCGCCTCCGGGCGCCCGAGGTGACCACCGACGTGCGCGTCGCGGAGGCCTTCGTCGCGCGCGCCGACGGCGGGCCCGCGGCCGTGCTCGAGCTCCTCGGCCAGGGGGACGCGGTCGACGCGTTCTCGGGCCCGGTCCGCTTCCTCGCTGTGGCCCTGCGCGCCGACGCGCACGAGCAGCTGGGCGAGCACGCGGCGGCGCTGGCCACCTGGACCGCGGGGGCGAAGGCGGGGGGCCAGCTCCTCGGCTCGTACGCGGCGCTCTACGGCCTCGCGCCGGCCACCCGGAGGCGCGCGCTGCGTCGCGGGCTGGTCGCGATCATCGTGCTCGTCGCGGCGTTCTGGGCGCTTTTTGTCTATGTCCGCGACCTCGCGAACGGCGCGCCGGTCTCGATGGGACCCCTCGCGGTCATCGCGGTCGCCCTGGTCGTGGCGATCCTCATGAAGGTCTCGCGGGGCCGGTGAGCGGCCGCTCAGCCGGCGGCGCGGCCGTCGGGCTCTTTCGCGAGCGCGCCGCCCACGATGAGCTTCTGGATCTCCGACGTGCCCTCGTAGATGCGGAGCGGGCGCACGTCGCGGGAGAGCTGCTCGACCACCGCCCCGGTGAGCACGCCTCGACCGCCGTGGAGCTGCACCGCGCGGTCGATCACGCGCTGCGCGGCCTCGGTGGCGTGGAGCTTCGCCATGGCGACGTGGAGGCTCGCGTCGGGATCGCCGGTGTCCTTCGCGTGGGCCGCGCGGTAGACGAGCAGCCGGGACGCCTCGAGGTCGGTGAGCATGTCGGCGAGCGCGGCCTGCGTGAGCTGGAAGTCCGCGAGGCGCTTGCCGAACTGCCTGCGTGAGCGCACGTGCGCGAGGGCCTCGTCGAGCGCGCGCGCGGCCATCCCGCACGCCGCCGCGCCCACCGACGTGCGGAACACGTCGAGCGTGCCGAGCGCCGTCCGGAGCCCGTGCCCGACCTCGCCGAGCAGACGCCCCGGGCACCCCGCGAGCGCGAGGCGGCCGAGCGGGTGGCCGCCGGACACGGGCATGGCGGAGAGCTCGAGCCCTTCGGCGCGCGCGTCGACCAGGAACGCGGCGATCCCCCGCTTGCCGGCGGCCGGGTCGGCGTTCGCGAAGACTATGTAATGATTGGCGATCCCGACATTCGAGATGAAGGCCTTCTCGCCGGTCAGCCGCCAGCCGTCGCCCTCGCGCGAGGCCACCGTCTGCAGGGAGGCGACGTCGCTGCCCGCCTCGGGCTCGGTGAGCGCGAAGGCGCCGACCCGCTCGCCCTTCGCCACCTCGGCGAGGAGCCGCGCGCGGCCCTCGAAGTCGCCGGTGAGCAGCAGCGGGTACGAGCCGAGCCCCTGGACGGCGAGGATGCCGTCCGCGACGGGCGAGGTGTACCCGAGCGCCTCGCGCACGAGGCAGAGCGCGCGCACGTCGAGCCTGTCGGGGCGGCCGGTGGGCGACGTGGCGCCGCCGTGGGCCTCTGGAACCACGTGCGCGAAGAGGCCCTTGCGCGTGAGCGCGGCGACCGCGCCGAAGGGCTCGTGCTCGAGCGGGGACATGTCGGCCACGCGCGCAGGGAGCGCCTCGGCGAGCGCCCGGAGGCCCGGCTCGGGGCAGAAGGCGGCGACGCCGAGCGGCCTCACGGCTTCGTCTCCTTCGTCGGCTTCGCTTGGAACGGCCGCTTCGAGCCCTCGAAGATCGTGGGCTCCTTCTTCACCCACGCGTCGTAGGCGGCGCGAAAGTCGGGGTGCTGCATACAGATCGCCTGCGCCTGCGCCTCCGCCTCGATCGCCTGATCGAGCGACATCGTCGCCTCGCTCTCGAGCATCTGCTTGGTCATCGCGTGCGCGAACGCGGGGCCCGAGGCGAGCCGCTCGGCGAGCTGGGTGGCGGCGGCGAGGCACTCGGCCTCGGGGACCACGCGCGTCGCCAGGCCGATGCGGAGGGCCTCCTCCGCGCCGACGAGATCGCCGAGGAAGAGCAGCTCGCTCGCGCGCCCGAGGCCGACCACGCGCGGCAGCAGGTACGCCGCGCCCATGTCCGCGCCCGAGAGCCCAACCTTCGGGAAGATGAACCCGAAGCGCGCCGTGTCCGAGGCGACACGGAAGTCGGCGGCGAGCGCCATGACCGCGCCCGCGCCCACGCAGATGCCGTTGACGGCCGCGACGACGGGGCGACGCAGCGCGCGCATGTTTCGGATGAGCGCGCCGGTGACGCGGGTGAACGCGACGAGGCCGCGCATGTCGCGCGAGAAGAGCTCGCCGATGATGGTCTCGACGTCGCCTCCCGAGCAGAAGGCGCGCCCCGCCCCCGTGAGCACCACCGCGCGGACCTCGGGCTCGGCGTCGAGCGCGGCGAACGTGTCCGTGAGCTCGCGGTAGATGTCGAACGTGAGCGAGTTCAGCGTGGCGGGGCGGTTCAGCGTGAGGGTGGTCACGCCGGTGGTGTCGTCGTGGGCGAGCAGGAAGCCCTTCGCTGTAAGCTGCATGGATCGGATCTCCGTGGCGTCGAGGCGTGCGAGGGGGAGGGCGGTCGCTACTCGGGGAGGACCGCCACGCCCTCGATCTCGACGAGCGCGCCGGGCTCGAGGAGGCCCGCGACCTTGACCAGGCTCATCGCGGGGTAGTGCTTGCCGAGCCGCCCGCGCCACCCCTCGCCGATGGCCTTCGTCGCGGCGCGGTAGGCCTCGAGATCGGTCACGAAGACAAGGAGCTTGACGATGTGCTCGGTGCCGCCGCCGGCGGCGCGCACGACGGCGATGAGGTTGTCGAGCGCCTGCAAGAACTGGGTCGCGAAATCGGTGCTGACGATGCGGGCGTTGGCGTCCCAGCCGATCTGGCCGGAGAGGTGCAGGTGCTTGCCCTGAGAGAGGATCGCGTGGGCGTAGCCGCGCGGCTTCGGGAAGTTGGGCGGCGTGATCTTCTTCGACGGCATGGGCTCCTCCTCCGAACGAGCCGCCAGCATAGCCGCGCGGCGCCGGCGGCTGGGACAATTCGCGCGCAAGAGGCGACCGCCGGCGCTCCGGGGAGGCTCACCCGGAGGCGGCGCGCGTGAGGCGGTCGCTCACCGCGGCCCACGCGGTCGTGTCGGGGACGGCCTCGGCGAGCACGACGGACACGCCCGCGTCGTCGAGCCGGTGGAGGGCGGCGAACAGGCCGCGCGCGTACCCCTTGGGGGTGGCCTCGAGGCGCTCGACGAGGGCTCCCGAGGGCGCCGGCGCGCCCTCGACGACCAGCGCGCCGACGGCGCCGAGGCCTCGCGCGAGCTGCTCGGCCACGTGGGCGTCGAGGGTGCCCGGCGCGCAGAGCCGGAGGCGCGCGCGTGGCGCGTAGTGCTTCGCGTCGAGCCCGGGCGAGGCGCGCTCGCCGGCCGCGAGCCGCGGGCCCACCGTGACGGGCCACACCGCCGCGAGCGCGTCGAGCGAGACCGCGCCGGGGCGCAGGAGCGTGGCCGTGGGGCCGCGCACGTCGACCACCGTCGACTCTACGCCCGCCTCGCACGGGCCCCCGTCGAGCACGAGCGCCACCGCGTCGCCGAGCGACCGCGTGACGTGGCTGGCGAGCGTGGGGCTCAGCCCTTGGTACCGGTTGGCGCTCGGGGCCGCG
>DAORJJ010000440.1:0-6093 GCA_035439005.1 Polyangiaceae bacterium | reverse complement strand
CTTGTAGTGCTGATGGCAGGGCGGATTGCTCTCGGGGTGGGGGCGCCCAGCGACACGCTCGACGACACCCGAGGTCCGGGGGTGGTACCGTGACCGCGTGAGCCGCCCCCCCTTGCTGCGATGCCACGCGTGAGGAGCGGCGTCCGTCCCGCGGCGCGTGGGCTCAGGCTCGGAGCGCTCGGAGCGCTCGGAGCGCTCGCGCTGCTCGCGGGCGCTTCACCGGCCGCGGCGGACCTCCTGGGCGATCGCGATCGCGTGGGCGCGGCCTGGCAGCGCGCAGGCGCACGGCCGATGTTCCAGGGCTCGCGCTATTTCTTCGACGACGAGACGGCGTCGTTCCGTCTCCCCGCCGCGCCGCCGGGCTGGTGCGTCCGCGTGGCGGTCCTCGGCCCCCGGGGGGCGAGCCTCCGCGCGCGCTTCTCCGACCCGGGGCTCGATGTCGCTGCCCGGGCGGTGAGCCACGCCGGGGCGCTGCAGCTCTCGCGCTGCCAGGAGGGCGCCGTCCGCCTCGTCGTGACCAACGAGTCGGGGCGTGGCGCCGTCGAGGTGCTCAGCGTGTCGCACGCGCCCACCCTCTCGCTCGCCCCGCTCGGAGCGCTCCTCCCGGAGCGCGGCACCCCCAGAGAGGGACCGCCAGAGCCCGCGCTGCCGATCCACCTCGCCGCCCCCGAGAGTCGCGTGAGGGCGGCGGCGGCGCACGCCCTCGCGGCAGGCGCGACCGACGGAGACCAGAAGCGCGTGCGCAGCGCAGGCCCAGCGAGCCAGGTGCGGCTGAGGCTCCGCCCCGGGTGCACGACCATCACCGTGGTCGCGACGGCGCTCGGCCACGCCGAGGCCGAGGCCGTCGACGTCGACGCCGAGGCCCGCGACGACGCGCTCGTCGCTCGCGACAAGTCCGACGCACCCGACGCTCGGCTCGAGCCCTGCACGACCACCACGAAGGACATCACGGTCTCCGTGACGGGCGCCCCCGAGGGCAGCGAGCTCGTCCTGGTCTCGGCGCGGTTCCCGGTGCGAGACGCGGTGCCGGCGCTCTTCGGGGAGGACGCCCGCCTCCGCATGGATCGGGCCCTCCGCAAGCGACGCGCCTCGGTGCAGGGCGCGCCGGTGTTCGTCGCGCAGGGCGTCACGGGCACGACGCGCGTCCCCGTGCCCCTCGACGGGCAGAGCTGCTACGTCGTGGTGGGCGCGGTCTCCCACGGCGCGCCGCGCGGCCTCGGTCTTCACGTCGAGGGCGGACCCCTCGAGGCCAGCGACGAGCGCGGCGCGAGCGACGACGCGGGCGTGGTCGCGTTCTGCGCGAGCCGCGAGCGCGTGGCGCGGCTCACGGTCGTCGCGCGCGGCGCGCAGGTGCGGTGGGGCCTCGCCGTCTTCCGGGTGCCCTCGCGCGCGGCGAAGGCGGCCACGCCGTGAGCGTCGCGGTCAGGGGCTCGCTCGCTGGGTACGCGCTCGCGCTCGCGTCGCTCGTGTCCATGGCCGGATGCCACGCGGCCCCCGCCGCGGGCCCTCCCGCCGCGCGCCCGCTCGCGCCCCCGCGGGTCATCGCCGGCGCCCCGGACGTGAAGAAGCTCCTCGGCGACGCGGCGGCGCGCGCCACCGACCTCGGCGCCGGCCCGGTGGCCATCGTGGCGTCAGGGCTCGTGAGCGAGGGCGAGCGCCTCGGGGCGTTCGTCGAGGCCGCCGACGACGCGTGCCTGCTCGTGTACGGCCGCGCCGCCACGGCGGTGGAGGACATCGACCTCGTCGCCCTCACCGACGACGGCAGCCCGCTCGCGCTCGACGAGAGCCCCGATCCGCGGCCGACCGTGCTCGTGTGCCCTCCGCACCCGCGGCGCTTCTACGTGGCGCTCCAGGTGGCGCAGGGCGACGGGCTCGCCGTCATCGCCGCGCACGCCGTGCCCCGGGCCCTCGCGGGTCGCGTCGGCGTAGGGATGGGCGCGCGCGGCGCGCTCGGCGCCCCCAAGCGCGCCGACGACTGGCCGTACCTCGACGACCTCGTGCGCGACCACCGCCGCGCCCTCGGCGGCTCGTGGGAGGAGACCAAGCGCGTCGCCGTTCCCGTCGACACGCGCGCGCCGGCGTACGTGACCGTGAGCGGTGGGCCTAGCGAGTGCCTCGATCTCCTGCTGGTGCCCGACGACGACGTGGGCCTCGTCGAGGCGGAGCTCTCGGACGCCGACGGACGGCAGATCGCGCGGGCCCGCGGCGCGGCCGAGGCGCGCTCGCTCGTCGTGTGCACCGACGCGCCGCTCACCGGCTCGCTGCGCCTCCGCTCGCACGTGGGCCAGGGCAGCGTCGCCGTCGTGATGTCTCGCGCGTCCGCCGAGTTCGCGAAGGAGGCGCGCAGCCGGCCTGAGTTCGCGCACCACGGCGTGGCGCTGCCCCTCCCCGAGGCGCTGCGCAAACGCGCGACGGCGCTCGCCCAGGCGGGCTACGCCCCCGCGACCGCGTCGCGCCGGGGCGATCTGCCGGCCGCGAAAATAGTAAGCATTTTCGAGACGTTGAAGACGGAGTGCGCGCGGGTCGATCTCGTGGCCGGGGCGCCCGTGCGGCGCGCGCAGCTCGAGGCGTGGGGGGCGGGCGGCGAGCTGCTCGGCGCGGCCGAGGGCCCCGCCGGCGCCGTGGCGTTCGTGTGCGCCGGCGCGAAGGCGCGCGTGCGCTTCGACCTCGAGAGCCGCGGGGCCGGTGGCCCGTTCGCCCTGGAGGTGCGGCCGGCGCTCTGGTCCGGCGCGGAGCTCTCCGCCGCGCCGCTCGCCGCCTCACGCATGCTCGCGCGGGCCGCCGCCGGCGAGCACGAGCTCATCGAGGGCACGGCCGTCGGCCTCCGCAAGCTCACCCTCGACGCGACCCACCTCGCGACCCTCACCGAGGACGTCCCCGCCGGCGGATGCCTGCACGCGTTCGTGGGCATCGAGGGGCCGGGGCAGGGGGTCGAGCTGCGGCTGTTCGACGCGGCGAGCGGCGCCGAGCTCGACAGGGCGCACGGCGAGTCGAGCGGCGGCGTGTCCGCGTGCGTGCGGGGCGCGGCGCTCAAGGTGCGGCTGGAGGCCCGAGCCGGGCAGGGCGCGGTGACGGCGGTGGTGGGGCTGCGGCGGTAGGGCGGCTAGGGCTTGGGGCCGACGCTCCAGGTGCCCGACTTGCCGTCGCCCGAGGTCCACGTCCCCTCCATGTGCTCCGAGTCGACGACCTGGCCCACGAACCTCTGGGCCACCTTGGGCGCGAAGGAGTCCGCGCCGTCGAGGACCACCTGATCGCCGCGATCGATCGCCCCGACGAGGAAGAACGGGTTGTTGTCCCGGTGGCCTCCGACAACAGACACGACGCCGCTGCACCCGACGCCGACCGTGAGCAGGGTGCCCGCGTCGCCGCCGCGGGTCGCACCGGAATACAGCCCCGGCTTGAGCTTCCCGCAGCGCCCTCCGTCCGGCCGGGCGCAGCGGAAGCCCGTGAACGGCTGGAAGGTGTCGAGGTCTTGGGCCGCGCGCGCGGACGCGGCGAGGGCGCCACCGCTCGCGAGCCACGAGCCTCCGCGCACGGCGAGCTGCACCCCGCCGCCGCCCGGGAGCGTGCAGAGCGGATCCCTCCGCGGACCCGCGGCCGACCAGCACGCCTCGTCTTGGCGGTTGAAGCGGTCGAGCGCCCACTCGCTCACGTTGCCGGCGAGGTCCCGGATCACGCCGCCTCGTAGGGTCAAGGAGTCTCGGCGCCGCGATCCGGCGCACGCGTCGCCCACGCAGTCGGGCCCCAGGGTCAGCGCGCGAGCGCGGCACGGCGCGAGGATCGGCGCGAGGTAGCCCGCGCCGCCGCGTCCCCAGACGGCGTCATCGCACGCCGGAGGATCGTCCCCCCACGGGAACCGGCGCGCGGCGAGCGCGGACGCGGCGTGTTCGAATTGCGCCTCGGTGGGGAGGTCCTTGCCGCGCGAGAGGCAGAAGTGGCGGGCCGCGGTCCACAACATGCAGTTTGCAGGCAACGTGTCTCGCGCGCCCGGCGTCGCCGTGAACGAGCAGTAGTCGCGCGTGGAGGCGCCCGTGGTGGCTTGGCTCCAGGCGATGAAGCCGACCTCTCCCTTCTCGAAGGCGCGCACGTCGCCGACCGTCGCCTCGTCGGCGTCGAGAAAATGGGGCGAAACGACGACGAGGCGCGCGAGGTCGGCGTCGTTCTCGGGGAGGGCCGCGCGCTCGCCGGGGCGGCCCATCCAGAACGCGCCGCCGGGCACACACACCTCTCCGGCGCGCGGGGGCGAGGCGCAGTCCCGCTTCGCCGCGCCGAGCCAGGTCCCCACGCGAGAGCCGGCGGGTCTCCCGTCGATGAGCGGCGTGGGCGCACCCAAAGTGCCACGAGGCGCGCCGACGTCGTCCGTTGCGAGCAGGAGTGTGGCCTCGGCGGCTCCCTCCGCAGGAGCGATCGGCAGCGCCGCGACGACCTCGACCGTGCTGCTGGAGGGCGGCCCTCCGCCGTCCACGAGGTGCGCCGCCAGGAAGAGGCGGGCGCGCGCGCGGTACCCCGCCACGCCGGGCCTCGCGGGCACTTGAATGGACGCGCGCAGCTCGGCGAGCGTGCGTCGATCGAGCACGAACTCGCGGCGACACCCCTCGCACGGCGAGGTCGCGCCCGGCTCGAAGACCTCCACCTCGAGCCGGTCGAAGAGCGGCTGTACGTCGAGCGCCGCCACGCCGGCGGGGGCGGGCGCCGCCTCGCCGACCGCCTCGGGCACCGGGGCGTCCGTGTCGAAGAAGAGCAGCACGTGGCCAGTCGGAGGGAGCGGCGCAGGCGCGCACGCGGCCGCGAGCAGCGCGAAGGCGAGGGCGCGGCGCATCAGCCGCCTCCTGGTGGGGACGCCGCGCGAACGCACCGGAAGCCGACGCTCGCCGCGTACTGGCCGCTCTCCACCGCGCGCCGGGTGGAGGAGGCCACCGACGCCGCGTTCGAACTCCAGCTCCCGCCTCGGAGCTGTCGCTGGGGTCCGGCCTCGGGCGGACAGGTCGGATCGAGCAGACCCGCGCTCCGCCAGCACGGGCTGTCGTAGCGGAAGAACGCGTCGCGTACGAACTCGGAGACGCCGCCCCCGAGGCCCACGACGCCGAGCGCCGTCACATCCCCGCCGGGGCCTCCCGCCGCGTCGACCCCTACGGGGCCGCCGCCGCGTTCGGTGCAGCGGCTTCGGCCGAGGTCTCCACCGAGGAGTCGGCCGTGCACCGCGCGGTCGCAGGTCACGGGGTCTCCCCCCCAGGGGTAGGGCGTCTTCGCGGCGCGCCCTGCCAGCTGGGCGGCGTACTCCCACTGGACCTCGGTAGGGAGGTCGGCCCCGCTCAGCCTGCAGAGAGTCCGGGCGATCGGCCAACTCAGACAGGTCAGCGCGAAGTCCTCGCGGCCGAGCGGCGTCAAGCTGGCCGTGCACAGCGCCTTGTCGGTCTCGTTGGTGCGGCTGTTCACGATGGGGCCGTCGTTGGCGATGAGCTCCCCCGGCTCGCCGGTCATGTTGGCCTCGAAGAGGGGGCGCCAGCGGCCGACCGTGAACTCGTGACGATCCATGTAAAATGCACGCACGCGGGCGACCCGCTCGGGCACGCCATCGAGATCGCCCTTGCCGTACTCGCTGGCGTTGCCGAACACGAACGCTCCGCCGGGCACGCACACCTCGTCGGCGCGCGGCGCGCCCCCGCAGGGCTCCGGCGCGCCGAAGCCGCCCTGGAGGCTGCCCGTGGGGAGCGACATGTCCGGGTCGAGCGCGGTCGTCGTGAGCGGGATCCGCACGTTCTCCGTGTCGACGCAGGCCGCGCCGGTCGCGAGCTCCGCCATCGTGCCGAAGCACGCCCCGCGGAGGACGACCCGCGCGCTCCCGACGCGGCCGGGCTCCAGCGAGAGCCGCACGAGCCGGTCGATCGTGAGCGGCGGCTGCGGCTCGGCGCGAGGCGTCACGTCGGCTCCGGACACGATGAGCCGCTTGTCGACCGGGGTCGGCTCGGCGGCGCCGCGTGATGGGACGATTCGTGGGCTGCGAGCGCGGCCCGTTCGAGGGCCTGGACGACCTCGTCGTGACGCCGGTCGCCGAGCGCGGGGCCCGGTGACGGCGGGAGGCTCGTCAGATCG
>DAORJJ010000439.1:0-6099 GCA_035439005.1 Polyangiaceae bacterium | reverse complement strand
CGAGCCGCCGCGCTTCGCCATCGGCGGCGCGGTGAAGGTCTCGTTCGAGCTCGTCAGCCGCGCGTCGCGCGCGCAGGAGCTCCTCGTCGATCTCTCGGTCGGGTTCGTGAAGGTGCGCGGAGCCACGCGCGCGAAGGTGTTCAAGGTCGCGCGCGTGAGCTTGCCCGCGCGCGGCCGGGTGGCGCTGGCGAAGACGCTCTCGCTGGCGGTCCACACCACCCGCGTGCCGCGTCCGGGGACTCACGCGGTCGACGCGCTCGTGAACGGAGCGCGCGTGGCCCTCGGCGCCTTCGAGGTCGTACCGGTTTGATCACGAGCTGGATTCGTTTGCGAGAGAATCCTATTCCAGCGGACTAGAAGGCCTCGAGCTGCTGCTTCAGTCGCTCGACCGCTGCCCGACCGCCCGGACGCTCGATCGACTTCAGCCCCGGGTAGGTGGCGCGGCGCAGGTCGTCGTCGCTTGAGTTCGCGAGCACCCAGGTCGCGAGCTCAAGTGCGAGCGCCACGGTCTTCCTGTCGTTGGTTCCGGGACGGGCCACGTCGCCAAGCGCCTCCGTCTTCCACGCGCTCGCGAGGACGTAGCCCGCTCCGACGGCAGCGAGGTGGCACTCGGGTTCCGTCGCCGGCGCGCTCGCGAGGTCTTGGAAGGCTGCCCTCCGACGGTCCTTCGACGGTCCCCAACTCATGGCGGCCAGCTCTTGAAGCAATGCGCACCGGGCCGCCGGAAATGCCGTGAGCGCAGCCTCGATGACTTCCTGCCCTCCGGGCTTCCGCAGCTCGGCATACCTCCTCGCCAGCTGGCCGAGGGCTTGTGGCGCTGCCCGCGAGCCCAGCATGGACGAGAAGTAGGACGGGGCGTGCGCTGGATCTCGGTCCTTCGCCTTCGCATACGCGTCGGCGGCGGCGGAGGTCGCGCGCGCCTCCGTGCCTGCGGAGCACTCCTCTAGAGGACCAACGACGTTCCGTGCCCCCACGATCGCGCGCTCCGCGTGGTACAGCGCGCGTCCTTCGTCGATCGCGGCCAGTCGCAATTGTGCTGCGGGAAGCAGCGGCCCATCGAGCTTCGCGACGAGCTCCTCGTACGCCTGTTTGGCCAGCTCGACGCGTAGTGGATCCTGCTCATTCTTCGCATCGAGCTCGAAGAGATGTCCAAACATGAAGTAGGCGACCGCGCGCTCGCTCGCGGGCCGTCCCTCTTTTGTGGCTTGTTGGCCGAAACGCCGCGCGTCGGCGAGGCGCGACGTCGCGAGAGCGTCGAGCGCTCTCGTGAGCCCCGGGTCGCTGAAACCTCCCTGATTCACCACCGCCGCAAAGCAAGGATCCGCGCCCTCACCCGCCCAGCGCCTTGAGCTCGGGACGGTGGGTGAGGGCTGGTCCGACCGAGGCACCTGGGCGCCAGCGCCGCTCTTCGCCAACGCGACGAGGGTCAGCTGCAGCACCGCGCCACAGTCGGCGCCGGGCGACACCCGTTCACATCGCTCCATGTCACCCTGTGACTTGAGGGTTCGTGCACCCTCGCGGCGCTCGCCCCCCACCCCGACGTTGCCGACCGCGACTCCCCCGCTGGCAGTCGAATGCGCGCTCGTATCGAGCGTGAACGCCCCGACCGTGATGCCGTCGACGAAGTGCGTGGCGCCTTCGCAATCACCCGTCATGGTCGGTGGTGGGGCCCCCAACGTCTTTTGCCCAACGCTGATGTAGGAGAGGCGAAGGGAGTTGCCCGAGGCCAACTGCCCCTTCAACGAGGCGGCCCCGAGAGGAAGGCGCGCGTAGAGGTCGTTGGCGGAGCTGAGCTCGAAGGAATCTCGCGCGGGTGAGGAGACGAGAAGCCGATACGTGCCGGGCGCGCGACAGCGCGGCAGGACCTTGAGGTTGCACCCTACGTAGCTCACGACGACCGCACCCCGCTGGGCTGTCGTGTCAAGCGCCGTCTTGCTGGTTGCGGGCCACTCGACCACAAACGGGTTTAGCGGATCGCGGGCGACCCGGCACGTCTCGATCTGCCCGTCTGCCTCACGAACCCCTGCCTGGGTCGCCAGCTTTGGTGGGCCACCGCACGCATTGAGGACGAGTAGACCCACGACCGGGATGGACGCCCAGCGTAGAAATCGCATGTCACTGACCTCCGCTCGAACTTAGTAGCGTGACCACAGTGCGCTGAAGTCCCTCGATGTCGGTTGGTCGGCCTCCCTTGAAGACGACGCGAAGTCTCCCGTCGCGATCGAAGATGAAAGTCTGAGGAAGCTCGTCGACGAGGTACTGCCCGCGCAGCGTGCCCGCAGGGTCGAGAACGTTGGGATACGAGACATTCATTCGCTTCGTGGTCTGGTCGACCAAACCCGGGTTGTCGTCGGACGCGACGCCGACGATGTTCAGGCCGGCGGCGTGATGCGTATCGTAGAGTTCCTGTAGCTTTGGGATGACGGTCAGGCAGGGCTGGCACGACGTCGCCCAGAAGTCGACGACCGTCACGGAGCCCGAAACAGGGAATCGGACCAATCGTCCATCCAGCGCAGGTTCTTCGGCAATCGCCGGCTGAGACCCCAGCATCGTGTGCGGTGCCCCGCTCGGCAGCGCGCGGCCGCCGCACGACGAGCTGCCAAATGCGAGCATGAGCAGCGAGATCGTGAGGAATTCATTGGTCAACGATCCCATCGTGGCACTCCTCGCCGTGGGCCTGGACGAGCGTAGCCGAATCAAGCCTCGCGCCGCAAGAGCGCGCCGAGGGGTCGCCTGTCGTGCGACTGGGGTGACGCGGCGATCCGACCGACGTGCCACGTAGAGCGCCGGCCGTAGGCTCCGCCGCCGGGCGATCGACCTCGAGACCGTGGTCGAGGTTCCTCGTGGCGCGTCTCGCTCGGACCGGGCGCGCGACCCACCGGGACCGACCGCTCGCCGCCGACCCCTGAGGGCTCTCCCGGCCCCGCCCGCCTCCCCCCGGGACGTCAACCCGAGTCGCCACCGCGGCTCGGACCCGACCTCGGGACCGAGTCGTGGCGGGCTCACTCCAAGCGCGTGGTCAGCCTTGGGAACGCGGTGTCGGGCGCCACCTCGGCGCCCGCCTCGTACAGCTTGGCGTCTGCGACCGGGAAGGGGATACACACCTTGGCGTCGTTCGGATCGCCGAAATAGGCCTGCGTCCCGGAGAACGGAGCGCCGAGCGCGTACACCTTCCCCACCTTTCCACACGGGTCGCTCTCCTCGACGAGGTACCGGGGCGCCGTCGTGGCGCACGCCGAGGCGTTCGAGCGGTACACGCGCTTGGTGCAGGCCGCGTCGCCGAAGACCGGCTGATCCCCGCCGCGCGTCACGAGGACCTCGGGCACGCAGCGGAGCACCCCATCGGCGAACGGCCTCGAGGAGCACGAGGTCTCGCCGTCCACGAAGCCCCCGGTGTCCTCGCTCACGACCGTCCCGCCTACGGTGTATTGGGTGACCTTCAGGCGGCCCGTGCCGAGCGTGGCGCGCTGGGCCGCCGGGGCGGCGGCGGCGAGGTCCAGCTTGGCGCCGAGCTTGAAGTACTTGTAGGCCGGCGCGCTCGGATCGCCGGGGACGGCCGGCTGGCAGGTGCCTCCCACCTTCATGAAGCCCGCGCTGGTCTCTTCGCCGAGCGCGTAGAACTCCTCCCGGTAGCCGCGGCACGCGTCGCCGGTGGCGACGAACAGCGTCGCGGACTTCACCGGAGCGCGGCGGCACGTGTCCGCCGCCGGGGTGCTCGCCACCGGCGTGGCGCACGCCGCGTCGGCGAAGGCGCCAGCGTCGCGATCCGCCGAGGATCCGTGAGGAAAACACGCGGGGGCCCCTTGGGGCTCGTTCAGCGGAGGCCGCGCCGTGCAGGCCTCGCCGGTCGCGGTGATCGTCGTCCCGAGCACGACAGACGCGCCGTCCGCGCTGTTCACGACCTTCAGCGTGACCGGGCCGGCGGCGACGTCGGCCTCCGTGAACGCCGCGAGCCTCGAGGGGTCGACGCGCGTGGCCGCCGCGAGGCCCGGGACGTTGGCCGCTGGAAGAGGGAAGCACTTCCCCGGTCCGCCCGTGAAGGCCGCGGTCCCCGGCACGTCGGCGCCGACCTCGTACACCTCGACCTCACCACAGCCGCCCTTCGGCTGGGCCGCGGCGAACTTCGACACGGTGCCGCACCCGGCGCCGCCCTTCACCACGACCGGCTGGGTGCATTGCGCGTCCGAATAGGCAACGAGCCCGCCGCTCGGGATGCAGCGCAGTGAGCCGTCCGCCGCCTTGCCTGGGAGGCAGTCGACGTCGAGCGTCGCGTCGTGCAACCCCTGGAAGGCCTTCGCGTCGCCGTCGGCCGTCATCACGCGCACTTTGAGGCGGGTCCCTCCGCGGTAGAGGCCCCCCGCGCCCGGCCCGGGGGGATCCGTGGCGGCGGACGAGCAGCCTACGGCGACGAGCGCAGAGGCGAGGGCGAGCGCGCGGGCGCTTCGACGGGACCGTGAGGGACGCTGGTTCATGGGGACGCTCCGTGAGGTGATCGCGCGGTTGCTTCGTGCGCCGCCCTCGGGCTCCGCGCTGCCGTTCGACAGCGCAGGGGCGCTTTCGTGGACGGACGCTCGGAGGGGGACGGCGGGGCGGCTTCGAGCTTCGGGCACCGCAGGGACGAAGCTCGTCGTTCGCTTCGAGGAGGTCAGAGGCCGTTCTTGGTCTTCACGAAGCCCTCGAGGCTCGTGAAGTCGGTGTCCGAGACGGTCCCCTTGTAGATGAGCACGTCGCCCAGCTTGTTGGGCGCGTTGTGGACGAGGGCCGCGCGGCCGCCGACCTGGAGCGGGCTCGCGGTGTCCACGCTCCTCGCGGCCGCCGTCATCGTCGCGACCTCGGCGCCGTCGAGGCGGAGCGTGAGCTTGGTGCCCGCCCGGCGCAGCGCGAGCAGGTGGAGCTTCCCGTCCGAGACGCTGCCGGCGCTCGCGGTCAGCATGAGGCCCTCGCCCGCGAGGCCGGCGCCTGGCTTCCCGCCGCCGCCGAGGTTCGCGTACACCTGGAGGCCGTCGAAGGGCGACGCGCTCACGTCGGGGAACTTGTAGAGTACACCGGTAAGCGCCGTGGTCGCCGTGGGCTCCGTCGTGCACACCACCACCACGGTGAGGTCGCCCGTCCCGAAGTCGAGCTTGGTGCCCACGGAGGCGGCCGCGAGCCACGTGGAGTCCGAGAAGACGAGCACGGGCTTCGAGCCGACCGTTCCCTTCGTCGGCTGGTTCGCGGGCGTGGCCTGGACGACCGTGATCGCCGAGAACGTGTCGGCCCACGCGCTCACCTTGCCGGCCGTCTCGGTGACGCCGGCGGTCGGGTCGAGCCACAGCGCGAGCCCCGGGACCAACTTCGGGGTGAACGCGACGGGCGCGTCGGGGGTGCTCGTGTCGGGGACGCTGGTGTCGGGGGCGCTCGTGTCCTTGACGCTCGCGTCGGGGACGGGCACGGGCGTCGTCCCCGTCCCGGTCGCGGTGGAGGACGGCGCGCCGCCGTCGGCGGCGGTCGGCGAGTCGCCCACGCAGCCAGCGATCGCGCCGGCGGCGGTGAGGAGGACGGACACGACGAGGAGGGACACGTGCTTCATGGGGCTCCGAGGTGGTGGAGCGCGTGCTCAAGCAGCGCCCCGCGGGTTGAGTGGGGGCCCGACGCCCTCGCACCCTCCTCGCTTACCCAACGGCGCCGCCGCGAACCATCCGCCATCTGGATGACCTCCCGCGACGAGATCTCACCGGCGGGCGCCTCAGCCGAGCCGCTCGAGCGCCGCGACGAGCGCGACGAGCGCGCTCTGCTTGGCGGTGCCGGTCTTGCGGAAGACGGCGCGGAGCTGGGTGCGCACCGTGCTGATCGCGACCCCGCGACGATCGGCGAACTCCGCCGGGCTCTCGCCGCTCGAGATGGCGCACGCGAGCTCCACCTCGGCGGGGGAGAGCCGAAACGTCCGCTGGAGGTGCTCGCGCGCGGCCCCGCAGGGCGTGAAGACGTCGTGGATCTCGACGCGCGCTCCGCCGAGGGGGGACGGGGTCACGAGCAAGAGGGCGCCGGAGGCGAGGACGGGGGAGGGGACTCGTTGGGTCGACGCGCGCGCGATCGCCGCGATGAACTCGGGGTCTCGGC
>DAORJJ010000438.1:0-6127 GCA_035439005.1 Polyangiaceae bacterium | reverse complement strand
GCCGTCCCGCCATCCGCCAGCCTGTGAAAGGTGGCTTGATTCGCCTACGCTCCTGGATGTCCTGCCGGTCGCACTCTCCGTGGTGCGACCTATCTCGTCGGCGAGCCGTCACCTGCTAGCTTCGAAGGCGTGGGGAATCTTCCGGCTCGGGTGGCCTTCGCCGCGCTGCTAACGCTAGCGGTCGCGGGCGGCGGCTGCGCGACCACGGCTCCGGAGGAGATCGGGCCGCGCGACGCCGCAGCGGACGTGACCCCGGATGCCGGTGCCCCAGATACCTCTTCTGGGAAGCGCTGGATCACGGACTGCGGGCCGAAGATCGGGGGATCGCGGGAGCTGTGCCGCGACGACGGCGGGGCGCTTCCCCCGGTGCCACCGGCCCCTTCGACGCCGACCTGCAAGGAGCTCCAAGTCCACGACGGGGAGCCCTGCGAGGGCGCTGGCATCTGCTTCTCGACCGCCGTCTGGGGAAGCGACTGCCGCGTGTACGACATCTACCTCCGATGTATCGCACCGCCATCCATCGGCTGTCCGACCTCCACCGCGAGGGTAAAAAAGCACATCGAGTACCTTACAGCCGCGGAGGTCTCCGAAGCTGCCCGCGAGATCCGCGATCTCCCCCTGGTCCGCTATCGCTACAAGTCCCAGGGCGACGGCGTGACGCCCACGGTGGGAATCGTGATCGAGGACGTCCCCGGTGCCTCCTTCGTGGACCGCGAGAACCAGCGCGTGAACCTTTACAGCTTCGTCTCGGCCACCGCTGCGGCGTACCAGGCGCAGGCGAAGGAGCTCGACGAGCTGAAGGCGAGGCTCGCCGCCGTGGAGGCGCGGTGTGGGGACGTGGAGGCAGCAAAGACCCCGCCTGCAGGCCAGGCCGCGCCTTCCGAGAAGCGGCTGGAGCTGCGACGATGAGTGGTGATGCGAGGCGATGCTGGTGATGCGAGGGGTGGGAATGAGTAAGCGAGCGTTCATCCGACAGCGCGGCACCCTCTGCGACGACTACGAGGATCCGCCGGGGAGCAAGTTCACCATCTGCATGCTCGCCTCCATGGTCGGCGAGGAAATTTCGGCGGAGGACCGGGCCGCGGTCCTCGCTCGAGCTCGGTCGCCGCTGGGGTCTGCCTACGGCCTCCACGAGGATCAATCCTCCGACGTCCTGGAGGGCGCGTTGGATGGCGTCAACAAGTTGAACTCCAGTACCCCGATGGACCTCATGCGCTTTCTGGAAGACGGGCGGGTTCAGCCTGCGCTCGTGGACGCCGCACGGCGTGCCCCCGGCGACTGCCTCGCCAACTTCGCGCAAGTGGTCGGGCTGATCGGCGGGCCTGGCTCGCGGGAAGTGCTCCGGGAACGGCTCGCCGAGCTGTCGATCGATCCCGATACCTTCCTCGACCACTCGTTCTTCAACTCGAAGGCCGGCGCGTTGGCGACGACCGCCTGCGCGCTGCTTGGTCTTGAGCCTGACGCGGACGTGGCGGCCGAGGCGCTGCTACGACTCTTCCAGCATCCCTGCGGCTTCAACCGGCGCTCGGCGTTCATGAACGCGGTGCCGCTCGTTCAGAGAGGTCAAGCCACCAGGACGAAGGCGATGCGGCGCCTCGCGGAGGCCATAGACGCGGCGGCCGGGACCGATGACGACGAGCTCTTCTTGATCCTCTGCGACCGCACATACTGGCTGAGCCCCGGTCTGAACGAGCGCCTCGGGCGCCTGCTCGTTCATGGCTCACGCGACCTCCGTGAGCGCGCCGTGCAGGTGCTCTCCCAGCCTCCGCTCGTGTCGGCGGCGACGCTGTGCCAGCTGCGAGACCGGCTCCCGCTCGAGCCGTCGTTGCGGCTGCGCATCAGGATCGCGGGCCACCTCGGACCCCTCCTGGCGACGGTCGACCTCGCTGCCCTGGTCGCGGAGGGACTCGCGGACGAGTCCCCGTCGCTGCGCCACAAGGCGATCGGGATGCTTCACAGTCTGCCGAACCCCGCTGCGACCGAGCTTGCGCAGCGCGCAGAAGTGGATGAACCCGATCCGGCTCTCAAGCGCCTACTCGAGGAGTGGAGCCGCCAGGTGGAGAGCCATCCGGCCTAGCGCGAACTTCGGGGACGTCACCGCCCGATCAGATCACATACGGAGCGCGCGAACTGACCGTGGTTGTCGTGTCGGAGACGCGTGACGGCGGACCTCGCTGGGGCCCGGCCCCCTTGACCCTGACGAGCACCTCCCGCTTCCATGGCCGATGCGCCTCGGCGCGCCGCGGGCGCCGCGCGGGACCCCGGAGCGCTGTCAGAGCTTCACGACGAGCGAGAGCGCGCCGAGGCACATCTCGTCGAGGGTCTGCTCGCCGAGGCGGATCTCCTTGGGCTGAGAGAGCCCCTGCTCGCGCAGCGCGCCGCTGATCTTCCGGTTGCTCATCGTGTTGTCGTAGGTGCAGCGGATGGTCAGCGTGTCGCCCGGGGAGATGCTCGGCAGGTTGTCGAGGGGCGTGTCGTATTGGAAGCCTCGCTGCCAATCGAAGTTCCATTTGGGCTCTTGGAGGAGGCACTCGTCCGCCGGCGCGCCCGCGCTCGGGGTCGCGCGCTGGATGGAGATGCGCTCGTCGACGCCCGCGAGGTGCATGTGGGCGCCCACCCCGAGGATGCCGAGCTTCGGGGGGATGGGCTTGCCGCCCAGCGACGTGGGCATCGTGAACGTCATGGTCTCGGTGTGGCCCTTGGCGTTCGGAGGAATGAGGAACTCCGGCCCGCTCGGAGGATCGGCCGGCCCTGGCAGCAGCCCGCGGCCGTCCTTCGGCGCGCTATTGAAATTGCCAATCAGGGTGGTCAGCACGAGGTACTTCGGTGGCGTGTCGGTCATCGCGTATTGGAACGCGGTGAGATCGGGGGTTGGGCTCGCGTTGGCGTGCGGGTGGTAGTGGATCTGCATCACGAAGCGCGTGCCGGCGTCCACCACCAGGGCCGCGTCGGTCGGGTACACCGCGGGCACCGAGCCCGGGGCCCAGGCGGCGACGAGGCGCGCGCCGTCCACCCCCGAGCCCCCGGGGCACTCGTACTCGTCGGCGCCGCCCGGGGTCTTGGCGCCCTCGGGGATCGCGAAGGTGAGGGCGTGGTGCACGATGCTCTTGTTGGTCGGCACGAAGAACGTGCCGGTCATGAAGCGCCGGGTCGCGAGCTTGGGGTCGAGCACGAAGCAGCGGAGGGTGTCCTTCGTGCCGGCGCCCAGCGAGAACGGCGCCTTGGCGGTGAGGGCGGAGGCGCCGGGCAGGTCCGTAGGCTTCGGCGCGGGCGCGACCGGGGCGTCCTTCGGATCGCCCTCGAGCGCGCCGCCGTCGCTCCACGCCTTGATGGTGGCGATCTCCGCGTCGGTCAGGCGCTCGTCGTCCTTCCACCCGAAGCGCGGCTTGCACTCGGCCGTGTCGAGGGCGCCCCACGGGGGCATGACGCGCTCGGCGGTCTTCTCCGCCATGAGCTGCGCGTAGTCCTTCGCCCCCGCGTACGTGAGCAGCGAGAACGGGCCGATGCCGCCGGGCGCGTGGCACTTCTGGCAGTGCGCCTGGACGATCGGCTCGACGTCCTTGTGGTACGTCACGGCCCCCTTCGGCGCAGGTGGGGTCGGGGTCGACCCCGCGGGGTCGGGGCCCGCGCCGGGCATGGGCGCCGTGCCGGCCGTGCAGGCGACGGCGAGACCGAAGAGCGAGAAGACCGAGAGCGCGACGACATGCCTCATGGCTTCATCGTCAAGCAATTCGCGGGCCCGGGCAAGGCGCGCGATCCCGCGGGGATCGCCTCGCGTCGCCGTGAACGCGCCCGCGTCCAGTGGACGGGCGCCCGTCCGCTCAGCGCGCGGGCTGCGCGCGCCACGACTCGCGCCGCTCGGAGAGCACGCGGCCCCCTTCCCCGTACGTGCGCTCCGCGAACGACAGCTCGCCGCTCTCGCGCAGCACGACCACGGTGGAGGCGCGCGTGCCGTAGCCCGGGAGCGCCACGAAGGCCGGCGCGAGCGCCCGCTCGAGCTCGACCGGGACGCCCGTGCGCGGCAGCTCGCCGTCGTCGACGGGCTCGCGATCGGCGAGCAGCTCGAAGGCGCCCTCGGGGTCCATCGGGCCCTCGACCCACGCGGTGAGCCGCGCGACGCCGCGGACGACCTTCGGCCAAGGGTCGTCCAGGCGGCCGTTGGAGACCCCGTGCACGCCGTCCGGCGCGGCGTGAAAGAGCGCTCCGGGCCCGTCGCCGTCGCGCGCGTAGAGCAGCTCCTCGCCGTCGAAGAAGAGCGCGTTGAACGACGGATACGCCGCCGCCTCGAGCGCGCGCAGGTAGTCCCGCGCGGGGACCGTGGCGTCGCCGACGAGGTAGTCCGCGACGAGCGCGCCGCGCGAGCGCCCGTCGCGGCGCGCCGAGGGCGCGCGCACGTTCGTGACGCACGCAAACCGCGCGCCGCGGGTCACGCCGAGCCACGTGCCGCCCTTCTCCAGGTCGCGGCCGGCCAGCACGTCGGGCGCGTCCGCCCAGAAGTCGCTCGCGGCGGAGGGGCGGGCGAAGAGCTCGTCGCGGTTCGCCAGCACCACGAGCGGGAGCGGGGCCCCGCGTGGCGGCCGCACGCGCCGCGCGAAGAGGACGAGGCACACGCGCTCAGCGCCCTCCGGCCCCGGTCTGCTGGTTGAACTGCCTGCAGCGGTCCATGCACGCGGGGTCGTCGACGCACTGGGTGGTGCAGTCGTTCATGCGGTCGCGGGACTGGCACTTCGGATCGCGCTCGCAGCGCTGGGGGTCCTTCGCGGCGGCCTTCTCGAGGTGCGCGCACCCGGGGAGCGTGGAGGAGAGGGCCCCGAGCCCAAGCGCGAAGCATGCAAAGTACACGAGGTGAGCGCTCATGGCGACTGCCCCGGCGGCGGCGTGGTCTTGTCGATCGAGGGGCGCTCGCGGAGGCACTTCTCGAGGGCGGGCTGCAGACCGGCCATGTCTGGCGGGAGCCGCGGCTTGCCCATCACCGGCGCGCCGAGGCGGTTCCACGCCATGCCGCGCTCGCCCACGGAGAGCCACACGAAGAGCGCGCGCCCGCGGATGTTCTCGAACGGCACGCCGCCCCCTTGCCCGCCGAACCACATGCGCGAGTCGTGGCTGTTGTGGCGGTTGTCGCCCATGACGTAGGCCTCACCGGGCTTCACGAAGTACGGGCCCTGGTAGTCGTTCATGCCGCCGGAGTAGCGGTCGTAGAGGGTGAGGAAGGCCTCGTCGTCGAGGAACTCGACGAACAGATCGCCCTCGTGCTTCGCGGGCACGGGCTCGCCCTCGGTGTACGTGTAGACGCCCACGAAGCAGCTCGGCACCTCCCACCCGTTCAAGATGGGGTGCCCGCCGCGGGCCTCGAGCTTGTCGCCAGGGATCGCGATGACGCGCTTGATGAAGTCCTGCTCGGGGTGCTCCGGGAAGGCGAACACCATGACGTCGCCGCGCTCGGGCGGCATCCGCGAGAAGAGCCGGGTCTTCGTGAAGGGGATGGCGGGCCCGTAGCTGAACTTGTTGACGAAGATGTGGTCGCCGACCTGGAGCGTCGGGATCATCGAGCCGCTCGGGATCTTGAACGCCTCCACCACGAACGCGCGCAGGAAAAGCGCGACGGCGAAGGCGACGAACACGCTCTCGACGTACTCGCGGACCTCGCTCTTGCGCCAGCGCCCGAGGCGGACGTCGACCTCGCCCTCGGCCCGCACGAGGGCGTCGACGAAGGTGCGCTGGTCGAACGGCTGGACGCCCATGGAGGACTCGAGGGCGTCGAGCGCGTCGGTCAGCGCCTGGCGCTCCTTCGCGGACAGCTCCTGCTTCACCACCTGGCCGTTGGCGTCGAGGATGGCCTCGGCCTCCTCGAGGAGCCCGCGCGCCCGCTCGAAGGCGCTGCGGAGGGCCTCGGCGACGCCCGCCGGGAGCGGCGTGTAGGCGTGGCTCGCGAGCGGCAGGCGGTGGCGCGCGGCCCAGAAGGCGATCTCGAACGCGGTGAGGGTGGCGATGCCGACCGGGACCGGCTGCTCGCGCACGAACGACCGCACGAAGGCGAGGCCGCCCTCGAGCAGCTCGCCGCTGGAGGGGGTGAGCGCCCACACGCACACGCTCGCGAGCACGAGCGGCGCGAGCACGAACCAGAGCG
>DAORJJ010000437.1:0-6128 GCA_035439005.1 Polyangiaceae bacterium | reverse complement strand
GGGGGGGGGTGGGCGAAGAGCTGTTGACGTCCCCGGGGAGGGGCGCGTAATCCCGACGCCATGACGGTCTCGATCGAGCTCGCCCCGGGCGCCGAAGAAAACGGGCTCGCGTCCATGCTGGCGGAGCTCATGCGCCAGAACCTCGAGCAGAACCCGCACAAACTCCCCGATTTCTACGCGCTCCGGGGCAAGTTTGCGATCGTGGCGGACGACGCGGACGTGGCGCTCACGCTCCGCTTCGCCTTCGGGCACCTGTGCGTGCTCGACGGCATCGTCGGCTCGCCCGACGTGACGATCCGCGCGACCAGCGACGTCGTCATGGCGCTCTCCAACATGCCGGTCGGCGCCTTCGGCTTGCCCATCCCCGCCGGCGACCAGGACCGGGAGGTCGTCCGCCAGGTCCTCTCGGCCTTCCGCGCCCGCTCCTTCCGCATCTTTGGGGCCTTCCGGCACTTCGGCATGCTCCAGCGGCTCACGCGCGTGCTGTCGGTGAACGGCTGAAAATGCGGCACTTCGGCGCTTTCACCTTGACGGGTGTGAGGTGCCCTCGTACCTTGCCGTGCCTCATTCCCCGTGGCGGCAGCCCGAGCACGTCGCAGCTGCAACTCCTCGTTATTACGTGACTTTGTAAGGTTCTCTCCCATGGCCGTTCACATCCGTCTCGCGCGCGCTGGCGCCAAGAAGAAGCCCTTCTACCGCATCGTCGTCACCGACCAACGCAGCCCGCGTGGCGGCCGGTTCCTCGAGAACATCGGCACCTTCGATCCGCTCCGCGAGGGCTCGTTCACGATCGACGCGGCCCGCCTCGCGTACTGGCAGGGCACGGGCGCCCAGGCGTCGGACACGGTGGCGCACCTCATCAAGGCCTCCGCGAAGAAGGCCCTCGCGGCCGCCAAGTAGGCGCAGTCGTGCCCCTCAAAGAGCTCATTCGGTCCATCGCCGTCGAGCTCGTCGACCAGCCCGACAAGGTCGTGGTCAACGAGATCGCCGGCGAGAACAACACCCTCATCGAGCTGCGCGTCGCGCGCGAGGACGTAGGCAAGGTCATCGGCAAGGAGGGGCGCACCGCGCAGTCGATGCGCACGCTCCTGTCCGCCGTCTCGACCAAGCTCGGTCGGCGCGCCCACCTCGACATCGTCGACTGATGATCCGCCCCGATGCGTGGGTGCCGCTCGCCGAGGTCGCGCGCGCGCACGGCGTCCGCGGCGAGCTGCGTCTCCGCCTGTTCAACAAGGACAGCGACGTCTTGCTCGAGCAGGACGAGGTCCTCGTGCGCCTCACCGACGGCGAGGAGCACGAGGTCAGCGTCGACGCCGCGCGGCGTGCGGATCAGGCGATCCTCATGAAGCTCCACTCGGTCGACGATCGCGATCGCGCCGACGAGCTGCGCGGCGCGCTCGTGTGCGTGCGGCGCGAGGCGTTCCCCCCGCTGGACGACGGCGAGTTCTACACCTGCGACGCCCTCGGCGCCGAGGTCGTGCTCGTCGAAGGCGCCACCGACACGTCGGACCCGCCAGAGAGCGGCGCGCAGCGGCTCGGGCACGTGCGCGATCTCATGAGCTACCCGAGCGTCGACGTCCTCGTCGTGCGCGCCGAGGACGGGGGCCCCGACTGGGAGATCCCGCTGGTGGCCGCCTACATCGCGCGGGCCGACGTGGCCGCCGGTCGCTTCGTCTTGCGGTCGCTCGAGCGCATCGAGCGGCTCGCGCCGCGCGCGCGTGAGGCGGGCGCGGCCGCCGCCGAGCCCGACGACGGCCCGTGAGGGCGGCGTGAGGGTCGACGTCGTCACGCTGTTCCCCGAGCTCTTCTCGGCCTTCGCGACCACGTCGTTCGTCGGCCGCGCGGTCGAGCAGGGGGCGCTGACGCTCCGCCTGCGGTCGCCCCGCGAGTTCGGGCTCGGCCGTCACCGGAGCGTCGACGACACGCCGTACGGTGGCGGCTGCGGCATGGTGATGCGCGTCGACGTGCTCGTCGCGTGCCTCGAGTCCTTGGACGCCGACGCGCCGGTCGCCGACGCTCCTGAAGCGGGCGACGGCGCCGCGGGCGCACCGCGCGCGCACCGCGTGCTGCTGACCCCTCAGGGCGCGCCCTTCAACCAAGCGGCCGCGCGGCGCCTGGCCACGCTGCCCGCGCTCGCCCTCGTGTGCGGGCGCTACGAGGGGTTCGACGAGCGCGTGCGGCTGCACGTCGACGAAGAGATCTCGCTCGGCGACTTCGTGATGACCGGCGGCGAGGTCGCCGCGATGGCGATCATCGAGGCGACGGTGCGCCTGCTGCCGGGCGTGCTCGGCAACGCCGAGTCGGTGCTCGACGAGTCGCACGGGGAAGAGGGGCTCCTCGAGTACCCGCAGTACACCCGCCCGCTCGAGTTCCGGGGGGCCCGCGTGCCGGAGGTGCTCGCCGGCGGAAACCATAGCAAGATCAAGGCCTACCGAGACGCCGAGCGGCTCGAGCGCACGCGCGCGCGGCGCCCCGATCTGCTCGCGCGGCGCGCCGCCGAGCCCGAACGAGGCAAACCCTGATGCGCGCCGTCTCGATCGCGCTCGTGCACTTCCCGGTGCTCGACGGGAAGCGGGCCGAGGTCACCACCACGGTGACGAACCTCGACGTCCACGATCTCGCGCGGAGCGCGCGCACGTTCGGCTGCTCTTCCTATTTCGTCGTGCACCCGGTGGAGGCCCAGCGCACGCTCGTGGGCCGCATCCAGGAGCACTGGACCACCGGCTCGAGCGCGCAGCGCATCCCTACGCGGAAGGTGGCGCTCGCGCTCCTCCGGGTCGTGCCGAGCCTCGACGCGATGGTGGCGACGCTCGGCGGCCGCGACGAGGTCGAGCTGTGGGCCACGGCGGCGCGCTCCACGCGGGCCCCGCTCGCGTTCGACGACGCGCGCGCGCGCCTGCGCACGCCGGGCAAGCCGGTGATCATCCTCTTCGGCACCGGGTGGGGGCTGACCCAGGCCGTGGTCGACGGCGTCGACGCGCTCTTGCCCGCGATCCATCGCGCGCCGGGAGTGGGCGAGGGGGACCCGTACAACCACCTCAGCGTGCGCGCCGCCTGCGCGATCACGCTCGACCGCCTGCTCGGCGGCTGAGCCCCTCGACCAAGACCCAGGACGCGCGCGCTCAGCGGAGCAGGCGGTGGACGATGAGCACGACGAGCCCGCCGCCGACGGCGAGGCCGAAGCTGTGCAGGTCGAAGCCGGTCACGCTGCCCCAGCCGAGGCGCGTGCCCGCGAATCCCCCGAGGACGGCGCCGACGATGCCGAGCAGCGTGGTGGCGATGAAGCCGCCGCCGTCCCGCCCCGGCATGATGAACTTGGCGAGGAGCCCGGCGAGGAGGCCGAACAGCGCCCACGAGAGGATTCCCATGCGCGCACTCTACGCCTCGGGCTAGCCCTCGACGAGCGGAGCCTCGACGAGGAGGCCGCCGGGCTTGCCGGGGAGGAGCTCCACCAGCACCACGCGCGCCGCGACGGCCTGCCCGGCGTGCACGAAGCGGAGCCGCTTCGCCTCGAGGCCGGCGGCGCGGGCGGCCACGAGGAGCGCGGGCAGTTCGCGTGCAGGATACACGAAACATGCGCGCCCACGTCGACCGAGCAGCGACCGCGCGCGCACCAGGAAGGGCTCGAGCGCCCCCGACCGCGCGTCGCGCACCTGCGCCGCGGGCGGGCGCCCCTTGCCCGGCGTGAGGTAGGGCGGGTTCGCGACGACGAGATCCGCGATCCCGGGCGTGAACGCGCCGTCGATCGCGACGTCGGCGCAGAGGACCTCCGCGCGCGCCGAGTAGCCGTTCTCTTCGAGGTTGCGCGCGCAGAGCTCGGCGAGCGAGGGATCGCGTTCGACGAACGAGACGCGCTCCGCCGAGCCGCTCGCGAGGAGCGTGAGCCCCACCGCCCCCACCCCCGCGCCGAGGTCGACGGCGTGGGTCGCGGGGCGCGGGCGGATCGCGAAGCCCGCGAGGTGCAGGGCGTCCACGTTCACGCGGTAGCCGACGCCGCGCGCGGGCTGCCACAGCACCGTGCGCCCGCCGTGGAGGGTGTCACGCGTGGACGCCGCCGACGACCGCATGTGCCCGCGCCAAGAGAGAGGTGGAGGGAAGCCTACTTCGAGGGTCGACGGCCGCGCAGGCTGAGCGCGGTGACGGCGCCGGGGAACATCTGCACGACGTGCGTGCCGAGGACGAGCGTCTGGCCGCCCACCTTGCCGACCGCGGTGACCCGCACCGGCACGCCGGTCGCGAAGTTCAGCGCGCCGAAGAGCCCGAGCTTGCTCGTGCCCGAGCGGGCCTGCTGCTGGTCGGGCAGGGGATCGGCCTCGTTCTCGCCAAAGTAGAAGACGTCGGCCTCGTGGGGGACGTCGGTGTCCACGGTGGCGCCCGCGACGCGGATGTCGCCGCAGTCGTGGATCTCGCCGGCGAGCACGCCCTTGTCGGGCTTGGGGATGAAGCCGCCCGCCGCCGCGGCGACGGTGTTCACGTCGGTCGCGGCGACCGCCGCGGGATCGTACGCGATGGTGTCGCCGTTGATCTCGCGGTTTCGGAACATCACGTTGTAGTCGTAGAGTTCTTTCCACTGGCTGCCGTTCGGCGTGACGTCGCTCGTCTTCACGATGAGCGGCGTCTCGGTGGGCACGCCCACGTAGGTGTAGGCGCGGAACGAGCAGCCGCCCTCCGGGCACTTCTTCAGCCAGGTCGGCTTCGGGGTCTGCACCTCGTCGGTGTTCTTCGTCTCGGTGGCCGTGCCTACGCGCTCGCCCACGGTGCCGTTGGGGCCCTCCTTGAAGATCTCGAGCTTCACCCCGGCCGAGTCGTTGCCGCTCGAGAAGAGGCGCACGAAGCCCTTCAGCGTGATGGTCTTCGGGGCCTCCAGGGTGCCCGGGTCGTCGAGGCACGCGAGGTTCAGCGTGGGATCGGTCGTCGAGTAGCGGACCAGGCCGGTGCCTCGCGACAGCTCCTTCGTGGGCGGCGCGACGTACGTGCAGCACGCGTTGACGGTGCGCGGCGCCTTGCACGACGTGGGGTTCGCGTTGGCGGGCGCGGTGCAGGCCGCACAGAAGTCTTTCTTCTGCAGGTCCGCCAGACACGAGCCGGCGGCGCCGGCGTCGCCCGCGGCGACCACGGGGTTGGAGCTGCAGCCGGCGCTCGCGATGAACGCGGAGCCGAGGACGATCGCGACGAGGGCTAGCTTCTTCATGCGCCTCTCCGCATAGCAACGCCGCCGCGGTCGGGCTAGCCTCCATGTGCTGTTTTGAGCGACTCCACCGCAGAACGCGCCGAGCGCGAACGCCTGACGCAGAGCGTAAGGGCCGAGGCGCGGCGCCTCCGGTTCGACGTGGTCGGCGTCGCCCGCGCCGATCGCCCGCTCACCGCCGACTACGCGCGCTACGAGGCGTTCCTGGCCGCCGGCTACCACGGCTCGATGGACTACCTCGCGGCGGACGCCGAGGTGCGCGAGCGGCTCGATCGCCCAAGCGTGCTCGAGGGCGCGCGGTCGGTGATCTGCCTGGCGCGGAGCTACAAGCGCAACGACGACCACGACGACGGGCCCATGGCGCAGCGCGTCGCGCGGTACGCCCGCGGCCACGACTACCACAACGGGCTGCGCAAGCGCCTCCGCCGCCTCGCGGCCTTCGTGCGCGGCCTCGCGCCGGGCGTCTCGGCGAGGCCGCTCGTGGACGACGCGCCCATCCTGGAGCGGGCCTGGGCGGCGCAGGCGGGCCTCGGCTTCGTCGGCAAGAACGGGCTCCTCATCGCGCCGGGCGTGGGCTCGTACGTGCTCCTGGGGGAGGTGGTGACGACCCTCGCGCTCGCGCCGGACGACCCGCTGCCGGGCCGCTGCGGCGCGTGCACGCGCTGCCTCGACGCTTGCCCGACGCAGGCGCTCGTGCGCCCGTTCGTGCTCGACGCGCGGCGGTGCGTGGCCTACCTCACCATCGAGCACGAGGGCCCGCTCGACCCTGCGCTGCGGGAGGGCGTGGGCGAGCGCGTGTTCGGCTGCGACGTGTGCCAGGAGGTGTGCCCGTTCAACGCGGGGCGGGCCGAGGCCGCCGACGCGCAGCCCTTTCGGCCGCACGCGCGGCTGGAGGAGGCCTCGCTCGAGGGCTGGCTCGGGCTCGACGCCGCGAGCTTCG
>DAORJJ010000436.1:0-6144 GCA_035439005.1 Polyangiaceae bacterium | reverse complement strand
CTGCCTGCGCGGACACGGCGGCCCAGCGCGCGCGCGCGGCGAGCCTCCCCTGCGCGCCCGCGGTGGGGCGGTCGCGGAGAGACAGCGCGCCCGCCGTGAGCTCGAGGCTGAGCGCGGAGCGGCCCACGACGGGCCCCACCGCCGTCTTCACGCCCGCTGCGACCGCGCCCGACACGGCCTCGGGGACGTCCCCGGAGAGGGGCGCGAGCCCCAGCACCGGGCGCCCCGCGAGGCCACCGACGACCGACGTGGCGAGCGGCTCCACCGTGTGCGCCACCTCGCCGCGGGCGCCGAAGCGGCGCGCGAGCGGCACACCGACGCGCGCGCGCGCGAGCGCCGCGAAGAGCCCCACGCCCTCTCGCTGCGGGCCGAGGCCGGGCCCGTACGACCCCGTGGCCTCCGCCGCCGCGCCCACCTTCGCTGCGAGCGCGCCGAGCGCGCCCACGAGCTCGGCCCCGCCGCGGGCGCGGCCGAGGTGGACGACGCCGCCGCCGTCGCCGGTCGTCGACAGCGAGCGCGCGGCGGCGTCGACCCAACCCTGCACCGCACCGTCGGCGGAGGCTCCGCGCGCCCCGAAGCCGACGACGGGCCCGGTCGCGCCGAGCGAGTCCACGGCGTCCCCTCGACGTAGCGCGCTCTCGGCGCCGCCCGTCACGCGACCCCAGCCGGGCGCCCAGGTCGCCTCGACGGCGGCGCGATCCCACGGCCGCGCCGCGTCGTCGAGGAGCGTCGTCGCCACGAGCGCGCGATCGCCGCGGAGCAGGTCGACGTCCCACGACAGCGGCGCGAGCGCCCCCGCGCCGACGCCGCGCGCGTCGACGAAGAGCCCCGTGCGCGCGAGGTGGTCCAAGCGCACGTGTGTCTGCGTGGTGGGGGTGAACAGGCGCGCGTCGACGACCCCGCCGCCGCGCGTGTAGCCCCCGAGCCGGAGGTCGAGCGCCCCCTCCGCGCCCGAGGCGCGGCGCCACGGCAGGTGGCCACCGAGGCCGCCGTAGAGCCCGTCATTGCCGCGGTACGCGAGGTCGGGCGGGAGCAGGCCGGCACGCGTCGGCGCGCGGAGCCAGAACGCCGGGAGCCAGAGCACGGGCACGCCGTAGAGCGCGAGCGTCGGGCGCTCGAGGAACAGATCCGCGGGCGGCGCGACCTTCGCCCCCTGGAACGTGACGGAGAGGGGCGCCCCAAGGCATGGGCAGAAGGCGAGCGTCCCCTCGCCCTTCACGTCGAGCGGTCCACCGCCCACGCGCCGCAGCGAGACGCGCCGGCTGCGGAGGTGAAACGGCGGCGAGTCGACGCGCACGTCGCCCTCGAGCAGCAGCTCCCCGCGCCCCGCGTCGAACGTCACCGAGGAGGCGTGCACCTCGGCGTCGGCGGCCCACGCGGCGCTGGGGTAGAGCCCCCCACACACCGCGACGAGGCTGGCCCACGCGCTCACCGAGCGCCGACGCAGGCAGAAGACGCGGAGGCGGGCGGGGAGACGGCTCATGCAGCAACGACCGAGACGACGCGGCCAAGGTGTTACCACCACTCGGCGACGTCGCCTCCCTCATCCGCGCCGCTGCACCTCCCGCGAGCCGGCGAGCGGCGAGCGCGGGTTGCCGCTCCCCCCCGAACGTCAGAAGACCGAGGTGAAGGTATCGCGCCGCTTGCTGGGCGGCCACGCGAGCGCCCGCACGGACTTGTCGGCGCAGGCGATGATCTTCCGGGTCGCTGCGGGCACGTTCCTCGCCTTGTGCGCGAACGCGACCGTCACGGTCACGCCGATCGCGCGACCGTCTCGCACCGCCGTCTTGATCGTGACCTTCGCGGTCGAGGGCACGGAGCAGCGGGCGAGGACGCCGTTCATCGGGCCGGTGAGCTGAGCGTCGGTGAGCTGGATGCGGTCGTCGCGCGCGCCGGTGGGTTCGGGCTCACGGATCGCCTCCTCGTAGCTCGCGGTCGAGGGCGGAAGAGGAGGAGGAGCAGGCGTGAGGGGCACCTTGGACCAGTCCGTCGGGGGCGGCTTGACGTCGACTGGGGGCGGAGAAGGCGCCTCGGGAGGCGGCGGCGGCGGGGCCGCGCACGCCGCGATCGCAAACCATCCGAGGGGGAGCGCAGCCCGCACCCTAGACAGCGTACACCAGCTCCGAGGGGATCGCGGGTGCCGTCGCCCGAACGGCGCAGGCGCGGGGGCCGGGGAGAGGCGGCTCATACCGAAAATGACGGAGGCGACGCGGCCAAGGGTGTGCCCACCTCTCGACGACGTCGCCTCGCTCATCCGCGCAGCGGCGCTTGGCTCAGTAAGTGCGAGCGCAGCGCGCGCTGCCCTTGCCGTACTGCCAGGTGACCGGCTTCCAGCTCGAGGGCGTCGCGTTGCGGCCGGCGAGGTAGGCCTCGTTGTAGCGCGCGTGGCCCTCCCACGAGTAGCCGACCAGGGGCAGGTGCGGGAGCGGCCCCGAGTAGCGCAGCACGCCGTTGTGCGGGTTGCCCGCGCTGTCGACGCGCGTGCAGGGGCTCTCGCCGGGGCTCGGCGTGCCGAACGACGTGTCGCAGTAGTCGGTGATGCGCGAGTTGACCGGCACCGGCGCGTCGGTCGGCGGGTTGTCGACCCAGCCGGTCTCGAGGTTGTCGCCCGCGATGTCGTACCAGCCCTGACCGTTCGCCGAGGTGGCGAGGGTGAGGTCCATCTGGAAGCGCCCCGGCGCCGACGTGAGCGGGATCGAGTCGTTCGCGAGGTTGATGTTCGTGCCGTTCGCGTTGCGCGTGGGGTAGCGGTAGTGGATGGGCTGCGTGTCGTCGATGCAGCCCGGCCAGCCGGCCACGCACCGGAAGCCCGCCGCGCCCTCGGTGGCGTGGAAGCCGTTGCGCCAGTTGAACTGGCCAGGCTCGAGGATGGCCGCCCACGGGTGGTAGACGGTCGGGCCGCCGGGCAGCGCCTCGGGCTGGCTCCCCCACACCTCGCGGTAGTCTTCCATGCGCGCGAGCTCGCCGCCGTCCCAGGCGCAGAACGCCATGTACATGAGCGAGTTGACGCAGTTGATGGGCTTCTCGTCGAGCGCGTCTTGCGAGTGCACGCGCGGCGGCATGCGGAAGGTGTTCCGCGTGGCGTCGTTCCAGTAGTAGGTCGAGTGGCCGTAGGAGCCGTTGCCCACGTAGCAGCCGTCGGCCACGTTGATGGGGTCGATGACGAAGAGCCCCATCGTGGTGACGAGGCTCAGCTTCGCCGTCGGCGTGGCGCTCGCGGGCACCACGCTGTCGATGAGGCCCGGGAAGTTCGTCGCGATGTACTCGAGCTGCGAGCCCGGGTGCGCCGCGACGTAGCCGTTGACCCAGGCCCGGATGTTCGCGACGCCGCCGCTCGCGGCGGTGATCGACGCGATGAAGCGACGCATGCGCCCCGCGGTGATCTCGTACTTGTCGAGCCGGCGCGTGGTGGTGGCGGGCAGCGGGAGCGTGGCGCAGCAGCTCTCGTGCGCGGCCGACGGGGTCTCGCCGCCGCCGCACGTCTCGATGCCGGACACGCCCTGGGCCGCGGTGCTGGAGCACGACGCGCCCGCCACGCAGGTGTTGGTCTTCGGGCTGCACGAGAGGCTCTTGCAGTCATCGTTGACGAGGCACGCGATCGTGTTCTCGCAGCGGTAGGCCGGGTTCGCCGCCGCGCCGGGGCCGCCGCAGTCGATCGCGGTCTCGCCCAGCGAGGGCGAGAGCTTGCCGTCGGTGTACGAAGGGGGCGCGCACACGTTGCCGGTGCAGAGGCCCTCGCAGTCGTCGCCGTCGCGGCACCGCTCACCGGGGAGGCACTGCGCGGGGAAGCCCACGCCGCAGGTCTGGGGGGGCGGCGGCACGGCCGAGTCCGCCGCGTCGGGCGCCGCGTCTGCGGGGCCGCCGTCCGTCGAGGCGTCGCCCGCGTCGGACGGGGTCGCGTCGGGCGTGGTCGCGTCGAGCTTGGCGCCATCGGGCGCGGTCGCGTCGGGAACGGAGGTGTCGGGCTTCGAGCCGTCGACCGGTGGCACGGTCGAGTCGACAGGTGGCTGGGCGCCGTCCGGCAGCGCGCCGCTGTCCGGGTCCTCACCCGGCAGGTCGGTGCCGCCACACGCGGCGACGAGGAGAGGGAGCATGACCGATGAGCCCGCAAGCCAGAGCAGTCGCTTCATTTGGACGACCTCCAAGCATACGAAGCTAGCTTGGGCGCAGAAAACGCGCACTCACATTCTTCTCTTTCCCTTTAGATTTCAGGAGGTAGCAGCATGTAGGAGGGGCACGCCGACCACCGCCCTTAGGTGGCGATGTGGTGCGGCGGGCGGGGCACGGCTTCAGCCAACGAAGGCGGCGTGCAGGGCGCGCTGGGCCGCGGCCGAGTCGGCGCGACGAACGAGCGCGGAGAGCCGGAGCGCGTGGCCGCCCCGCGAGAGGGCGCGCACGCCGGCCGACGCGAGCGCGGCCGCGAACCGTGGCAGACCGCGGTCGTTCAACAGCCCGTCGCCGACGACGGAGACGTAGGCGAGGTCCTCCTCGAGCGAGCCGCCCCCAAGGGTCGGCGCGAGCGCCGCCCGCGCCGCGCTCCAGTCGGGCACGTTCAGGAGGGGGATGACGGCGAACGCGTCGCCCCCCTCGTGCTCGAGCACGTCGAGCAGCGGCACCTCGCGCTCGTGCGCGCGCTCCAAGAACGAATCGGCGCCGCCGCGCAGCGTCGCGCGGACCACGTTGTCGAGGCCTACGACGGCGCGCGCGCCCGGCGCCGCGCCCGGCGACGCCACGGTCTCACGCACGGGCTGCCCGGCGGCGGCCACCGGATCGGCGGTCCTTCGCGCGTGGAGCGCGATCTTGTTGCGACGCGCCCACTCCACGGCCTGCGCGTTCAGCACCTTCGCGCCGGCCTCGCTCATCTCCGAGAGCGTGGCGAAGTCGACCTCGGGCAGGTGCCGCGCGTCGGCCACCACGCGCGGGTCGGCGGTGTAGACGCCGTCCACGTCGCTGTAGATTTCGCAGCGCTCGGCGCCGAGCGCCGCGGCGAGCGCGACGGCGGTCGTGTCGGAGCCCCCGCGCCCGAGGGTGGTGATCTCGCGCTTGTAGCTCATGCCCTGGTAGCCGGCGACGATGACCACGCGCCCGCGCGCGAGCTCGTCCTCGATGCGGTGGGGGCGCACCTCGATGATGCGCGCGTCGAAGTGGCGGTCGTTCGTGAGGATGCCCGACTGGCTGCCCGTGAAGCTGATGGCCTCCTCGCCCCGGCCCGAGATGGCGATCGACAGGAGCGCCATGGTGACGCGCTCCCCCGTGGACACGAGCATGTCGAGCTCCCGCCGCGGGGCCTCGCGCGCCTCGCGCGCCGCCGCCCCGCTCGCCGCGGCCACGCGCTTGGCGAGGGCGAGGAGCTCGTCGGTGGACTTGCCCATCGCGCTCACCACGACGACCACGTCCCACCCGGCCCGCCGCGCCGCGACCACGCGATCGGCCACGTGACCCACCTTCTCGACGTCGGCGACCGACGAGCCACCGTACTTCTGAACCAGCACCGCCATCCGACGCCTCCCTCTTGCGGGGCCCGCGAGACCGCCGGCCCGCTAGCCGATCCTCGGCGGCCGCCACGCGGCGAAGAGCCCGAGGTGAGTTGCAATATACACACAATCGCTGTCGGGGTCGTACGCGAGCTGCGCCCCCGCGAGCGACGTCGAGTCCGGCCGCGCGCGCGGCTCGAGGGCGCCGACGACCCGCGGGCCGTCGAGACCGTGGGCGACGAGGCTCACCCGCCCCGGCTCGGCGTGCGCCGACACGACGACGGGCAGGCGGGCCCCTCGCGCGCCCATGACGGTGAAGGCGGTCGCGCCGCGCGTGGCCTCGAGGCGCTCCGCTGCCTGCGCCCCGGGGAGCACCTGGTAGACGCCGACCTCGTCGACGCGCAGCGCGACGAGGCCGTCGCGCGCGGCGACCTCGCAGGGCGCCTGCTCTTGAGGCAGCGCTGGGAGGGCGCGCGCCGCGTGCCCCGCCGACGTGAGCGTGAGCTCGCCGTCGTCGTCCACGGTGACCCACAGCTCCTCGCACCCGCCCACCCCGCGCGCGACGTACCCCGCCGGGGGCTCGACGGGCGCGCCCGCGCGGACGGCGGCCGGGTCGAGCGGGGCGAGCGCCACGGCGGCCTCGGCGCGGGCGTAGGCGGCGAGGCCGCCG
>DAORJJ010000435.1:0-6154 GCA_035439005.1 Polyangiaceae bacterium | reverse complement strand
CCGAAGGGGCGAACGAAGGTCGATGGCGGGCCCGAGCCGAAGGCGAGGTCTCGCCTTGAGCGCAGCGGCGCGGCTCGTGGCGCGCGAGGACGTGGGCGCGGGGCTCACGAGGATCACGCTCGACGCGGCGCCGAGCTTGCGCGAGGGCTACACGCGCCCGGGCCAGGTCGTGCAGCTCACCGCGGGCGGCGAGACGGGCTACTTCGCGCTGGCCTCGCTCGTGGGGAGCGACACTTGGGAGCTGCTCGTGCGCGACGCGGGCGTCGTCGCGCGGGCCCTCCTCACGGCGCCGCTCGGCGCCGAGCTCGGCGCGGAGCTCACCACGCTCGCGGGCTTCCCCCACACACAGGGCGAGCCTGGCCCGTTCACGCTCGTGGCGGTCGGAAGCGCGCTCGGCGCGGTGCGGGGGCTGCTGCTCGCGCTCGAGGCCCAGGGCCGCTGCGGCGAGGTGCGGCTCCTCCTCGGCGTCCACGACGCGGCCCGCGTCCCCCTCGTCGACGAGCTCACGCGGCTGGCCGCCAAGGGGACGCGCGTCACGCTCTGCTTGTCCGACGCGCCGCCCACGCCCGGCGCCCACCCCGCGTTCCAGCAGCACGCGGGCCTCGTGCAGTCCGCGCTCGCGCAAGCGTGCGAGGCGACCGACGACCCCGTCGGCGCCGTGTTCGTCGCTGGGCCTACTGAAATGATGAATGAGTTCAAAGACATGGGGCACGCGCGGGGGCTCGTGGTCCACGCGAACGCCTGACCCACCCGCGGCGCGGCCGCGGGTTGAAGTCGGCGGCACCTCCTGTACGATCGCGGCATCGTGAGCAAGTCCGCCAGCCCGCAGGCCAGCACCGTCAAGGGAGGGAAGGAGGAGCTCCGCGCCTCCGTGCTGAAGCCGTACCTCCTGCGGCTGCGCGCCGAGCAAGGCGAGAAGGGCGTGCGCAAGCTGCTCGCGGGCGCGGGGATCGACGCGGCGACCGCCGAGAACGAGACCTCGTGGCTCAGCGTCACGGCCGTGCGGCGGGCGCTCCGCGGGGTGGTCGCGCTCTTCGGCGAGGACGCGCTGCGCAAGCCGGGCGAGTGGGCCACGAGCCCCGAGGCGCTCGGCACGATGGTGCGCATGCTGCGCTCCGCCGAGCACCCCATCGACGCGTACCGCTTCCTCGCGCAGAACCACAAGGAGCTCACCCGCATCGCGATCTACGAGCTCGACGAGCGCCTCGACGGCAAGAACAAGCCCGACGCGCCCAAGGCGAGCATCTCGGAGGTGCGCGTCAGCTACCGCCTGCGCCCCGACGCGTACGAAGACGGCATCGACGCGGAGGCCGCGGACGAGGACGTGCTCTGCGCGGCGCGCGAAGGCCAGCTCGCCTCGTTCCCGCGCATGTGGGGGTTGCCGGAGGCCACGGTCACCCACGAGGCGTGCCTGGCCAAGGGCGGCGACGAGTGCCTCTACCGCGTGTCGTGGCAGGCCTCGCGCCCGGCACGCGGCGCGCTCGCGATGGGCGTCGCGGCGGCGCTGCTCTGCGGCACGCTCATGGCGGTCGCGGGCGGGCTCGCGGCGGCGATCCTCGGCGCCATCCTCGGCGGCGTGCTCGGGGCCGGCGTGGGCTTCTTCTGGGACCGCACGCGGGGAGAGGAGGCGCTCCGCGTCTTCGAGAAGAACCGCATCAAGGCGCTCGAGCGCGGCCTCGACCTGCGCGGCGAGACCACGCCGGCGGTGCAGGGCGAGCTCACCGGCACCATCCTCGGCGCGAAATACAAGATCGGCCGCAAGATCGGCTCGGGCGGCATCGGCGCGGTGTACGCGGCCGAGCACACGTCGCTCGGCCACGAGGTGGCCGTGAAGGTGCTGCGCGGCGCCGCGGCGCGCGACGGCAGCGAGATCGCCCGCCTGCGCCGCGAGGCCCACATTCAGGTGCACGTCGACCACCCGAACGTGGCGCGCGTGCTCGACCTCGATCAAATGCCCGACGGCTCGATGTACGTCGTCATGGAGCGCCTGCACGGCAAGTCGCTCGCCGACAAGCTCGGCCGCGAGTACGTGGTCACCCCCGCGTTCGGGGTGCCGGTGTTCATCGACGTGTGCAAGGCGCTGGCGGCCGCGCACGCGAAGGACGTGGTGCACCGCGATCTGAAGCCCGGCAACGTGTTCCTCTGCGACGACGGCACGGCGAAGGTGCTCGACTTCGGGATGGGCAAGCTCACGTCGGCCGAGTCGCTCACGCAGGCCGGCTACACCCTCGGCACGCCGGAGTACATGGCGCCCGAGCAGTGCATCGGCGCCGCCGTGGAGCCGCGCACCGATCTCTACGCCCTCGGCGTGCTCATGTACGAGGCGCTCACCGGGGAGCTGCCCATCCAGGCGCCCAACCGCCGCGATCTGCTCGACATGCACCAGCGCACGCAGCCGACGCCGATGCGCGTACGGCGGCCCGATCTCGACCTGCCGCAGGCGCTCGACGACCTCGTGCTCAAGTGCCTGAAGAAGAAGATCCACGATCGCCCGAAGGACGCGGCGGAGCTCGAGCGCATGCTCGCGGCGATCCCGCTCGAAGGGCTCCCGCTGAAGTACCCGGCGGGCGTGGGCCGCAAGAAGAACACGCGCCCGCTGCCGGTGCCGGCGGCCCGCGAGGAGGAGGGCACGCTCGACAAGGTGCTCGTGCCGCCGCCGCCGAGCCGCCCGGAGGGCTGACCGATTTCCGGGGTGCGGCCGCGGTTGTGTCGCTAGATTTGGGGCGTGGCCCGCCCCTCGTCGCTCCCGCCCGCGCCCTCGTCGATGCTCGATCCCGAGGGGCGCCCCGTGCTCGGCGCGTTCGCCGGTCCGCTGCCGCCCGTGCGCCTCGGCGCCGAGCACGACGGGCTCCGCGCCCGCACGTTTCGCCGCAAGCGCTGGCTCTTCTTGTCCATCCAGACCGACGAGTGGCTCTTCGGGATGGCCGTCGTGCACCTCGGGTACCTCGCGAAGAGCTTCGCCTACGCCTTCGACGGGGCCAGCCGCCGCATCGTCGCCACCAAGACCTCGCTCGGCCCCACCGCCGCGTGCCGCGTCAGCGAGACGTGGGCGCCGGGCTCGGTGGCCAGCTACCGGTTCGGCGGCCTGCAGACGCGCCTCGCGCGGGCCGAGCCCACGGCGAGCTCGCGCGGGGAGCTGCGGGCCTCCGTGTCGGCGTCGGGGCTCGAGCTCGCCGCGTCGGTCGACCTCGACGGCCCGCCGGCGACGCTCGCGGTGGTGGTGCACCCGAACGGCGATCCCGCGCTGCTCAACGCCAACGAGAAGCGCCTGCTGCTCCCCACGCGGGGGGTGGCCACGGTGAACGGACGCGAGATCTCGCTCGACGGCGGGTTCGGCGCCTACGACTACACGCACGGCGTCCTGCCGCGGCGCACGCAGTGGCGGTGGGTGTCGTTCGCGGGCCGCGCGGCCTGTGGGACCGCGCTCGGCCTGAACCTCGTCGAGGGCTTCAACGGCGAGTCGGAGTGCGCCGCGTGGATCGGCGACGAGCTCGTGCCGCTCGGGGAAGCAATCGTGTCGTACGACCGTAGGAACCCTCGCTCGAGCTGGTCGGTCACGACCCGCTGCGGCGCCGTCGACCTCACGCTCGAGGTCGGCGATCTCCACCAAGAGACCACCAACTTCAAGCTCGTCGCGGCGAGCTTCACCCAGGCGACGGGCCACTACAGCGGCACGGTCACCCTGCCGGGGCGCGCGCCCCTGCGGCTCGAGGGCGTCCTCGGCGTCGCGGAAGACCAGAACACCCTGTGGTAGAAGACCTCGTGACGCCGCTCCGTTCCCACGCTCCACGCGCCGCGCTCGCCGCAGCGCTCGCCGCAGCGCTCGCGGCGCTCCTCGCGACGGTGCCCGCGTGCGGACCCGGCGCCGCCGCGCAGGCCGTGACGCCCAACGCAGGGCACGACACGGCGCCGCTCGCGCGCTGCACGGTCGCCGCGAGCCACGATCAGCCGCTCGTGACCGAGTGGCCGGCCTCCTACAAGGCGCGCCTCGAGGCGGTGCTCCACGAGGGCGCCGTCGCGGTGGAGTACTCGGGGTGCGAGCTCCGCATCGTCGACACCTGCCGCATCCCGGGCGCCTACACCTGGAAGAAGACCACGTTCTCGACCGACACCACCGACATCCACGACGAGGACGATCTCTACGCGAAGCTGCCGCTCGGCGCGCTCACTCTCTCCGGCCAGCTCAAGACCTCGGGCTCGCTGCACGTGATGACCTCGGTGTCCGGCCAGATGCAGCTCGTCAGCCGCCCAGGTGACGACGCCACGCGCGGCGCGGAGTGCCAGAAGGCCACGCACCTCGTCACGGCGCTCAGCATCGGCGCGTTCAAGCTCGTCGCGGGCGGCGCGGCCTCGGCGACCGTCGGCGCCGAGAGCGGGGCGATCGGCGTGCACGGCACGGGCTCGCAGACCAAGGCGGTGCTGCGCTCCGCTGGGGACCCCGAGGGCTGCGCGCGCGCGACGCAGTCCGAGCCCAACGCCGACTGCCGCTCCCCCATCCAGATCTTCCTGACGCCCATCCGTCGCTCGGTGCCGCTCAACACGCTGTCGCCGCTCCCCGACGAAAAAGGCTGACCTTTCATGGATTTGCGTCGCACTCGCCGCCCTCGCGCTCGGCGCCGCGCGGCCCTCGCGCTCGGCGCCGCGCTCGCCGCGCTCTCGGCGCTGGCGTGCGGGCGATCGTTCCCTACGCCGTTCACGGCCTCCGATCTGGCGCGCGAGGGCTCGGGCGCGGCGCTCACCCACTATCTGCACCAGCCCGGCGCCACGGCCACGGTGTGCGATCGGCGGGCGCACGGCGACGGGTTCCGCGGCGAGTCCCGCGACGACTTCGAGGCGCTCGCCGGCGGCCTGCTCTCCGGCAAGGTCGCGCCGGGCCTTTGGCAGCGCTGCGCGATGCTCATGCTCGAGAGCCTGCCCGCGGGAGAGGCCGCGTCGCTCCTCGACGAGCTCGCGCACGCCTACCGCACCCTCGTGTCCCGCAGCGCCGTGGAGACCGACGCGGCCGAGCGCGCGCGCCTCGAGGCGCTGCACAAGACGCTCCTCTTTCGGCCGCGCGGCACGGCGCCCCACCCGGAGGCCGTGGCCGACGACGTCGCCAAGCTCACCGCCGCGCTCGACAAGGGCCGGCTCGGCCCCATCGCGGCGCGGTATGGCCGCGATCTGCTCGTCGACATCGACCTCGGCCGCGGCGTGCTCTCCGGCGCGCCCGTCACGGTCGCGACGCTCGACGCCCTCTTCACCCGCAAAGACGAGCTGCTCCTCCGCCGCGTCGCGCAGCGCGTGCCCGACGCCGGCCTGCGGGACGAGGCGCGGCGCCGCATCGTCCGCCTGCACGTGGCCGCGAGCGCGTCGGCGCACGTCCGCGCCCACCCCGACGAGACCCAAGCGCGCGTGATGGCCGAGGGCAGAAACCCGGTCGACCTCGGGCAACACGCCCCCACCGCCGGCTGGGTCGACGAGGAGCGTCTCCGGGTGCGCGGCCTGCTCGTGCGGCAGAACGTGTGGAAGCAGACCTCCACGCTGCTCGCGGTGGACGCCACGGCGCGCTCCGCCGGCGGCGCGCAGGTGCTCCCGTCGATCGAGCTGCGCGGCGCCCTGTTCGTCCGCGCGGCGGGCTTCGAGGAGCCGCTCACGGTGTGCGCCCCGCCCGACGCGCTCGACGTGACCCCGTGCGTGCTGCCGAGCGAGGTGCGCCCCGCGATCCCCATCGTGCACGTCGACGCGCAGGGCCTGCTGCACTTCGTCGAGCGCATCGCCACGCGCGACGCCCTGAAGCTTGTGTACAATACACCGAACCTGCCGCTCCCGTTCTTGGTGCACGAGAAGGAGCTGTTCACCCTCGAGTGGCCGATCCGGTTCGAGCGCCCGAGCCCCATCGTGTTCACCGGCCCGACGAGCGGGCGCGGCCCCGATCTCCGCGTGTCCCTCCAGCGGCGCTACTCCCCCCGCGTCCTCTTCGAGGTCACGGGACCCGAAGGGCCGCTGGTCGGCGTGGTCGAGGCCGAAGATCTCGACGCCTTCGTGATCGCCACGCGGGGCGGCGCCGGGCCGGCGGGCGCGCGCGGCACCGACGGCGCGCGGGGCTCGAACGGCTCGAGCGGCTCGTCGGCCTCGTGCCCAGGCAGCCCGGGGACGAGCGGCGGCGCGGGCGGCG
>DAORJJ010000434.1:0-6154 GCA_035439005.1 Polyangiaceae bacterium | reverse complement strand
GTGGCCGCTCGAGCGGGCCATCTGGCGCGCGGGGGAGCTGCGCCTCCGCGAGGCCGAGCCGCTCCTGCTCGCGCTGCTGCACACGGCGACGAGCGCCGAGGTGGCCGGCGGCGGCAAGGGCGTGCGTGACTACTCGATCGCGTGGGCCCTCGGGCGCCTCGGCGGCGCGGCCTCCATCGAGCCCCTCGCGCGGATGCGCGTCGACCCGAAGCAGCCCGGGCACGTGCAGCGCATCGCCACCGAGGCCCTGCTGGCCCTGAGCGACGCCGAGATGCGCGCCGAGTTCCGCAAGGACATCGTGGCCCTGCTGCCCGCGCCGCTGCGCGACGCCCACGCCGCCGGCGCCGCGGCGGGCTTCGCCGCCGCCCTCGAGGCGCACCTCGCCGCCGAGCCCCGCGCCTTCGCGGTGATGGACCTGCTCTACCTCGTCGACGACGAGGTGGTGCGCCCCGCCTTCCTCGCGGAGCTCGCGCGCGCGCCGTTCAAGGAGCCCTATTTTTACTGGCTCCGCCACCTCTTCAAGGCCGCCGAGTACCGCCGCGATCCGCGGGTGTTCGGCCTGTTCGCCGCGCGCTTCGAGAAGGTCCGCGCCAACCCGGTCGTGTGGCGCGCGACGCCCAAGTCCGTCTATGCTGCACCCACTCGCGAGTACCTCCGCCGGCGCACGTGGCGCACCCTGCGGCGCATGGGCGAGCTCGCCGACGTCGACTTCGTCCCGCTCGCGGCCGGCGTGCTCCTCTCCTTCACCGACGGCGACGCCGTCGCCGCGCGCCCCGGCTACGACACCTTCGCGCCCTATCGCGTGCTCAACCACCTGCTGTTCACGAACAGCCCCCGGTACGAGCTGCGCCGCAACACCAAGGCGTTCCGCCTGCGGCGAGGGCAGCGCGCAGGGCAGCCCGCGCCGCCCGCGCGCGAGGAGGCCTTCCCCGCGGTGTGGGAGGCCCGGCCCGAGGGTCTCATGCAGCTCGTCGCCGAGAGCGCGTGCACGCCCGTCGTCGAGTTCGCCGCCCGCGCGCTCCTCGCGTGCGGCGCGTTCCTCGCCTCGCTCGACGACGACGACGTCGTGCTCGTCCTCACGCGCCCGTACGCGGCGTCTTCCCGCCTCGGGCTCGAGCTCGCGCGGAGCCGCCACGCGTCCGGCGCCCTCTCGTCCAAGGTGCTCGCCGCGCTCGCGTCGTGCGCGCACGAGCCCGCCCGCACGCAGGCCTTCGCGTGGATCGACGAGCGCCGCGCGGCGCTCGGGGCCGACACCTCCTTCCTCGCCGCGCTCATCACGGCCTCCCAGGCCGACGCCCGCGCGTTCGCGCGCACCTGGGTGAGGTCGCTCGCCCTCTCGCCCGAGGCCGGCGCCGCGCTCGTGGGCCGGGTCATCGCCGCGCTGCTCGCCCTGCCGGACGACCCTCCCTCGGCCGAGCTCGCCCTCGACGCCGCGCAGACCGTCAGCGTGGCGCTCGGCAAGCACCTCGGGCAGGTCGGGCCCGCCGCGCTCCGCGATCTCCTCGGGCACCCGCTCGCCGGCGTCCAAGAGGTGGGCGCGGAGCTCTTGTCGCGCCTCGACTCGCGCTCGGGGCTCGTGCCGGTCGACGTCGTGCTCATGGTCCTGCGCTCGCCGTTCGCGAACGTCCGCGCGGTGGGGATGCGCCTGCTCGCGGAGCTCCCCGACGACGCGCTCACCCTGAATTTCAAGCTCCTCGTGCACCTCTCGGCCGACACCAACGCCGATCTCCGCCACGCCTCGCGCCCGCTCGTCGCGCGGGTCGCGCGCGCGCACCCGGAGATCGGCCTCGCCCTCGCCGAGGGGCTCGTCGAGGCGCTCCTCCGGCGCAAGCTCGCCGAGGGCGCGCCGAGCCACGTCCTCCGCGTGCTGAAGGAGGACCTCGCGGAGATCACGGCGCAGCTCACGCGCGAGACCGTCTGGCGCCTGCTCCGCTCCGGCTCTCCGCACGCGCAGGAGCTCGGCGGCCTCTTGCTCGCCGACCTCGCGGCGTCCGCCGCCTCGGAGCTCGAGCTCGAGGACATCGTCGAGCTCGGCAGCCACGATATCCTGGCCGTGCGCCAGGCCGCGTGGCGCATGTTCGAGGCTGAGCGCCCGCGCGTGGTCGCGAGCCTGGCCGCGGCGGCGAGGCTCTGCGACGCGAAGTGGGCCGACACCCGCGAGTTCGCGTTCGCCTTCTTCCGCGCGGTGCCGCCCGAGCACTTCACCGCCGACGTGCTCGTGGCGGTGATCGACAGCGTGAAGGAGGACGTGCAGTCGTTCGGCCGCGAGCTCACCTCGCGCGTCTTCAAAGAAGAGGACGGCCCGGCGCTGCTGCTCAAGCTCTCCGAGCACCCGCAGCGCAGCGTGCAGCTCTTCGCCACGAACTACCTCGAGCGCTTCGCGACGGACAAGGTGGGGCGCCTCGAGCAGCTCGTGCCGTACTTCACGAGCGTGCTCTCCCGCGTGAACCAAGGCCGCGTCGCGAAGGCGCGCGTGCTCGCCTTCCTCCGGGGAGAGGGCCTCCGCAACGCGCAGGCGGCCGCGCTGGTGGTCGGCCTGCTCCACCGCCTCGCGGCCACGATCGCCATCGAGGACCGCGCCCTCGCGCTCGAGGCCATGGTCGCGATCGGCCGCGCCCACCCGGAGGTGCCGCTGCCCCTCCGCGTCGTGCCCGTCGAGCAGCGCGCGGCGCGCACCGCCGCGGGAGGTCGCTGACATGGAGTTCGCCTACGCGTTCAAGCGCGCCTCGCAGATCGACGATCGCCTCGACCGCACGAGCCTTTCGTTTTCGCCCGACCTGAAGCGCGAGCCCACGTATTTCTCGGGTGAGCTCCGCAAGAGCGTCGCCTTCCGCGAGGCCATCAGCGCCCTGCACGACATCGTCGTGTCCGACCTGCGCTTCAAGCCGAAGGACAAGACCGCCTACAAAGAGTGGGCGGCCACGCAGGACCTCGTCGACCTCGCCGCCGTCGCCGCGGAGCGCGCGGGGGTCGGCGCGCAGATCGAGGCGCTCACGCGGAAAATCGGCGAGATGCAGCGCCGCCGCGCCCTCCGCATGGCGCCCTTCTACCGCGCGCAGAGGGCCTATTTCGACCACCTCTACAAGCACGATCGCGACGCGTGGATCGTGCTCGACCCGGTCATCACCGTCCACCCCGACGAGCTCTTCTTCGAGTGCTTCAGCCAGGACGAGTCCACCTACGGGCGCCTGGGCGCGAGCCTCGACGTGTTCAAGAACGTGGGCAAGTTCGCCTGCGGCACCACCAACATCGACTACTCGACTCCCCTCTACGAGGAGTTCCAGAAGATACGCAGCTACAAGACCACGCGGTTCGAGGTCGACCCCAGCGGCTTCGAGGTGAAGACCACCGGCGAGGACACCTACGAAGAGAAGAAGATCGACCTGCCCGACTCGTGGGTGCGCGGCTTCCTCCAGGTGAGCTCGGCGATGGCGCTGCCCGCGCGCAGCTTCGAGCTCCACCCGATGGACCTCCACAACTTGTGCTTCGTGCTCCGCCGCAAGCGCGAGAAGCGCGGGCCGCGCGCGCTGCGCTGGGTGCTCACCCCGGGGGAGCCCATCCGCGCCGTGTTCGAGCCGTGGGAGCTCACGGTGGTGTGCGCGCGCTCGCCCTACCTGGGCAAGGAGCGGGAGGAGATCCGCGTGTGGGGGCGCCGACGCCTCCTCACGCTCGAGCGCCTCATCGCCATCACGGACAAGCTCACGGTGCACCTGCTCGGGCAGGGGCTGCCTTCGTTCTACGTGGCCGACCTCGGCGACATGTCCTTCACGCTCGGCCTCTCGGGGTGGACCCGCAACGACTGGGCCACCGCCGGCAACTTCGACCTCCTCGCCCCGCGCGCCGACACCGACGACTTCACGAAGCGCCGCGTGTTCGAGGGCCTGAAGTCCACCTGGTTCTCCGACGCCGACGCGCTCGCGAAGAAGCTCGATCTGCCGCGCTCCGCCGTGCTCGGCGCGCTCTCCGCGTGGACCCAGGCCGGCCGCGCGATGTACGACCTCAACAAGGGGGTCTACCGCGTGCGCGAGCTCGCGCGCGAGCCGCTGCCCATGGACAAGCTCCGCTTCTCGAACGAGCGCGAGGAGAAGGCCACCCGCTTTCTCGAGGCCCGCGCCGTCACCGTGGCGTCGCGCGCCCTGCCCGACGCCGCGCTCGGCCTCCTCGGCACCGTGAAAGACGGCAAGCACACCCACCAGGCCGACCTCACCATCGACGCCGACGGTCGCCTGGCCAAGGCCACCTGCACCTGCAATTTTTTTCAGCAGAACAAACTTCTCAAGGGCCCCTGCGAGCATATGCTCGCAACACGTTTGTTCGAGGGAGCGCCCCGGCTCGCGCGGGTCTTCGCGTCCTCATCACAGAGTTCATCCATCGCCCGAGGGCCGTACCGATGACACGGCACCTCTCGCATGGAGAAAGGAGTTTCACGCGCGGCGGACTTCGGGGTGACATCTTGCAACCCGGGCGGCGGCTCGCCGTCCATGCAACCTGGCCCTCCATGCGTCACTGGCCCGCTCTCGACTGTGCGGACGACGCCTAGCTGGTGCTGTTCCGGGTTCAATCCCGAGAATTCAACGAGCACCAGCTAGGCGCGTCCGCTTGAGTTGAGCGAGCCAGTCCCGAGACATCTTCGAAGGTCCCCGAAGCCGCCGCGCGTGAAGCTGTGTTCTGCCTAAGGTCACCCGCTCTCGCTCTCCGCTCCCTGACTCGCCCTCGCCATGGATCGCCGCCAGCAGCTCTACGATCGCATCCGCAGCACCTCGAAGGACGAGGTCGTCCTCGAGGAGATGATCCGCCTCGGCTTCTGGCCGGCGCGCGGCGTCATCCCCTCCGATCCGGCCGACGAGATCCGGGAGCTGGCGGAGGCGCAGCGCGAGCTCGCCGCGCTCCGCACCGAGCAGTCGCGCCTCCACAACATCGAGGCGCTGAAGAAGGAGCTCTTCAAGCGTCGCCTGGCGGAGTCGAAGAAGCGCCAGGCCGAGACCAAGGCGCGCCGCGAGCGCGAGCGCGTGGCCCGCGCCGAGGCGTGGAAGGCCGAGAAGGCCCACACGATCGTCTTCCTCGGCCGCGGCGTCTCGGGCGGCCTCTCCGACACGACGTGCGACGAGGCGCGGCTCCAGAAGCAAGGGCTGCCCGTGCTGCGCACCGCGGAGGACCTCGCCCGCGCCGCCGGCGTCACCGTCCCCGAGCTCCGCTTCCTGGCGTACGCGCGCACCACCAGCGCCGCGCGCGTGTCTCACTACCGGCGCTTTCAAGTCCCCAAGAAGACCGGGGGCGTGCGCATCATCTCCGCGCCGATGCGGCGGCTGAAGGCGCTGCAGCGCTGGCTCCTCGACGCGGTGCTCGCGCGCGTGGAGGTGCACGACGCGGCCCACGGGTTCCGCGCCGAGCGCTCGATCGTGACGAACGCGCGGCCTCACGTGGGCGCGGGCGTGGTGGTCAACCTCGACCTCAAGGACTTCTTCCCCACGGTCACCCTGCCGCGCATTCGCGGGGTGTTCCGCTCGCTCGGGTACGGCGAGCACCTGGCCACGATCTTCGCGCTCCTCGCCAGCGAGCCCGACACGGTGCGCGTGGCGCTCGACGGCGCCGAGTACGACGTCGCCCAGGGCCCGCGTCGGCTGCCGCAGGGCGCGCCCACGAGCCCCGCGATCACCAACGTGCTCTGCCGGCGGCTCGATAGGCGCCTGTTCCACGCGGCGAAGAAGCTCGGTTTTGCCTATTCGAGGTATGCCGACGATCTCACCTTCTCGTCGACCTCGAATGAGCACGCGGCGGCCGCCGGGCAGCTCTTGAAGCAGGTGCGCTTCATCGTCGCCGCCGAGGGCTTCACCCCGCACCCCGACAAGACCCGTGTACTCCGCAAGGGTCGCCAGCAGGAAGTGACGGGCGTCGTCGTGAACGACAAGCTCGGCGTCGACCGGGCCACGCTCCGCCGCTTCCGCGCGCTCCTCCACGCGCTCCACAAGGACGGCCCCGACGGCAAGCGCTGGGGCAGCTCGCCCGACGTGTTCGCGTCCGCGTGCGGCTTCGCGTCGTACGTCGCCATGGTCGACCCCGCGAAGGGCCGCGCGCTGCTCGAGCGCGCGCGGGCGATCGCGGCGAAGCACGGGTGGAAGCCCGCGCCACGCCCGCCGCGCGGTCCCGGCGGCGG
>DAORJJ010000433.1:0-6157 GCA_035439005.1 Polyangiaceae bacterium | reverse complement strand
CGCGTGCTCCACCGCGGCGGACCCCGAGGCCTGCCGCCGTGCGTGCGCGCGCGGCGACGTGCGCGCCTGCGCGCGCGAGGCGCTCGGGGAACTCGACGCGCGCGAGGCCGAGGCGCGCTTGCGGGCGCAGATCACCCTCCGCGCCGCGTGCACCCAAGACGTGCCGGAGGCCTGCGCCGCCCTCGGGAGGGCCCTCGCGTTCCCGGTCGATCCCGCGGGGCGCGACCTGAAGCAGGGGATCCCGCTGCTCGAGCGCGCGTGCGCCGAGGGGCACGGGTGCGCGGTGCTCGGCGCCCTGAAGGACCTCGGGACGCCCGGGCTCGCGCGCGACGCGAGCGCCTATTTCGATGCAGCTTGCAAGGAACCCCCGGTCTCCAGCGAGCAGCTCCTCGACTGCGGCTTCGCCATCGCCCACGCGCTCGAGGGCCCGCCCGGACGCTCGCCGCCCGCGCGGCTCGCGCCGCTCCGCGCGAGCCCGTGGCGCGCCCGGTGCGAGGCGGCGGGGGGCGATCTGTGCGCGCTCGCGTGGCTCGATCCCGCGACCTCTCCCAGCGAGCAGCGCGCGTCGCTCGAGCGAGGCTGCGACGGCGGCTCCTCCCTCGCGTGCAACAACCTCGGGGCGATGCGCGCCGAGGGGCTGGGCGGCCTCCAGCCGAACCCGGCGCTCGCCCGCGAGGCGTTCGAGCGGGCGTGCACCGCAGGCGAGCCCGCGGGCTGCAACAACCTCGCGTTCGTCGACGGCGGCCTCTCCGCCACGCCGCGGAGGGGCCCCCGCGGCGCCGCGGTGTACAAGCTCCGCTGCGGCGGGCCGTTCCAGGTCGGGTGCGCCGGCTGGGGACCGCGCGTCGACGTCGTGCCGCACGGCACGCCGACGAGCCACGCCCAGGCGGCGGCCGCGCTCGAGCGGGCGTGCGCCGCGGGCCTCACCACGGGCTGCGTGAACCTCGGCGCGTTCCTGTACACCGGGCGCGCGGTGCCCCGTGACCGGCCGCGCGCCGAGAAGCTCTTCGCCGAGGCCTGCTTCCGCGGTGACGCGAGCGCGTGCGGCGAGCAGGGCGCCGCGCTCCTCGCCGTGCGCATGGACCACCGCCGCGACACGCGCGCGGGGCTCGGCTTCGTCGAGCGCGCGTGCAAGGGCGGCGAGCTCGACTCGTGCATGGCGCTCGAGGCGCACAAAGTGAACGGCCTGCCGGAGCCGAAGCACGAGCACGAGGGCGCGGCGGGGCTCTCGCGGCTCGCGGGGCTCAAGATCTACACGCACGCCCACGCGCTCTCGACCCTGTACGAGACCGGTGGGCCCGGGCTCGAGCGCTCGCCGGAGCGCGCCCGCGCCCTCGCGCTCGAGGAGTGCGCGGTGGAGCTTCGGTGCACCGACGCGGCGTATTACCTGGCGCGCGCGATCGGCGGCCCGAAGGACGAGCGCCGCGCCCTCGAGCTCCTCGAGAAGGCCTGCGAGGCGAGCGATCTGTCGTCGTGCGGCGAGCTCGGGGCGCGCTACCGCGACGGGCGCGGCGTCGGGCGCGATCCGTCGCGCGCGGTGGAGCTGCTCACGAGGGCGTGCGACGCGGGCGATCCGTCGTCATGCAACGAGCTCGCCCTCGCGTACGCGCGGGCCGAGGGCGTGGGGCGCGACGAGAAGCGCGCCCTCGCGCTCGCCCGCGCGGCGTGCGAGAGCGGGGGCGCCGACGGCTGCGCCACCGTGGGCGTCATGCTCGCCGACGGGGTGGGCACGCCGAAGGACCCCGACGCGGCCGCGGCCTACCTCGGCTTCGGGTGCCGCCGGGCCGTGCAGGCGGCTTGCGAGAAGCTCCAGGCGATGCACAAGCCGCTGCCCGAGCTCGACCTGTAGGCGCGACCGCGCGCCCTCGTCGGCCGTGCGCGCCGTCGGCTCAGTTTCGCCAGCGCCGGTTCCGCCCGACGTCGGCGTGGACGAACCAGTCGCTCGACGTGGGGTACGTGCCGACGCCGCCGTCCCACCCGAGCGCGCGGATCTCCTTCTCCAGCACGCGGGGATCGACCCCGCGCGTCTCTCCCGCGGGCACGAGGCGGAAGTCGAGCGCGTGCCCGAGGCTGTGCTGGCTGTGGCTCGCGACGTGCCGGCCCTTCTTGCGCCGGGCCTCGTTCAGCTTCTCGCTCCGGTAGCCGCTCACCACCTCGAAGCGGGCGCCGGGGTGGCGCGCGGCGAGCGCGCGCACGAGCCCGAGCAGGCGTGGATCGATCGCGCGCGACGAGCGTGTGACGCGGTCGGCGAGCAGCGCGTCGAAGCGCGCGGCGGTGGGCTCGCTCGGCGAGAGCGGGAGGTGCTCGCCGGTGTGGGTCTGCACGAGCGTGCCGAGCGTGTCGAGCGTGTCGAGCGTGCCGAGCGTGTCGAGCGTGTCGAGCGTGACCGAGGCGTCGCGCGAGGCGTCGGCTCCCGTGGGCGCCCCGGCTGAGGTGTGGCGGCCCGCCCACATCGCCCCGCCGCGGGTCGGGCGGGCCTCCGGGTCTACGGTGAGGGCGCGGCTCGGGAGGACCCCGCACGCGGCGACGCACGCGAGCGCGGTCCACCGGACGAGGCGCGCGCGCGCGGTCGACTCGCCCGTCGGAGGTCCGGGCTTCGCGTGGAGAGGCTCGTTCATGCGGCTGAGCTCGCGCCCGGAGCAGAGGATACACCACGTCCTCTTTGCTTGACTCGCATCCGGGCCCTTGGGAGCCTGCGGGGGAATGACGGATGCTGAAGACGCGGAGCTGGTCGCGCGCATCGGGGGAGGGGACGTGGGCGCCGCGGCGGCGCTCTACGATCGCCACGCCGGTGCGCTGTTTCCGCTCGCGCTGCGCATCGTCCGAGACCGCGCCGAGGCCGAGGACGTGCTGCACGACGCCTTCGTGGCGCTCGCGGAGCGGGCGGCTCAGTACGAGCGCGCGAAGGGCAGCGTCATCGCCTGGCTCGTGACCCTCGTGCGAAACCTCGCGATCGACCGCACGCGGCGCCGCGATCGTCGCGGATCGCTGCAGCGCGAGATCATCGCGTTCGAGCCCCCGGCCGTCGTCAAAGATCCCGAGCAGCTCACCGATGAGGTGAGGGAGCGGCACCGCATGCAGCGGGCGCTCGCGAGGCTCCCCGAGGCCCAAGCGCGCACGCTGTCGGTCGCCTTCTTCGAGGGGCTCACCTACCCGGAGATCGCCGAGCGCGAGGGCGTGCCGCTCGGCACCATCAAGTCACGCGCGGCGCGGGCGCTCTCGGCGCTGCGCGCGGCGCTCGCGGCCGAGGGGCTCGACGAGCACCCCGAGCACCCCGGCGGCGGCGGGTGAGGGCGCCATGCCCAGAGTCGAAGGAGAGTCCATGAGCGCGAAGTTCGAGGAAGGCACGATCAAGGGGCGCGAAGGCGGGGGACCCGCCCTCTATTTTCGCGCGAAGCTCCCCGCGGTGGCGGACACCAAGGCGGTGCTCGGGCTGCTGCACGGGTACGCCGACCACGCGGAGCGCTACGATCACGTCGTCGAGGAGCTCGTCGCGCGCGGCGTGGGCGTCGTGGCCCTCGACATGCGTGGCCACGGGCGCTCCGAGGGCCCGCGCGGCTACTGCGAGCGGTTCGACGAGTTCCTGAGCGACGCGCTCGAGCTCGGCAAGCTGGTCGACGAGCGCGCGAAGCCGAGCGGCGCCGCCAAGTTCCTCTTCGGCCACAGCTTCGGCGGCCTCGTCGCCACGATGTCGATGCTCACCTCGCCAAGAGAGTACAAAGGACTCTTGTTGTCCGGTCCCTTCTTTGGGCTCGGGCTCGAGGTCCCGGCGCTGAAGGTGCTCGCGGGCAAGGTCGCGTCTCGGCTCGTCCCGAAGCTGGGGCTCCCCATCGGCCTCACCGGCAAGGACGTGACCCACGACCCCGAGCGCGCGCGCGCGTACGAGACCGATCCGCTCGTCTTCAAGTCCGCGAAGGCGCGCTGGTTCACCGAGACCCAGGCCGCGCAGGCGGACGCGTTCGCGCGCGCCGGCACCCTCTCGGTGCCGCTCCTCGAGATGTTCGGCGCGGCCGATCACGTCGCCAGCCCAGAGGCCGGCAAGCGCTTCTTCGACGCCGCGGGCCACTCGGACAAGACCTGGGCGCCCAAGGCCGATCTCTTCCACGAGATCCTGAACGAGCCCTCGTACAAGGAGCTCTGCGCCGAGATGGCCGACTGGATGCTCGCGCGCGTCTAGTCGCCGGCCGTCGCCCCTTCGAGCCTGAACGCCCCGCTCCCTCTGGGGAGGCGGGGCGTCGTGTCGTGTCGCCCGGGTCGAAGGGAAACGCCCCGCGCTCCCTTGTGGGAGGCGGGGCGCTGCGCGGCCGCGAGGGGCGGTGTTACTTGCAGTAGCCGAGGTCGCGGCTGTTCGTGCTGAACGGCACGCACTTCTTGCCGCCGGAGCAGTCGGCGTCCTTGCTGCAGACGGTGAGCTCGCCCGCCTGGCAGTCGGTACGGCACACGGTGCCGCCGATGTAGAAGCCGCGCTGGAACTCGGGCGGGCAGAGCGTGCCGTTCACCTTCTCGGTGTCGACGGCGGGCGGGCCGGCGTCGGTGCCGGGGATGCAGCACTTCGTGCCGGGGCAGTTCTCGGGCGCGCCGCACTGCCATCGACTCCGCGGGCCGCGCGTGCCGGGCGTGCACTCAATCTTGCCGTCGAGGCAGTTCGTGGGGTCGAAGCCCGTCGCGCTGGAGCCCGAGCCCGCGCAGCAGGTCTGGGCGCCGGTGCAGTAGGGCGCGCCGCCCTCGGCGAAGGGGCAGTAGAAGCTGGTGCCCGAGTCGCCCGCGTCGGGCGGGAAGGGCGAGCGGAGCTTGGGGGGCGCGCCGCAGTCGACGGCGCCGCCGCCGCCGTCCGTCGGCGGCTTGACGCTCCCGTCGGGGGCCACCGTGGCCGTCCCGGTGCCCGTGCCAGTGGCCGGCGGCTTGGCTGCGTCGACGCCCGGCGGGCTCGTGGTGTCGTCGCCGTTGGTCGTGGTGCACGCGACCGCGAAGATGGACGTGACGCCGAGGACGCTGAGCCCTCCAAGAATCCAAGCGAGCTTACGGACCTGCGGCTTCATTGAGCACTCCTCGAATAAGAACTGAGTTTGAGAGACGGTAGCATGGCCCTTGGCCGCTCGCACGGCCGAACCGAGCTGAGCGCAGCAGTCGGAGGTGGCCGCGAAGGGTCAGTCGTCGACGGCCTGGACGCGGACGGTGCCGCCGCCGGCCTTCATCTTCGCGCAGCACGCCAGGCGGTGCTGGGGCGGCGCCTGACCGAACGCGTCGAGGACGTCGAGCTCCTCGTCCTCCGGGGCCTCGAGAGACTCGGCCCCCTCGAGCACCTCGACGCGGCACGTGCCGCAGCACGCGCTCCGGCACGAGAAGGGGACGGGCGCGGCGTGGTCGTCGCACATGTCCTGGATGGAGCCCCCCTGAGGGGCGGCGACGGTCAGGACGGGCTTGCCTTTTTTCTCGAAGACGACGGTCGGCATGCGGCGGCTTATAGTCGCCCGCGCGTCACCTTGGAAGGGCTCGGCGAAGCAAGAGCGCGTGCTCGCGGCGCGGCGCGCGCTTGAACGCGGCGGCGGTGGGGCCGTGGAAGTGCGGCCGCGCCTGCGAGGCGCGCGCCCAGGGCTCCAGCTCGGGCACGTCGAGGGTCGCCTCCGCGACGAGATCGTCGGCGCGGAGGGCCTCGCCGTGGACGGCCGAGTCGGCCATCAGCAGCACGACGCGCCCGCCCGGCCGCGTGACCCGCGCGAGCGCTCGGAAGAGGTTCGTGAGCTCTTCGAGCCAGGCCTCGCGGGCCTCGCGCGGCGTGAGCGACGCGTACGCGCGGCGTGAGCCGAGCTCGCGCTCCACGAACCGGCGGGCCTCGCGCTGGGGCAAGCCGAGCCACCGGAGGCGCGCGCTGTGGTGGCTCGCGTAGTCGTAGGTGGCGACGTACGGGGGCGAGGTCACCACCGCGTCGACGCTCGCCGTGGCCACCGTGTGGAGCGCGGTCGCGTCGTCGACGGCGACGCGCGCCTCGGCCCGCGGCCGCGGGACGCGCGCGTCGAGCGCGGCCAGGCGCCCCGCGAGCTCCTCGGTCTTTCGCGCGAAGAGCTTGGCCGTGTAGCCCGCCGCGAGTCGCCGCGGCGCGCGCGCGGCGGACGTGTCGCCCTGCTGTCGGCTCACCTTCGTGAGCACGCTCGAGAGC
>DAORJJ010000432.1:0-6166 GCA_035439005.1 Polyangiaceae bacterium | reverse complement strand
CGAGCGGCTCTTCCTCGTAGAAATCGTCGCCCGGCGTGGCCTGCGCGCGCGACGTGCGCGTGGTGGCCGAGCTGCACGCCGAGGTGACCAACAGGAGCCCGGCGAGCAGGCCGCCCGCGCGCCGCGCGAGGCGCGCGTGTCTCGGGAGCAGAGGCGTGCCGCGAGGGTCGGGGAGCACCCTCATTCGGTAGCAGCTCCGCCTACATGCGCAAGGCGGCGCTCCGCGGCGGCGTCGATGGCGCGGAGGAAGCGGTCGAAGAACTGCGCCGAGTCGTGCGGCCCGGCCGCCGCCTCGGGGTGGAACTGCACGCTCATCGCGAGGCCGTCGCGCGTGGACAGGCCCTCCACCGTGCGATCGTTCAGGTGGACGTGGGTCACCCGCACGTCGTCGGGCAGCGACGCCTCTTCCACGCAGAAGCCGTGGTTCTGCGCCGTGATCTCGACTCGGCCGGTGGAGAGCTCGAGGACAGGCTGGTTGACGCCGCGGTGGCCGAAGGGGAGCTTGAAGGTGCGCGCGCCGAGCGCCAGCGCGAGGAGCTGGTGCCCGAGGCAGATGCCGAACACGGGCGCGCGCTCGCGGGTCTTCAGGAGGTCTCGGACGACGTCGATGACCTCGACCGAGGCCGCCGGATCGCCCGGGCCGTTGGTCAGGAAGACACCGTCGGGCGCGAGCGCGAGCGCCTCCGCGGCCGGGAAGGTGGCCGGCACCACTGTGAGCGCGCAGCCGAGATCGACGAGGTGCCGCAGGATGTTCTTCTTGGTCCCGAGGTCGTACACCACGACGCGCGGGCTCCGCGCGCGCTCGGCCGGCCGGGGCCGGGCGCGCCACGCGCCGAGGTCTTCGGTGAACGCGTACGGCTCGCGGGGCGTGACGTAGGGCACCAGGTTCTGCCCGGCCATCGACGGCGCGGCGCGGGCGGCCTCGAGCAGCGCCTCCACCGGGCCGGTGCCGAACGCGGCCATTTGGCTGCCGTGGTCCCGCAGGTGGTGCGCGAGGCGGCGCGTGTCCACGCCGTGGACCCCGACGACCCCGTGGCGCGAGAGCCAGGCGCCCAGCGACTCCCGGGCGCGGTAGTTCGACGCCGTGTGGCTGAGCTTCCGCGCGATGAGGCCCCGCACCGTGGGCCGCCCGTCGCGGGACTCCGCGTCCTCGCCGTTGACCCCTACGTTGCCGATCTCGGGGCTCGTGAGGACCAGCACCTGGCCGAAGAAGGACGGGTCGGTGAGCGACTCCTCGTACCCCGTGGGCGCGGTCGAGAACACGGCCTCGCCGGTGGCGACGCCCTCGGCTCCGAACGATTCTCCGGGGAACACGGTCCCGTCAGCGAGGGCGATGTGGGCGGCGTTCGCGGTCACCATGCCCGCGCCATAGCACGGAACGGCACGTGCTCAGGGCTCCGGCAGCTCGAAGCGATCGGAGCTGCGCTCGCCGCGTCGGGCGCGCTCGGCCGAGCGCCGCTCCGCGAGGACCGAGAGCTCGTTCGCCTGCTCTTGGACGGTGAACACCGCCGCCAGCCCGAGGAGCCCGAACGAGACGAGGCTCCCCAACGAGTAGAGCAGCACCTCGCGGGACCGGTCGTCGTGGGACCTCTCGAAGTACATCGACACCGCGTGGATGTAGCGGGCGCTCCGGTGAAGGACGACGAAGCCCCAGAGACCGCCGGTGAGCAGCATCAGCAGCAGGTCGAGGCCGGGTCGGAGGTCCGCGTTCTGGGTGGTGCGCTTCAGGTCGCGCGACAGCAGCGCGAGCCAGACGAGCCCGTAGAGGCCCCCGGTGAGGCCGACGAGCGCCGTGACCACGAGGGGGCTGCGCTGCGGCAGCAGCCCGCCGACGAGGCGCACCTTGACGGGCACGCGCGCTCGCGCGCGGGCGTAGAGTTCGTGGGTCGAGGAGAGAGTCGCAGCCATCTTTGGGCGTCCGATGCGCAGGACCGCACAACTATTCAAGCGCACGCGCCCGCGCGCGCAAAGTGAAAACGATGTAACGTTCACGGTTTGCGTCGGTCAAAAATCCTGACGCCTTGACCCGGCCCACGCGCCTCTGTAAGCCACGTGTCCCCTTGATCTCCGCCGAGACCATCCTTGCCGTTCGCGAGAGATCCGATCTCCTCGCCGTGGTGGGCGAGCATGTGCCTACGCTGAAGCGCCGCGGGAAGTCGTACGTGGGGCTCTGCCCGTTCCACAAGGAGAAGAGCCCGAGCTTCCACGTCAACCCGGACCGCGGCTTTTACCACTGCTTCGGCTGCAAGGAGTCCGGCACCGCGATCGACTTCGTGATGAAGCTCGAGGGGGCCACGTTCCCCGAGGCGGTCCGCTCGCTGGCCGAGCGGCTCGGCCTGGAGGTGGACGAGTCACGCGAGGCCCCCACCGAGGGCGACCGCCAGAAGCGCCACAAGGACGACCTCTACTCGGTGAGCCAGCTCGCCGCCGTGTTCTTCGAGACCCAGCTGCGCGAGCACCCGGACCGCGAGCTCGCGCTGGAGGAGCTCGCGCGCCGTGGCCTGCGGCCGAGCTGGGCCGGCGGGGCGAACGACGCCGACGCCGACGAGGCGCTCCAGGCGTTTCGGCTCGGCTACGCCCCGCCCGAGTGGGACGGCCTCGCGCGCTTCCTCAAGGCGCAGGGCATCTCGCCGCTCGTGGCCGAGACCGCGGGGCTCCTCGTCCCCAAGTCGAGCGGCGCCGGCCACTACGACCGCTTCCGGCACCGGCTCATGTTCGCCGTGGTCGACCCGCAGTCGCGCGTCGTCGCCTTCAGTGGTCGCGCGCTCGCGCCGCACCCCAGCGACACCCGGCGCGACGACAAACCTGCAAAGTACATCAACTCGCCGGAGACACCGATCTACACGAAGGGCGCGATGCTCTTCGGCGTCCACGCCGCGCGGCACGCCATCCGCGCGGCGGAGGAGGCGGTCGTCGTCGAGGGCAACTTCGACGTCGTGTCGCTCCACGCCCGCGGGGTCACGAACGTGGTGGCGCCGCTCGGCACGGCGTTCACGCTCGAGCAGGCGAAGCTGCTCCGTCGCTTCGCCCCCGCGGTCGTGCTGCTCTTCGACGGCGACGCCGCGGGAAAGAAGGCCGTCCGGCTCTCGCAGGCGCCGCTCCGCGAGGCGGGGCTCTCGGTGCGCGTGGCCACGCTTCCCGAGGGCACCGACCCCGACGAGCTCGTGCGCGAGAAGGGCGCCGACGCCGTGCGCGAGGTCGTGGCGCAGGCGCGGGGCATGACCGAACACCTCATCGAGGAGGCGCTCGACGCCTCGTTCGTCTCCGCGGACGCGTACGAGCGCGTGCGGCGTGTCGAGCAGGTCGCCCAGATTCTGCGCGACGAGCCGAACCCGCTCGTGCGCTCCATGTTCAAGTCGTACGCCGATCAGCTCGCGGGTCGACTCGACCTCCAGCGTTCGCCCGAGGCGTTCCGCACGCTCGAGCAGACCGTGCGCCGCGCGGTCGCCGACAAGCCGCCGCCCCCGCCCAAGTCCCGGCGGCCGGGCCTCCCCGAGGAGGGCGATCACGCGCCCAGCCAGCAGCGGCCGGCCGAGGCGCGCATCGCCCGAAGGGTGAGCGGAGCCGCGGAGCGCCGCGAGATCATCGGCGCGCTCATCGAGCACCCTGGGCTCCTCGACGACGAAGAGGTCGACGCGATGCTCCAGCAAGACGTCGTCAAGGGCCCCAGCGTTCACCTGGTCGTCGCCCTCCGCGAGGCCTGGGACCGGCGGGCGGGTCGCCTCGATAGTGTTGAATTTCTTGCGCAAATCGAGGAAGCGTTCCACAGCTTCGTGGCCTCCCGGCTCGCCGCCCCGCTGCACGAGTCCGAGGAGGACGCAAAACGGCACTTGCTCAAGAACGCAAAACAGCTAAAGAGCCTCCTCCTCGGCGAGGAGGCTGAAAACCTCGCCCGTGAAAATTACAAGCCGGAAATCGAGTGGGAGACGCAAACCGAACTGGCGAAGGAGGCTGCTAGCCGCGTGAAGGCGCGGCAAGGCATCAAAGAGTGACGGGGGGAGCGGGCCCCGACCTTGGGCCGCGACGCGCCCTCGGGCGCCGCGCGCGGGACGAGCGACGGCTCGGATGACGACCAAAGCGGGGGGCGCGTGCGGCGCGCTCCCGCGATTCGGCTTGTGGAAGAAGGCGGCAATGGCGACGAAGAACCGGGACCGGAAAGAAGAGTCGAACCCCAAGGAGAACGGCCAGAAGAAGGGCTTCATGACCTACGACGAGGTCAACGAGTCGATGCCCGGGGACGCCTCCGACCAGATGGACGACGTGATGGGTGGCCTCGGCGACGAGGACATCGAGATCGTCGACGCGGCGACGCAGGTGAAGATCGCCCCGAAGCGGATCGTCGAGGAAGAGGCGGCCGAGAAGAAGAACGTGCCTCGCGACGGCCGCGAGAAGGAGGACGACGAGAGCTACTACTCGAAGTCGAACGATCCGGTCCGGATGTACCTCCGCAAGATGGGCAGCGTCTCGCTGCTCACGCGCGAGGGCGAGGTCGAGATCGCCAAGCGCATCGAGCAGGGCGAGCACCGCATCCTCGGCGCCATCCTGAACTCGCCCGTGGCCGTCCGTGAGATCATCGATCTTGGCGACAAGCTCCGGAAGCACAAGATCCGCGTGCGCGAGATCGTCCGCGACGGCGACGACGAGGAGCGCGAGTTCGACGAGGAGGAGGCCGACCGCCGCGTGCTCCGCTCGATCGACAAGGTCAAGCAGCTTGACAAGGTAGGTCAGGACCTCGCCGCCCAGCGGGAGGCCGCCGCCGCCTCGCGCCGCAAGGGCCTCGACGCCGAGATCGCCGCGAACCACACCAAGATGGTCGAGACGCTCGAGGAGATGCGCCTCAACAAGAAGACCATCGACAAGATCGTGCTCAAGCTCCGCACGCTCATCCAGAAGGTCGAGCGCGCGGAGAGCGGCTCCACCGAGCTCGAGAAGCGCACCGGCGTCGACATGGAGCAGCTCCGCAAGGAGGCGCGCGCCGCCAAGGGCGACGTGGCCGCCGAGCGGAAGTTCAAGCGCCGCCACGCCGTCGCGCCGGAGGAGGTGCTCTCGAACCACTCCGCGGCCTTGAAGAACCTGAAGAAGGTCGAGGAGGAGCTCCAGCTCGACATCAAGGCGCTCCGCGAGACCTACTCGGAGATCCGCTCTGGCGAGCGCATGGCCGAGCGCGCGAAGGCCGAGCTCGTCGAGGCGAACCTGCGCCTCGTGGTGTCGATCGCGAAGAAGTACACGAACCGCGGCCTCCAGTTCCTCGACCTCATCCAGGAGGGCAACATCGGCCTCATGAAGGCGGTCGACAAGTTCGAGTACAAGCGCGGCTACAAGTTCAGCACGTACGCGACGTGGTGGATCCGCCAGGCGATCACCCGCGCCATCGCCGATCAGGCGCGCACGATCCGCATCCCCGTGCACATGATCGAGACCATCAACAAGCTCATTCGCACCTCGCGCTACCTCGTGCAGGAGTACGGCCGCGAGCCGACGCCGGAAGAGATCGCCGAGAAGATGGAGCTGCCGCTCGACAAGGTGCGGAAGGTCCTCAAGATCGCGAAGGAGCCCATCAGCCTCGAGACCCCGATCGGCGAGGAGGAGGACTCCCACCTCGGCGACTTCATCGAGGACAAGAGCGTGGTGTCGCCGGCCGAGGCGGTCATCAACAACAACCTCGCCGACCAGACCCGCAAGGTGCTGAAGACCCTCACCCCGCGCGAGGAGAAGGTCCTCCGCATGCGCTTCGGCATCGGCGAGAAGAGCGATCACACCCTCGAGGAGGTCGGCCAAGACTTCGAGGTGACTCGCGAGCGCATCCGCCAGATCGAGGCCAAGGCGCTGCGAAAGCTCCGCCATCCGAGCCGCTCGAAGCAGCTGAAGAGCTTCATCGAGAGCTGAGCGACCGCGTGCGCGCCCCGAGCCCGCGTGCGGACTCGCCGGCGAGGGAACGACCTCGACGGCGCGCGGGCTCGCTCGCGTGGTCGGTGGTGGCCGCCGCGGTCGCGCTCCTGGGGGCGGGCTGCGAGCGAGGCTGCCTCGCGCGCGCTCTGACGGAGCGGACGGAGCGGACGTCGTCGTCCGGCGGCGTCGACCTCGGCGGGCCCGCAGGGCGCATCGCCGCCGTCACGCTGGTGATGGCCGCCTGCGCCCGAAAGGCCGGAACCGGCCATGTGTACAG
>DAORJJ010000431.1:0-6168 GCA_035439005.1 Polyangiaceae bacterium | reverse complement strand
CGCGCGTGCCACATGGGCTCGATGCCCCACTGCGCCGAGGGCGGCGCGGCGTGGCTCGCCGAGCCTGCGGACAAAAGCCGCGCCCTCGCGCTCTACTCCCACGCGTGCGGCGAGCGCGCGCAGGATCCCGACGCGTGCGCCGAGGTCGTGGCGCTGCGCTCGGCCGCCGGCGAGGCGCCCACCGCGCTCGTCCGCGAGGCGGAGGGGGCGTGCAAGGGCGGCGCTCGCGACGACGCGGCCAAGCGCTCGCGCGCGGCGGCGTGCCTCACGCTCGCGGAGGCCCGCGTGAAAGGCGGCGCGCCCCCCTCCGACCGCGCGGTGGCGCGGGCCCACCACCAAGCGTGCGAGCTCGGCAGCGACGAGGGCTGCAAGGCCGAGAAGGCCAACGCGAAGCCCGAGCTGCTCGAGGGCGCGAACCTCCACGTCGACGGCATCACCGGCAACGGCATGAAGCTCGACGAGGTGGCCTGCAAGGTGTCGGGCCTCGGCGGCATGTTCGGCGCGATGACCGTCATCGCGAGCTTCTCGCCGCGCAAGGGCCGCCTCGACGCGTGCGCGAAGAAGAAGACCGAGGTCGTCGTGAAGTGGGTGGGGAAGGGCGGCGCCATGACCGACATCCACGCCTCGGGCGGCCCGCCGCCGGTGAACGCGTGCGTCGAGCGCGCCCTCGCCGGCTCCAAGGTGGCCCTCGGCGGCCCGTGCGCCGCGCGCTTCCAGGTGCACTGAGCGGGCGGAGGGGCGCGCGATCTCCTCACGAGCACGGGCCAAGCCGAGGACGCGCGCCTCGCGCGTGATACCCCTCTTGCTGGCGCTGGTCGTCACTCCCGCCGCGGGTCAGGCGCGCCCCGCGAGCGCGCCGCCGCCGGTCTCCGCGGAGGCGCGGGCCGAGCCGCGGGCGACCCTCGAGGCGATCGCCGCGCGTCGCGGCGTGCCGGGGCTGACGTTCGGGTTCGTGAGTGGCACTCCCAGCGACCCGGCGGTGGGGAGCGTCGGTGTGGCCGATCTCGCGTCGCGCGCGCCGGTCACGCGCGACACAGTGTTTCGGGTCGCGTCGATGAGCAAGAGTTGGCTCGCGCTCTCGCTCCTCACGCTCGAGGGCGAGGGGCGCCTCTCCCTCTCGTCGCGCGTCGCCGAGCTCCTGCCCGACCTCGTCTTCGACAACCCGTGGGAGGCGACGCACCCGCTCCGCGTCGTGCACCTGCTCGAGAGCACCACGGGCTGGGACGAGCTCTCGCCGCGCGCCTTCGCCTGGGACGAGCCCGCGCCCGCCTCTGTCGCCGACGCGCTCCGCGAGACGCGCTCTTCGCGGGTGTCGCGCTGGCCGCCCGGCGCGCGCTACGCGTACAACAACGCGGCCCCGGCGGTGAGCGCGGCGATCGTCGAGCGGCTGACTGGGAGGCCCTACGACGACTACGTGGCGGAGGCCTTCTTCCGACCCCTCGGGCTCGCGAGCGCGACGCTCCTGCCTCCGCCGCGCGGCCCCGGGGGCGAGCGCGACGAGCGCTGGGCCCGCGCGTACCACGCGGGCACCGCGCGCGAGGTGCCCTATTGGAACATGCTCGTCCGCCCCGCCGCCGCGCTCAGCCTGTCGGGAGGTGACCTCGGCCGCGTGCTCCGGTTCTTCGTCGCGCGGGGCGAGGGGCGCCTCCCCGCGGGCGCGCTCGCGCGCATGGAGCGCTCCGGCGGGCCAGGCGCGGCGGCCGGACTGGCCACGACCTACGGACTCCACACCCAGGCGCTCCAGGACCAGGGCCTCACGTGGCGCGGCCACCGCGGCGGGATCACCGGCGCGAGCGCCGAGCTCTTCTACGTGCCTGACGCCGGAGTGGGGTATTTCTGCGCGCTGAACTCCGACGACGACGACGCGCTCGACGAGCTCGGTCGCGCCCTCCGCGCGCACCTCGCGCAGCGCTTGCCCGAGCGCGCGGCCGCGCCACCCGCGCCGGCGCTCGGTGAGGAGGTAGAGCCCTTCCTGGGCTGGTACGAGCCCGTGAGCCTCCGGTACGAGCGCGAGCACGCGCGGGCATATCTCCTCGATCTCGCCCCGCTCGGCGCGGTGGACGGGCGGCTCCGCCTCGGCGGGAGGGCGGGCACGCACGGCGACTACATGCCAGTCTCACGGGCACACCGCCCGCTCTTCCGGAGGCCAAGTGAGCACGAGCCGACGCTCTCGCTCGTGACCGAGGGAGCCGAGAGGCTCGTCGTCACCCCCGCCGGCACGCTGCGCCGACTGCCCACGTGGCAGGCCTGGCTGCGCCTCGGAGGGCTCGGGCTCGCGGTCGCGGCGATGGGCTCGGCGGTCGCGCGCGCGGCGGTGCTCGCGCTGCGACGCCTCCTCCGGCGCGGCGGTCGCCGGGCAGGGGGCGCGCTCCACGTGTGGCCCGCGCTGGCCACCGCCACGCTGGCGGCGGGCGTCGCGCTCGAGGCCTATGGCGAGCCGGCGCGCCTCGGACGGCCCACCGCGTGGGCGCTCGCGCTCACGGTCTGCTCAGTGCTGCTTCCCACGCTGTCGCTCGCGACGCTCGTGTCCGTCGTGGCCTCTCGCGCCCGCGGACGTGGCGCGCGCCCGAGCCGCGCAGCCCGTGTTCACGCTGGCCTCGTCGCGCTCGCGCTCGTCGGCGTCTCGCTCTACCTCGCGGCCTGGGGCCTCGTCGGCGTGCGGACCTGGCGCTGAGAGGGCGCGCGCCACGCCCCACGTGGCGCGCCAGCGCGGTCGCGCCGAAAGCGTGCAGAATGCACCGAAGCGCCCCCTTGGCCCTTCCCATCCACGCGCGGCGCGGCGATCCTTCGGGGGATGGCTCGCGAAAAACCCTGGTGGAAGCAGACCCCGAACCCGCCGCCCGCGCCCGCGGAGCCGGAGCGCGACACCGAGGCCGCGCCCACGCCCGACGCCGCTCCCGCCACGCCACCCCAGGTCGTCGCGTCGGAGGCCTCCGTCCCGCCCGACCCCGGGCCGCCGGCGCTGGCCGACCTCGCCGACGGGGAGAGCACCACCATGATGGGCTCGGGGCGCGATCCCTACGTGCTCAAGAACGTGGGCGGCGTGTACTCGTGCTCGTGCCCGGCGTGGCGCAACGCGGGCGGCGCCATCAACCTCCGCAGCTGCAAGCACCTCCGCAAGCTCCGGGGCGACGCGGCCGAGACGCACCGCATCGGCGTCGGCGCGGCGCGCGGCCCGAGCGCCCCGCGGGTCACCTCGGCCTCCGCGGCCTCCTCCTCGTCGGCCGCCTCCGGCACGGCGCCGCCCGTGCTCCTCGCGCACGCGTGGGACAACGTCACGGACGTCACGCGCTGGTGGATGAGCGAGAAGCTCGACGGCGTGCGCGCCTACTGGGACGGCGAGCGCTTCCTCTCGCGCCTCGGCAACGAGTTCTTCGCGCCCGCGTGGTTCACCGAGCGCCTCCCGAAGACCCCGCTCGACGGCGAGCTCTGGGGCGGTCGCAGGCAGTTCCAGCGCACGGTGAGCACCGTCCGCCGGCAAGACCGGAGCGAGGCCTGGCGCGAGATTCGGTATCTCGTGTTCGACCTGCCGTCGCTGCGCGCACCCTTCGAGCAGCGCTACGCCGAGCTCGCGCGCCTCGTCGCCGAGCTCGGCGCGCCCCACGTCGAGGCGCACGTGCACGCCGAGTGCGAGAGCCTCGACGCGCTCCGCGCCGAGCTCGCCCGCGTCGAGGCCCTCGGCGGAGAGGGGCTCATGATGCGGCGGCCGGGCTCGCTCTACGAGGTCGGGCGCTCGCACACGCTGCTCAAGGTGAAGAGCTTCCGCGACGCGGAGGCTCGGGTCGTGGGGCACCTGCCCGGCGCCGGCAAGCACAAGGGGCGGCTCGGCGCGCTCGAGTGCGCGATGCCGAACGGCACCCGCTTCTCGGTGGGCACCGGCCTGTCGGACGAAGAGCGCAAGAACCCGCCGCCGATCGGCAGCGTCGTGACCTACCGCTACCAAGAGCTCTCGAACGACGGCGTACCGCGCTTCCCGAGCTACGTGGGCGTCCGCGACGACGTCGCGTTCCCCGAAGCGCCCGAGGCGCCCGCGCCGCCGGCGCCCCGCCCGCCCGCGCAGTCCATGCAGAGTGCACCCACCTCCGCCGCGGCCGCCGAGCTCCCCACGCAGCGGTTCCGGCGGTTCGTGCGCGACGGCGTCTCCTGGGAGATCGCGCTCGAGGGCGCGTCGCACCGCGTGCGCCGGCTCCTGCCGAACGGGGCCCTCGAGGTCGTGGCGACCACGTTCCCCCACAGCGCCGCGGCGTGGCGCGACGCGGAGGCCCGGCTGCGCGAGCGACTGGCCGACGGCTACGAAGAGGTCCTCGACGACTGACGTTTTCGCTCGCGCGCGGCGCGCGCGCGCGTACGCTCTCGGGCCATGAGCGAGCGCACGTACCTCGAGCTCTCGGAAGACGCCGGCTCCCACAAGTTCTACGAGGTCCTGGTCGACGGCAAGACGCTCACCATTCGCTACGGGCGCATCGGCGACGCCGGCCAGACCAAGGTCTCCGAGTGCGCCTCGCCCGAGAAGGCCCGCGCCGAGGCCGCGAAGAAGATCGCCGAGAAGACCAAGAAGGGCTACGCGCCCGCCGTGATGGGCGGCCGCGCGAAGCGCACCGTCACGCGCCGCGAGACGACCAGCCAGAAGCCGAGCCGCTCGACCAAGCAGGCGCCGATCGTGTGGAAGTTCTCGTCGGGGAAGGATGGCGCGTTCGGCGTCTTCGTCGACGAGGCGCGGGTGTGGGTCGGCAACCAGTCCGGCGCCATCTTCTCCCTCGACCACGAGGGCAACGTGCTCGGCCAGTTCAAGCTCCCGGACGGCGTGAAGTGCATCGTGGCCGACGACGACTGGCTCTACGCCGGGTGCGACGACGGCAAGGTCTACGACCTCGGCAGCAAGGTGCCGCGCGTGGCCTACGAGATCGCCGACGACGTCGACATCTTCTGGCTCGACATCAAAGACGGCGTGCTCGGCGTCTCCGACGCGGGCGGCAACGTGGTCATCGTCAACCACGAGGACGAGTCCCAGTGGCGCAAGAAGTCCGCCGGCTCGGGCGGGTGGATGATCCGCTGCGACGAGCTCGGCGTGTACCACGGCCACTCCGCGGGAGTGACCATGTACGACTGGGAAGACGGCCGCGAGATCTGGTCGCGCAAGACCGACGGCGCGGTGCTCTTCGGCTGGCAGGAGGAGTCGTCCGTGTTCGCCGCCACGAACAGCAACAAGGTGCACCGCTTCACGAAGCGCGGCGAGGGCGACAGGACCTACTCGTGCGACGCGACGGTGTTCTCCTGCGCCGCCGCGGAGGACGGAAAATACGTGTTCGCGGCCGACAACTGCTCCTCGGTGTATTGCTTCGACGAGGAGGGGAATCGCCTCTGGAAGCTCGCCACGGGCTGCGGCTCCGCGCTGTCGATGCAGCTCTTCGGGAGCCGGCTCTACCTCGTCACGAGCGATGGCACCCTCGCGTCGCTCGACGCGAGCGAGGCGGCGATCAAGGCCGCCCAGGCGGGCGAGGTCATGGTGGCCAAGACCATCGCGACGCCGAAGCCGGTGGCCGCGGCGCCGCCCGGCGAGGTCGAGACCACCGTCGACGTGAGCGACGGCGTGGTGGTCGAGTGCATCAAGGAGGGCGCGCACGTGCGCGTCCGCGTGGTCTCGAGCGGCTACGAGCGCGGCTGGAACGTGCAGTTCCCGAAGGACCTGCGCCACGAGGGCGCGCGCTACGTCGTCGACGAGGTGCGCGAGGCGGCGCGCGGCGAGTTCTACCGGGCCCACGGCGCGATCCGCCGGCTCGTGACCTGAGCGAGGCGGAGAGAAGAGAGAAGGGCAGAAGGGAACGTCACCGCGTGAAGCTCGTCACACAGACCGTCCTCGTGTTCGTCGAGGGCCGCAGCGAGAAGGTGTACGAGGTCGATCTCTGCGAGGTCGGCGCGGGGCGGTTCGTCGTCAATTTTCGATATGGCAAGAAGGGCGCGGCGCTCAAAGACGGCTCCAAGACCGTCGCGCCCGTGTCCCGGGCCGAGGCCGACCGCGTCTTCGAGAAGCTCGTCTCGACCAAAGTGGAGCAGGGCTACGTGCGCGAGGCCGAGGCGGAGGCGGCGCGCCTGCGGGCCCAGGACGCCACAGCCCGGGCCACGGCGTCGGCCGCGGCGCGCTCCGCGGGCCGCCCCGCCGACGCGGCC
>DAORJJ010000430.1:2038-6184 GCA_035439005.1 Polyangiaceae bacterium | reverse complement strand
CGGCCTCGTCGGGGAGCTCGAGCGGCGGGCCGTGGGCGCGCCGCGGTTCCCCGAGCTCGACCCCGCGCGGGACGTCGGGCTCTTCGTCACGCGCGACCGCGCGGGCGCCGCCTTCGCGCGTGAGGGGGCGGCGGGGGAGGGGGCGGCGGAGATGGCCCGCATGCTCCGCGAGTGGGGCTACGCCAACGGCTCCGGGGCCTCGAAGAAATAGCCCAAAATGGACGAGACGCGGAGGCCGCTCGGGCCCCCGCGTCGCGCGCCGCGTGTCGCGTGTCGGCGTCCGCTCAGGGGACGACGAGCACCACGCCCGTCATGGTGGAGTGCGCCGTACAGACGTACCCGAACGTGCCCGCCGCGGGGAACGTGTTGGTCGCAGCGCTCTTGATCGGGTTGTTCGCGTCGCCGCCCTTCGCGCCGATCGGGTGGATGGAGAGATCCCCCTTCCAGGTGACCGTCTGGCCGGCCTTGATCTTCATGCAGGCCTCGGGCGTCGTCGACACCGGGAAGCCCCAGGTGATCTCGCGGCTCGCCGTGTCGGCCGTGCGGTCGACGTAGTTCTTGCAACCGTTCAGGTCGGGGCCGGGCGTGGTGGGCGGCGTGGTGCCGGTGCCGGTGCCCGTGGCCGTGGCGGTGCCGGTCGCCGTGGAGGTGGCGGTCGTGGTCGAGGACGGCGAGGTCCCCGCGTCGGTGGAGGTGGCGGAGTCGCTGCAGGCGGCCACGGCGATGCCGGAGGCGGCGAGCGCGGCGAGTGCGGCGAGACGTACGGCGTTCTTCATGGAGATGCTCCCTCGTAAAAAAACTCAAGCTGAGAGGGCGCCATGGCCCACGGCGAGAGCAAAGCACGAGCGGCCCCCCGCGTCGCGCACAATTTGCGCGCCGGGGAGGCCGTCAGAGCGCGCAGCAGCGCGGATCGCGCCTACGGGACGACCTGGATCGCGCCCGTCATGCTCCCGTGGATCTCGCAGACGTAGCCATAGACGCCCGCCGCGTCGAACTGGATGGTCACGTCGGTGTCGCCCGGCTGGCCGTTGACGATGGGGCTCGGCGTAGTGCCGCCGGAGGCCTTCAGCGGGTGGCTCGTGAAGCTGCCGGTCCAGGTGACGCTCTGGCCCTCGCGGATCTTCAGGCAGCGCCCCGGCGCCGTCCCGACCGACAGATCCCAGGTGATCTCGGCGGCGCCGCCGGTCGCGTCGACGAAGCTCGTGCAGCCGTTGACGACCGGTGGCGGGGTCGGGGCGTCGGAGCCGGCGTCGCCGCCGCCGCTGTCGGGGGTCGTGCACGCGACGAGCGCCGTGGTCTCGGCGGCGCAGGCGGTGTTCGCGATGTCGCTCTGGCCGGCGTCGTTGCAGAACCGGCCGGCCTCGACGCACTTGTAGAGCGCACGCAGCTCGGTGAGGCACTTCCCGGAGGCCTCTTGCGCCTTGCACGCCGCCTTCGCCTCGGCGACTTCGGCGGGCTTGTCGTTCGGGCAGGTCTTGAGCGAGTCGCACACGCTCGTGACCGAGCCGTCGGTGGGCGCGCCGTCGGTCGGCGTGGAGCCGTCGGTGGGGGTCGCGGTGGAGTCGGCGCCGGCGTCTGCGGCGGTGCCGGTGGTGGACGAGCAGCCCGCGAACGCGGCGAGCCCCGTCGCGAGCACGGCGGTGAGCACGAGAGAAAGCTTCTTCATCGGGACCTCAGTATTTAAGGGGTGCGCGCGGACACCGCACGCAACGCAGCGCTCTCAGACTAGAAGAGATCGCGCTCGCCTTCCAGGTGCCCGCGTCTACGTTCTCGTAAGACGGGCACCTCGGTCGGGCCGGCGGGCCGGGGCGGCGGGCGGGTTTCTCACCCCCGGCTGGAATTCGCGGGAGCGCCGCTCTAGTCTCGCGCGGCTCATGCGCCTCGCGAAGCTCATCGGCCCGGACTTGAAGGCCCTCCTCCGCGAGGACCCCGAGCAGACGCGCGCCGTGCTCGCCGAGATGCACGCCGAGGACCTGGCCGATCTCGTCGCCGAGCTCGACCCCGACGACGCCGCCCTGCTGCTCCAGCGCCTCCCGGCCGACGAGGCCGCGCCCATCTTCGAGCGCCTCGAGGAGCACGAGCAGGAGGAGCTCGCGCAGCTCATGCCCGCCGAGTCGGTGGCGCACATCGCCAGCGAGATGGCGCCCGACGACCGCGCCGACCTCTTCAGCGCCCTCCCCGAGGACGTCGGCACCAAGCTCCTGGCGACGCTCGAGCAGGTCGACCCCGAGGCCGCGCAGGAGGTCCGGGAGATCGAGAAGTGGCCCGAGACCAGCGCCGGCCACCTCATGACCACCGACTTCGTGCAGGTGCCGCCGCGCTCCACCGTCGCCGACGCCATCGCCGCGGTGCGGGCGTTCTCCGAGGAGCACAACGCGCCGATCTACCACGTGTACGTCGTCGACAAAGCGGAGCACCTCGTGGGCACCGCGAGCATGCGCGCCCTGCTGCTCGCGTCCCCCGAGGCGCCGCTCGGCCCGGAGATCCGCGAGTGCGTGCACAGCGTGCGGCCCGACCTCGACCAGGAGGAGGTCGCCCGCGGCATGGCGAAGTACGACCTCAACGTCGTCCCCGTCATCGACGAGAACGACGTGCTCCTCGGCGTCATCACCATCGACGACATCGTCGACGTCCTCACCCAGGAGCAGACCGAAGACGTGCAGAAGCTCGGCGCGATCGAGCCGCTCGACGTGCCGTACTTCCAGACCAGCTTCGTCAGCTTCATCCGCAAGCGCGGCGTCTGGCTGCTCGCGCTCTTCCTCGGCGAGTTCTTCACGCAGACCGCGCTGCGGCACTACGACCCGGTGTTCGAGGCCATCCACGGCGCGGCGTATTACGTGCCGCTGCTCATCTCGGCGGGCGGCAACTCTGGCTCCCAGTCGTCCACGCTCATCATCCGCGGCCTCGCCGTTGGTGAGATTAAGTCATCAGATTTCCTCAAGATTTTCGTGCGCGAGAGCCTCATGGGGTTCGTGCTCGGCTTGGGCCTCGCCGCCGTCGGCTTCGTGCGGGTGCTCATGTACCCGGAGCAGACCGTGCCCTTCGCGCTCACCGTGTCCGCGTCGCTCGTGTTCATCGTCATGACCGGCTGCACCGTCGGCAGCCTCCTGCCGATCTTGCTGAAGCGCATCGGCCTCGACCCCGCCACGAGCTCGACGCCCTTCATCGCGAGCCTGGTGGACGTCCTCGGCATCGTCATCTTCGTTCAGGCGGCCAAGCTCATCATGGTGGCGACCCTGAGCAAGGCCGCGCTCGGTCACCCATGACCTCCCGGCTCACCTCCGCCTCCTGGCTGGCGCTCGGCGTGGCCGCGGCGCTCGGCCTCCTCGGCTGCCCCAAGAAGAACAAGCCCCCGCCGGTCGAGCGGGTCTGGCTCGGCGAGACCGTCGCGTGCGCGAAGCTCGTCGGCGGCGAGCTCCGCTGCCAGGGGGACGGCTCCACCGGCGCGCTCGGCGCGACGGCTCCAGGCGCGCCGCACGGGCCCGTGACGGTCCCGGTCGAGGGCGCCGTGCTCGCCGTCGAGCACTCGCCGGGGTCGCTCTGCGTGGTGCTCGAGGGTCGCGCGCCGGTGTGCCAAGGGGTCACCGCGAAGGTGGACCCCGCGCCCGCCTTGGGCTGCCGCGTCGCGCGTGGCCGCGCGATCCTCTGCTCCGGGCCGCGCTGGCCCGAGCCCCTGACCTTCGGCGGGATGGGGCCCATCGCGGAGGTCGCCGAGGGCCGGCGGCACGCGTGCGCGCGCCTCGAGAACGGCACCGTGCTGTGCTGGGGCCAGAACGACCGCGGGCAGCTCGCCTCGCCGCCGCCGCGCGGCGCCCTGGCGCCCGTGGCCGTGCAGGGCATCTACGGCGCCACCTCCCTCGTCGCCGCGGGCGACGGCACGTGCGCCGTCCTCGCCGACAAGTCGGTGCGGTGCTGGGGCGACAACGCCGGCGAGCGCCTCGCGGTGGGGCACGGCCCGATCCTCGACGTGCCCACGCCCGTGCATTTCTAGGTGCGGCGCTCACGCGCGCCGGCGCGCTCCCCTGCGCGTCGCAGTCCGGCTAAGCTCCGCCCCGAGGCGACCAGGTGCACCCGTGAAGCTGGAAGTGAGGCCCGGAGGGGCGAACGAAGGTCTACGGCGAGCCCGAGCCTGTGGCGAGGTCACGC
>DAORJJ010000430.1:0-1938 GCA_035439005.1 Polyangiaceae bacterium | reverse complement strand
GAGCCCCGGAGGGGCGAACGAAGGTCTACGGCGAGCCCGAGCCTGTGGCGAGGTCTCGCGTGAACCGGCAGTGAGCCCCGGAGGGGCGAACGAAGGTCTACGGCGAGCCCGAGCCGAAGGCGAGGTCTCGCCGTGAACAAACACTACGACGTGGTGGTCCTCGGCATGGGCCTCGGGCCGCTCCTCACCGCCGCGCTGCTGTCGCGCCGCTCGTGGCGCGTGCTCGTGCTCGGGCAGGCCGAGCGCCCGCCCTCGTATTCGTTCGACGGGATCCCGCTCTCGCGCAGGGCCTTCACGCTCCTCTTCGGCGCCTCGCCGGTCTGGCTCCGCGCCCTGGGCGAGCTCGCGCAGACCATGACGTTTCGCCGCATGACTCGCCCGCTCGCGCCGATGTTCCAGGTCCTCGGCGACGGGCTCCGCCTCGAGGTCCCGCCGGACGTCGAGCAGTTCGGGGCGGAGATCGACCGCGAGTTCTCGGGCGTGCGCCGCGCCACGGACGACCTCTACGCCGAGCTCGGGCGCGTGAACGGCGAGGCCGACGCCGCGTTCGAGCGCGACGTGGTGTGGCCCCCCGGGACCTTCTGGGAGACCCGCGCGACGCGGCGCGCGCTGGTCGACGTTCGCCTCGCCGAGACGCCGACGCGCGACCTGATGGCCGACTTCCCCGCGTCGCACAAGCTGCGCCGCGTCGTCCAAGAGACCGCGCGCCACGGGACCGACGCGACGCAGCTCCCCGCCTTCGCGCTCGCCCGCGCCCACGGCTCTCTCACCCGCGGCGTGCTCTCTCTCGACGGCGGCGAGGCCGACCTCACGGAGTTCCTCGTCGGGCGCATCCGCGCGCAGGGCGGCGAGGTCCGCCCGGCGGATCGCGCCGTGTCGATCGTGCAGCGCGGGGGGAAGGTTCGCGCGGTCGAGCTCGACGGCCAGGCCGAGCCCGTGGGCGTCAATTTTCTCGTCAGCGGGGGCACCCTCCAGGAGCTGCTCCGCCTCGCCCCGACCTTCCCGGTGCCCCGCCGCCTCGCCGACGCCTACGTGGAGCTGCTCGCCGAGGAGCAACGCTACTGCGTGTCGCTGCTCGTGCGCGACGAGGCGCTCCCCCCGCCGCTCGGCGTCGAGTCGTTCGTGCTCGGCGAGCCCTCGCGCGCCGAGCTCTCGGTGCACCTCCAGCGCCGCCCCGGGCCGCTGCCCGGTACGACGTCGCTGCTCGCGGAGGCCCTCCTCACCGACGCCACGCCCCGCGTCGCGAAGGCGCGCGAGGCGGTCCTCGGCACGCTCGCGTCGCAGCTCCCGTTCCTCGAGCGGCACGTGCTCCTGTGCGACTCGCCGCACGACGGCCGCCCGCTCTGGGACCTCCGGGGAGGCCAGCGCGTCGAGGTCGACCGGCTCCATCTCCGCCAGGGTGGCGGCTCGGTGGAGGCCGAGCCCATGGTGCCCCGCTACCGCGTCGCCGGGGCGGAGCTGTTTGGTCTCTCGGCCGAGCCGCTGCGCGCGCCGCTCGCGGGCGCCTTCCTCTGCGGTCGCTCGGTGCTGCCGTCGCTCGGGCAGGAGGGCGAGCTGCTCGCCGCGACGAGCGTCGCGAAGATCATCACGCGCACCGACAGCCAAAAGGAGAAGATGCGCCGCGAGATGTGGAGCAAGGTGGAGATGTCGTGAGGAGGCCTCCCCAGCAGGCGCGCGGCGTGGTGATGGGCGTGGTCGCGGCCGTCGCCCTCGCGATCGGCGCGTGCGGCCCCGGGAAGGCCGAAGCCGCCGCGCTGGATCGCGCGGTCACGGCGTTTCGGCAGGCGGAGAACGAGCAGAAGGCGGCGCGCGCGCGCGCGGTCGAGGCGGCCCCGTGCACCGCGGAGGACGTGTGCGCGGCGCGCGAGGCCTGCGTCGCGTCGGCCCGGGCCACCGCCGACGGGCTCGAGCGCAAGCAGGCCGTCGCGCGCGCGCTCG
>DAORJJ010000429.1:0-6208 GCA_035439005.1 Polyangiaceae bacterium | reverse complement strand
CCGAGCTCCAAGGCGAGGGCCTCGCGGTCCGCACCGTGGAGCACCTCTTCGCCGCGCTCGCCGCGCTCGGTCTCCACGAGGGCGTCGCCCTCGCGCTCACCGGTGGCGACGAGTGCCCGCTGCTCGACGGGGGCGCGCGCGCGTATTTCGATGCGCTCTGCACGCTCTCGCTACCGCCGGTGGCCCCCCACCTCACGGTCGTGGCGGACGGCGAGGTGCGCGTCGGGCAGAGCGTCTACCGGTTCTCCGCGCCCGCGAGCCCGACGTCGAGCGCGCGCGTGTCCGTGGAGGTCGACTTCGACGACCCGCGCCTCGCGCCGCGCGCGGCCTGGGACGGCGACGCGGACGACTTCGCCCAACGGATCGCCCCCGCGCGCACCTTCGGCTTCGCGCGCGAGCTCGGCCAGCTCGCCGAGCGCGGCCTCGCCTCGCACGTCGACCGCGAGAGCGTGGTGCTCGTCACCGACGACGCCGTGCTCTCCGCGGGCCCGCCGTTCCTGGCGGACGAGCCCGCGCGGCACAAGCTCCTCGACCTCGTCGGCGATCTCTTCGCGTGGGGAGGCCCGCCGCGCGGCGCCGTGCACGCCGAGCGCCCCGGGCACGCGGCCACCCACGCCGCGGTGGCCGAGGGGCTGGCTCGCGGCCTCCTCGAGCGCGCCGCCCGCGCAGAAGAACCTGAAGGGTGAGCCCCGGAGGGGCGAGCGAAGGTCGATGGCGGCGCCGCGCCGAAGGCGAGGGGGCGCACAGGAACGTTGACCCCTGGCGCTCCCGTCTGGTTCCTTGCCAGCGTGACCGAACCCGCAAGCCCCCGAGGGGCGAACGCCCGCGCGCTCTCGCGCAACGTCATGCTCACCGTGCTGGTCGCGGCCCTCGGCTACTTCGTCGACATCTACGACCTCATCTTGTTCAGCATCGTGCGCGTGCCGAGCCTGAAATCGTTCGGCCTCACCGGCGCCGAGCTCACCGACGTGGGCGTGCGCCTCATCAACTGGCAGATGGGCGGCATGCTGCTCGGGGGCATTCTGTGGGGCGTGCTGGGCGACAAGCGGGGCCGCCTCACGGTGCTCTTTGGGTCCATCCTCACGTACTCGCTCGCGAACATCGCCAACGGGCTCGCGCAGTCGATCTTCCAGTACGAGGTGCTCCGCTTCATCGCGGGCGTGGGGCTCGCCGGCGAGCTCGGCGCGGGCATCACGCTCGTGAGCGAGCTCATGCCGCGGGAGTCGCGCGGATACGGCACGACGCTCGTCGCCGGGGTGGGGATTCTGGGCGCCGTCGTCGCGGCGCTCGTGGGCGACGCCTTCTCGTGGCGCACCGCGTACTTCGTGGGCGGGGGCCTCGGCCTGTCGCTCTTGCTCGTGCGGGTGGGGCTGCGCGAGAGCCAGATGTTCTCCGGCGCGAAGGCGAGCGGCGCCAAGCACGGCGACTTCTTCGCGCTCTTCCGGAGCGCCTCGCGCCTGCGCCGGTACCTCGCCATCATCCTCGTGGCGGTGCCGGTCTGGTATGCCGTGGGCATCCTCGTCACGTTCTCGCCGGAGCTCGCCGCGGCCATGGGGCTCGCGGCGGCGCCGAAGCCCTCGACGGCGGTCATGGCCATGTACATCGGGCTCGCGATCGGCGACTTCGGCAGCGGCCTCCTGAGCCAGCTCCTCCGGAGCCGCAAGAAGGTGCTCTTCGGCTTCCTCACGCTCGCCGTGCTCTCGACCCTCGCGTACTTCACGGTGGGGCGCACGTCGCTCACGGCCTTCTACGCCACGGTGTTCGTGCTCGGCATCGCGTCGGGCTACTGGGCCGTGTTCGTCACTGTGGCCTCGGAGCAGTTCGGCACGAACCTCCGCTCCACCGCCACGACGACGGCGCCCAACTTCGTGCGCGGCGCGGTGGTGCTCGTCACCTCGAGCTTCCAGGTCATGAAAGACGGCCTCGGGGTGGTGGGCAGCGCCGTGGTCGTGGGCGTGGTCGTCTTCGCGCTCGCGTTCGTCTCCCTCCTCGGCCTCGAGGAGACCCACGGGAAAGACCTCGATTTTCTCGAGGAGTAGCGAGTGCTTACGATGCGCTGGTCGGGGCTCAGCGCGCGGTGCAGCTCGTCCACGAGCTCGGCGGCGCCTCGGGCGCGTTCTCCCAGCGGATCTCCACCTTGTGGCAGGCGAGCCGAGGCGGCGGCGACGAGGCGCCAAACGCCGCGCTGTTCACGCACCACAGCGTGAGCAGGCCGCCGCTCACGAGGCCGGTGACCACCACGCTCACGCGGCGCCTCCGCCGCACGGCCTCCGCGGCGAGCGCGGCGAGCTCGAGGACGAGGCGGGGATCTTCCGGGGCGTCTTGGGGGAGCGATCGGTAGGGCACCCGAGCCTGACACGCGAGCCGCGGAGGTCTTTGGAAAAAAAGCTCAGCGCAGATGCCGGCCGGAGCTGGCCGCGCGGACAAGCTCTCGCGTGTCGAGCGCGTGGTCGTTCGCCGTGATACGGTATGCGGGGGGCGGGAGACTTCTCGCTTGACTGCGGCGTGGAGATCGAGCGGGCGCGCGGGCGCACGACGACACCCTGTCGGACCAGGAACAAGGGAGTTTCCATGCGACGCATCTCGTTCGTCTTCGCCTTCGCGCTCCTCGCGCTCGCTTCTTCCACCTGCGGCGGCACGCAGGAGCCCGTCCCCGGCTGCGTCCCCGGCCAGAGCGTCGCGTGCGCCGGCAACGCGGGGTGCGCCGGCTCGCAGGTCTGCAAGCCCGATGGCACCTTCGGCGTGTGCGACTGCGGCACCCCCGTCGCGGACGGGGGCGTGCCGCTCCCGCCCGTCCCCGATGGCGCCACTCCGGACGGAGTCGCGCCGGACGGCGCCACACCGGACAGCGCCACACCGGACGGGGCCCCGCGGGCAGACGCCGGGACCGACGCGGGGCCGTTCTCCCCCGACCAGCTCGACCTCGCGGTGTGGCTCGACGCGGAGAAGGGCATCGTCCCCGACGTCACGTACCCGTCGCGTATCAAGCGTTGGCTCGACCAGTCCGGGCACGGAAACAACGCCGAGACCGCCTCGTGCGGTAGCGGCGATCCCCTCAGCTGCATGCCGCGCATCGATCCGAAGGCGATCGCTGGCTACGACGCGGTCGAGCAAGGGACCGCGACCTTCACCATCGCCGACTCGCCGTCGATGCGCTGGGGCACCGGCGACTGGGCCCTGGTGCTCGTCGGCAAGGTGCCCTCGAGCACGGGGAACTCGCTCTTCTGGAGCCGCGACGGCTCCGGGGCGAGCGGGGGTCTCTCGATCCGCTTCGTGGGCGCTCTCTTGGAGCTGTGGGTCGGACCGGCTCGAAACACCACGCTCGCGATCCCCAGCTCGACCACCTTCGAGCTCGTCATCGCGCGCGGCCAGAAGAACGAGCTCAGCATCGGCAGCTCCACGGCGACCGGTCCGCAGACCACCGCCGACCTGGACACGTGCGTCGGGTGCACCACCCGGCTCCTCAGTCGCACGCGGCTGGGGGTCGCCGAGTTCATCGCCGTGAGGGGTGGGCTCACCGATCCGCAGGTCGCGCAGGTGACCGCGTACTACAAGGCGAAGTACGGCTTGCCGTGACGCCGGGGCTTGGTGCCGGGTGCCGGCTTGGGGCGGACTCGGGCACGGACGCTTCAGCGCACAGTGATGCTCCGGTGCGCGATCATCTTGCCACTCCAGCGAAGCTCCACCGAGTGGGGCCCAGGCTCGCGCGGCGTGAGCGTGACCCCCTTGCCGCCCGCCCCTTTGCCGGGCACCGTCGCGCGATCGATCTCCGCGCCGCTCTGGAGCAGCACGAACTCCACGAGCTCGTCGGTGTCGTCCATGGTGTCGATCGTCGCCGCGAACGGCTCTCCGGCGGCCGGGGAGTCGGTCGACAGCGAGAACCCAGAAGTGAGCCCCGAAGGGGCGAACGCGGGTCTATGGCGGGCCCGAGCCGAAGGCGAGGTGTCGCCATGAACTTCACGCGCGAGTGGTAGCTGCGGAGCTCACGGCAGGCCGCGAGGCCCGCCGTCGCGAGCCCCGCCAAGAGCCCCAGCGCGGAGCGACGGGTCACGCCGCCCCTACTTCGTGGACGGGAAGCTGAACATGGCGCCCTCGCGCACCCCGGCCGAGGGCCAGCGCTGCGTGATGGTCTTGCGCTTCGTGTAGAAGCGCACCGAGTCGGGGCCGTACGCGTGCAGATCGCCGAACAGCGAGCGCTTCCACCCGCCGAACGAGTGGTACGCGACGGGCACCGGGAGCGGCACGTTCACGCCCACCATGCCCACGAGGATGTGGTCGCTGAAGTAGCGCGCCGCCTCGCCGTCGCGGGTGAAGATGCAGGTGCCGTTGCCGTACTCGTGGGCGTTGATGAGGTCCATCGCTTCTTGGAGCGACTTCACGCGCACCACGCCGAGCACCGGCCCGAAGATCTCCTCGTTGTAGGTGACCATGCCGGGCTTCACGTTGTCGAAGAGGCACGCGCCGAGGAAGTAGCCGTTCTCGTGGCCGGGCACCTTCGCGGTGCGGCCGTCCACCACCAGCGTGGCGCCCTCCTTCACGCCCTGGTCGACGTAGCCCTTCACCTTCTCGAAGTGGGCCTTCGTGACGAGCGGGCCCATGTCGTTGCTCGCGTCGGTGCCGGGCCCCACCTTCATCTTCGCGATCTCGGTCTTCAGGCCCGCGATCACGGCGTCGGCCGTGGCGTCGCCCACGGCGACCACGATCGGGATCGCCATGCACCGCTCGCCGCACGAGCCGTACGCCGCGCCCATGAGGGCCGCGACCGCGTTCTCGATGTCGGCGTCGGGCATGACCACGGCGTGGTTCTTCGCGCCGCCGAGGGCCTGCACGCGCTTGCCGTTCGCGCACCCCCTCGAATAGATGTACTCTGCAATAGGAGTCGAGCCCACGAAGCTGAGGGCTTGCACGCGGGGGTCGTCGAGCAGCGTGTCGACCGCCTCCTTGTCGCCGTTCACCACGTTGAGCACGCCCGGCGGCAGGCCGGCCTCGAGGGCGAGCTGCGCCACGAGCAGCGCGCTCGACGGATCGCGCTCGGAGGGCTTGAGCACGAAGGTGTTGCCGCACACGACCGCCATCGGCCACATCCACAGCGGCACCATCACGGGGAAGTTGAAGGGCGTGATGCCGGCCGTCACGCCGAGCGGCTGAAACTCGCTCCACGAGTCGATGCCCGGGCCCACGTTGCGGTTGTGCTCGCCCTTCAGCAGCTCGGTCGCGTACGAGGCGTACTCGACGTTCTCGATGCCGCGCTGCAGCTCGCCCATCGCGTCGCCCGCGACCTTGCCGTGCTCGGCCGTGAGGAGCGCGGTGATCTTCTCGGCGTGCATCTCGAGCAGGTTCTTCAGCTTGCTCATCACGCGCGCGCGCTTCAGCGGCGGCCTGGCGCGCCAGGCGGGGTACGCCTTCTCGGCCGAGGCGATCGCGGCGGAGACGGTCTCCTTGTCGGCGAGCAAGAGGCGCTTCTCGGCCACGCCGGTGGCCGGGTTCCACACCTCCTGGGAGCGGTGTCCAGCGAGGACGTCGCGGCCGTCAATCCAGTGACCAATCGTGGGGAGCGCTTGCGACATGGGGTATCTCGCGAGTTGGGGCCGAGGGGGCGCGGTGGGGTCGAGGCGGAGGCGGGGGAAAAGAGCGCGGATTCTCCCACATCGCCCCGCGGCTGTCGAAGGCCCCGGCGCGGCAGGCGACTCAGAACGCGAACGCGATGATCGGGCCGATGGCCACGCCCTTGAAGTTCGTGCCCGTGATGACCTGGTAGGTGGCCTCCGCCCCCAGCGCGAACGACCGCGTGAAGTGGATCATGAAGCCGCCGCCGCCGCTCAGCGCCGCGCCGGTCTGCGAGGCGAGGCCGGCCACGTGCCCTACGCCCACGCCGCCCTCGACGAACGGGGCGAAGCGGTTCAGCGGAAAGATCACCCGGAACATGGGCATCCCGATGAGCACGGTCGGGTCGAGAAAATAGGCGCTCGCGTGCACCGCGGGGACGAGGATGACCGTGCCCGTGTCGAAGCCGTAGCCCACGCGCGCGCCGAGCAAGAAGCCCGCCTTCCCGTTGGAGAACCCGACGCCCGGCGAGAGGCCCCACTGGAAGCCCGAGTTCCACGCCGACACGATGCGGCGGCCCTCGCTCATCTCCTCGCGGGGCTCCTCGGGCTCCGGGACGGGCGGGGGAGGCGCGTCGGGCGGCGGCGCGTACGACGGCGCGGCG
>DAORJJ010000428.1:0-6225 GCA_035439005.1 Polyangiaceae bacterium | reverse complement strand
GGCCGGCTTCCTGTGGTCGACGCGCTACTACGACATGGGCGTGTTCTACGGCAGCACGCAGTGGCGCACGCGCGAGCGCGCCGCCGAGGACGAAGAACATCCGCGGCGGCCTCGCCTCGAAGTCCGCGAGGACGCCCGAGCGCGCGAGCGCCGCGAGCAGCGCGAGCCACGTCGCGATGCCCGCGGCCACGCGGAGCGCGAGCGCGCGCGCGTCGGCGCTGGAGTGGTCCGCACGAACCGCCGCGCCGTGGACGAGGCCGACGAGAGTGAGCGCCACGCCGACGACGAGGAGGGCGCCGAGGAGAGGGAGCGCGCCCAGCGAGCCCTCCAAGGACGGGTCTGGAGAGCCGGGCAGTTCAGCGAGCTCCGCGAGCTCCGCGAGCATGAGGGACGTCATGGCCGGCCGCATTGCCGGTCTCGTGCCAAGTGAATTTGCCGCGCGGTCGCGGCCCTGGGGCCGCCGGGTGTACGGATTTCCGTACAGCCGCGGGCCGATCCGTACGGCGCCCCGGCGCGCGCCTCGGCTCGCTGGGCGGCCGCGTGGCAGCCTTCTCTCGACGGGCCCTCTTGCGCGGCGCGAGGTGGCGTAGCCTTTGCTCGAGGTCCGTGTGTGGTGAGCTCCCCAATCGCTTCTTTGCTTCCCTTGGACGACGCGCACGCGCGGGTGCGCGCGGTCGCCGCCGCGTTCTTTCGCGCGCGGCCGCTCATCGTCGCGCCCTTCTTCGCCGCGACCGTGGCCGTGCTCGCCGCTTCGGGCGCGCCGACGCGTCAGGTGCTCGGGCTCGGGTGTGGGGGCACCCTGCTCGTCGGCGTCTTCTTGCTCGAGCGGCGCGCCTCACGCGCGCGGTCGGTGGGCCCAACCTGGATCGCGCGCTCGCTCTACCTCACGCTCGCGGGGATAGGCCTCGCGTGCGTGGCGACCGGCGGCCTCCTGAGCCCGCTGCTCCCGATGGTGTTCGCGCCGCTGGGCGTCGGCTTCGCGGCGCTCGGCGAGACGGGGCGCGCCAACCGGGTCTATGCGGCGTTCGCGGCGGTGGTCGCGGTCCTCCTCGCGCTCTCCCCGCGGGTCGCCTCGCTCGCCCCGCCGGACACGCCGAGGCGCGTCGTGCTCGGGCTCGCGCTGGTCGCCGCGTCGCTGCTGCTTCGAGTGGGCGTCGCGGGGCTCACGCAGGCGCACGCGCGCGCCGCAGAGACCCTGGCGCGCGCGGGAGACGAGCTCGTGCGCGGCGCCGAGGCGCGGGCCCGCGCGGTGGAGACGCTCGGCTCGCGGGTGGCGCACGAGGTCAAGAACCCGCTCGCCGCGGTGCGCGCGCTCGTCGAGCTCCTGCTCGAGTCGGCCCGCGAGGACGGGGAGAACGCCGAGGACAGCGCGGCGAGCAAGGCGGGAGAGAAGACACGCCGCCGGCTCGGCGTGGCGGCGCACGAGATCGCGCGCCTGCAGGAGATCGTCGAGGGGTACGCGGCGCTCACGCGCCCGCTCGACGTGGTCCGGCCCGCGCCCACCGACGTGTCCGACCTCGTGACGTCCCTCGCGGCGATGCTCGAGGCGCGCGCCGACCGGATGGGCGCGGAGCTCGTGGTCTCGACCGACGGGGCCGCGTCGACGTTCCCGCTCGATCGCGACCGGGTGCGCGAGGCGCTGCTGAACCTCGCGCTGAACGGCCTCGACGCCGTCGCCGCCTCGCCTTCGACCTCATCGACCTCGTCGGGCGCGAGCGCGTCTTCGCTGCGCCGCGGGGAGGTCAGGGTCTCCGCGTCGCGCGACGCGAGCGGCCTCACGATTCGCGTGCAAGATACAGGTGTCGGGATGGACGAGGCGACCTCGAGCCGGGTGGGCACGCCGTTCTTCTCCCTCCGCGCCGGGGGGACCGGCCTCGGGGCGGCCCACGCCAGGCAGGTCGCCGAGCAGCACGGCGGCCACCTCACGTACGCCAGCGCGCCGGGCCGTGGCACCACGGCGACGCTGTTTTTCCCTGCCAACGCGCGCCGCGAGCCCCACGACGAGGGGAGCGACCGGTGACGCCCGCGAGCCTCGAGCGGGGGCCGCGTCGCGGAGGGACCGTCCTCGTCTGCGATGACGAGCCGGCGGTCCGCTTCGCGCTCGAGGAGGCCCTCGAGGCGCCCGGGGTGCGCACGATCGCCGTGGGCACGGGGGCCGAGGCCCTCGCCCGCCTCGCCGAGGCGGACGTGCTCTTGACCGACCTCGTCATGCCCTCGATGGACGGCTTCGCGCTCCTCGCGGCCTGCCGGAGGTACGAGCCGGACGTGCCGGTGATCATGCTCACCGCGCAGGGCAGCGAGCGCTCCGCGGTGCGCGCCATCCGCGAGGGCGCCTACGACTACCTGGGCAAGCCCTTCGCCGTCGAGGAGCTCCGCGTCGTGGTGGGCCGCGCCCTCGAGGCCCGCGCGCTGCGTCGCGCCGCGACCGACCTCGCGATGGTCCACGCGGTCGGCAAGCCCATCGTGGGCGCGAGCGCCCCGTTTCGTCGCATGCTCGACGACGTCCGCCGGATCGGCCGTCGCGAGGTCTCGGTGCTCGTGCGCGGCGAGACCGGCACCGGCAAGGAGCTCGTGGCCTCGATGCTCCACGCGTCGAGCGCCCGCCGCGAGGGTCCCTGCGTGCGCTTCAACTGCGCGGCCCTCGCCGAGGGGCTCGCCGAGTCGGAGCTCTTCGGACACGAGCGCGGGGCCTACACGGGCGCCGCGAGCGCGCGCGCCGGGTACTTCAGGCAGGCGAACGGCGGGACGCTGGTGCTCGACGAGGTGGGCGAGCTGTCGCTCCCGGTGCAAGCGAAGCTCCTCCGCGCCCTCCAGGAGCACGAGATCCAGCCGGTCGGCGCCCAGCGCACCGAGCGCGTGGACGTGCGCGTCGTGGCCTCCACGAACCGCGATCTCCGCGCCGAGGTGGCCGCCGGGCGGTTCCGCGAGGATCTCTACTACCGCGTCGCGGTCGTCGAGGTCGTCGTCCCCCCGCTGCGCGAGCGTCGCGAGGACGTCCCGCTGCTCCTCGAGGTCTTTCGGCGCCGCTACGCCGACCGCTTCGGGCTCGGGGACGTGCGCTTCTCACGGCCCCTCGTGGAGGCCCTCTCGGCGCGGGCGTGGCCGGGGAACGTGCGCGAGCTCGAGAACGCGTGCGCCCGGCTCCTCGCGCTCGCCGACCCCGACGAAGAGCTCGGCGCGGAGCGCGCCGCGTGCCTCGACGAGCCCACGCCGCGCGCGCGCGTGACGGCGGGGTCGCTGCGCGAGCAGGTCGCGAGCTTCGAGGCGGACGTGCTGGCGCGCGCGCTGGACGGCGCCGGCGGAAACCAGTCGGAGGCCGCCCGACGGCTCGGCATCTCGCGAATGACCCTGATCGAGAAGCTGAAGCGTCACGGGCTGAAGTAGCGCGCTGCCGCCTGCTCGCGAGAGACGGGGTGTGAGCGGTGCGCTACCCTAGCCCATTGGTCCCATTGGGCCCATTGGACCCGAGACCCCTTGCGAGGAGCGCGCGTGGTGAGAGTGTGCCTAGCAACGTCCGGAGCCCTCGCGGCGCTCGCCGCGCTCGCCGCCTGCACCAGCGCGACCAGGGGCGCTGGGCCCACCTCGGACGCCGGGGCAGACGGCCGCGCGGCCGACGCGGGCGAGGCGTGCACGCTGTCCACCGCGCTCACGCCGCAGAAGCCCCCGAGCTACTACGTCGACCAGGGGAACAAGTACTTCGACGCGATCGACACGACGGTGTCCGCCGAGAGCGTCCCGCTCTACTCGCCGCTCGTGGCCCGCTGGGAGTGGCCGCCGTGGCTCAAGCTCACAGGCTACACGCAGCCGATGATGGCCGAGAGCGACCAGCTCCTGAAGACCCTCGCGCCCGCGAAGGTCGCGCCGCGCGACTGCCGCTTCTTCCCCGTGCAGCCGTTCGCGCGGTGCCGCGTCGCGTTCACGTACACGAACCAGGGCGACGGGAAGCCGTGCGCCATCTACGAGGAGTTCACCTTCAACGACAAGGGCGAGATGACCTTCGTCGAGGCCTGGTCCGACCTCCCCGGGTTTCTCCCCTCCGGCCCGTCGGACCCGTGGGCCGAGGGCGACGGGGTCCACCGGCTCTCGACCCGCGTGCCGGGCCTCGGCACGCCGACGGGGCGCATCAACCCCGCCGGCGCGTGCATGAAGCGCGCGGCCGAGGCCGACGCCGAGATCGCCGACTTCGCGACGCGCGCCGGGGACTTTTGGGTGTATTGGGGAAACGAGAACAGCAAGGCGGGGAGTGACTACTTCGCGCGCGGCTGCGGGTGGTAGGTCGCTCGTTGCCAGTCGCGGTGGGCGCTCCCGAGCCGCCGGCGGCCGGCGGAGCCGCCCGTCGCGGCCCCGCGCCCTGCGACGCGATTGCGTCGCCCGCGCTCGCCCGATATCCCATGGGGATGACCGACGCTCCGTACCGCGACGCCGCACGCCGTGAGCCCGACGAGCCCGAGGCCGATCCCGCGCGACCGTGGGAGGTCCAGACCTGGACGAGCCGCCTCGCGTGCCCGCGGTGCGCGGTGCCGCTCTTCGCGGCCCGCCGCAGCGGCATTCGCGTGGACGGGTGCGGCGCGTGCGGCGGCGTGTGGCTCGCGACCGACGACGCGCGACGCATGCTCGAGACGCGAAGCCGAGTGGCGGCCGACCTCGCGGCCACGGCGGGGCGCGGCGCGAGGGCCCTCGCGTACAAAGCGGGCGACGCGGCGTGTCCTGTGTGCGCCGTGACGCTCGACCGGAGCGTCGTCCCGCCAGGCAACACCGAGATCGACGTGTGCGCGGTGCACGGCACCTGGTTCGACCGCGGCGAGCTCGAGCGCGTGCTCGACGCGCTCATGCCCGCGCGCGCCGTCCCGCCATTGGCCCCGCTTGCCCCGCCGGTCGCCGCGGCGCCGGCCCCGACCGCCGAGGAGATCGCGCGCGCGGTCGTCCAGGAGCAGCGTGACCGCGAGCTCTACGCGAAGGTGTCCGCCGACGTGCTCGCCTGGCTGACGAGCTGAGCGTCGCCCGCGCCCGCCCCGCCCCTCGGGCCGCAGCTCAACCGTGCGCTCCCACCGACGCCGCCCGGAGTATGCTGCGCGCAGGAGCGACGAGGATGACGAAGAAGAAGCCCACCGCCAAGCCAGCTGCCAAGAAGGTCACTGCCAAGAAGGTCACCGCCAAGAAGACCCCCGCCAAGAAGACCCCCGCCAAGAAGACCGCTGCGACGGGGGCGCCCGCGAAGAGGACGACCGCCAAGAAGTCCACTGCCAAGAAGGTCCCCGCCAAGAAGACCACCGCCAAGAAGATCGCCGCGAAGACGACGCCGACCCCCGCCAAGAGGCCGCCCGCAAAGAAGGCGGCGGCGGCGGCGCCCGCGGGCGACCTCCACGCGACCCTCGCGCGCCTCGACGAGGCGCTCCGCACCTACGCGCCGAGCCGCAAGGCCGCGATGCGCCCCGCGCCGAGCCTGGCCGCGCTGGAGCGGCTCGGGCCGGTCCCCGAGGCCCTGAGGGCCCTGTGGGCGTGGTGCGACGGTTGCTCGGAGCTCCTGCCGATGAGCGCGGCGCCCGACGCGGCGCAGCTCGATCTCCTCTCCGCGAGCGAGGCGGCGGAGGCCCTCGCGTCGATCCGCGAGGCGCTCGAGGACGAAGACGAGGACGCCACGTTCCCGCACGTGCCCTTCGCCACCGAGCCGGGCAGCGGGAACTTCGTCGTGCTCGACGCGAGGGGGCGCGCGCTCTACTGGGACCACGAGGAGGGCGCGGTCGAGCCCGCCCCTGTCGCCCCGTCGCTCGACGCGCTCCTCGCCCGAGCCCTCGCCGCCGTCCAGAAGAAGCGGCTCTTCGGTGGACCAGAGCCCGCCCCGGGCGCGCCGCACCCCGGGGTCGCGCGCTGCGAGAAGCTGCTCCGCGACCCCGCGAGGAACTTCGACGAGCTCATGGAGAAGACCACCTTTTACGGTCAGAAGAACGCCTTGCCGCCCGCGGAGCGCTACAGGCTGCGGCGCGGCCTCGCGGCGTTCGCGGCGACGCGCTCGGCCGAGGAGCGCGACGCGTTCCACACCCAGCTCGCCGACTCGGCGATCGAGGCCGGCGCGCTCGACGACGCCCTCGGGCTGCTCGACGCGGCGGGCGTCGGCGCGCGCTCCGAGGACACCCACGCCTGGCGCATGCTCGGCGACGCGGCCCTGCAGGCGGGTCGGTACGAGCTGGCGGCGGAGGCCTTCTCGCCGCGGCTGTCGGTGCTGCC
>DAORJJ010000427.1:0-6245 GCA_035439005.1 Polyangiaceae bacterium | reverse complement strand
ATCGCGCCGTCGAGGAGGCCGCCCATCGCCGCGCGCACGACCGCGTACGGCGTGTCGCGCGCGCCCTCGCCGAGCAGCACCTCCGCCACCTCGTGCGCCTTCACGGCGCCCGCGTTCGTGATCGCCACGTCGACGAGCACCGTGACGAGCGAGCCGCCGAGCCCCGCGCGCGCCACGAGGGGCGCGGCGGCCGGGTCCTCGACCCGCAGGTCCTTCAGGAACAGCTTCACGTCGACCCACTTGCCTATACCTTCGATCTTACGAAGGATTTTCTGCTCCTCGGCGGCGAGCACGTGGGCCGCGCGCGCGCGGAGGAAGTCCGCGCCGCCCGGCAGCGTGGCGGTGGGGAACGCGAGCACGTAGCGCGCGGCCGCGATGAGCTTGTTCACCCCCGCGTCGTTCGGCCCGAGCACGCGCACGCCGGTGAAGCGGAGCCCGTCTTGCGACGCGGCCGAGAGCTTGGCGGCGAGCGTGGCCTCGTCGACGTCGCACGTGAGCTTGAGGTCGAGGTACTCGTCGAGGCTGTACACGCCGAGCGAGAGCGCCGGGCCGAACACCATGTCGGGCTTGGGGTGGAAGCCGGACGAGTAGAACATCGGCACGTCGATGCGGCGGAACGCCCGCGGGATGGCCCGCACGAGGTCGAGGTGCGAGAGGAACGCGCTCGGCCCGAGCTTCTCGTAGGCGAAGCGCACGCGCCGCGCCTCGCCCTGCACGATGCGCGGCGGCGGCGTGCGCCCCTTGGGCACCTTCGCGCGCACGGCGGCCACCTCGGCCTCGGTGCGCGCGCGGCGCTTCTCCGCGCCGAGCCGCGAGAGGAACACGAGGCGCTCCTCGCGCATCGCCGAGAGATCGCACGCGACGCCGCAGTCGTAGCAGACGAGCTTGCGCGCGTCGGCCTTCGCGTCCTCGAGGTTCGTGTGGTGGATGAACATCCCCGCGGCCTTGCCGCACGGCACCGACAGGCGGCTCTTCAGCGCCTTGCGGTACTCGCGCGCGAGGAAGCCCTCCTCGAGGCCCACGTCGATGTGGTCCCAGGGGAGGCGCGCGCTCGTGGGGATCGTGCCGAGGAAGAGGCCCGGGTCGACGCCCTCCGCGCGAAAGGCCTCCTCCCACAGGTCGAGGCGGAGCTGGTCCTCCCACGAGTCGAAGCGCGCGCCGAGCTTGTACGCCCGCTCGAGCACCGCCCCGAGGCGCCGATCGCCCCGCGCGAACACGCCCTCGAGCCAGGAGGTCTCGCTGTCGTGCATGCGCAGCTCGACGCCCGTGCCGCGCACCTCGGAGCGCAGCCACTCTTGCTTCTGGCGCACGGTGTCGGGCGCGTCCATCGCGCAGTACTGGAACGGCGTGTGGGGCTTCGGCACGTGGGTCGAGACGCTCACCGTCACCTTGGGCGCGCCGAACTTCCCGCGCGCCTTCCACAGCCGCTTTCCGGTGTCGTGCGTGCGCGCGCCCACCCGCACGATCTCGCGGACGTCGTCCTCCTCTTCCGTGGGGAGGCCGATCATGAAGTAGAGCTTCATGCTCGCGTAGTTGCGCGAGAAAATGCGCTCGGCCGTGGTCTGCAGCTGCTCCTCGGTGACGTTCTTGTTCACGACGTCGCGCATGCGCTGGCTGCCCGCCTCGGGCGCGAAGGTGACGCCCTGCGCGCGCACGCGCGTCATGTCGTCGAGCACGTCCTCCTCGAGCCCGTAGGCGCGGAGCGACGAGACGCCGAGGGCGACCTTCTCGGGCGCGAGCCGGTCGGCGACCTTCTTGATGAGCGGCGCGATGCACGAGTAGTCCGCCGTCGAGAGCGACGTGAGGCTCGCCTCGTCGTAGCCCGACTTCTTCACCGCCGAGACCACGGCCTCGACGATCTGGTCGGGATCGCGCTCGCGCACGGGGCGGTAGATCATGCCGGCCTGGCAGAAGCGGCAGCCCTCCGTGCAGCCGCGCGCGATCTCGATCGACATGCGGTCGAAGATGGCCTCCGGGCCGCCGACGGGGCCGTCGTCCGGGAACGGGAAGCGGTTCAGATCGTCCACGAGCGACCGCACGATCGGGAAGGGGAGCGCCGGATCGGTCGGCGCCGCGACCACGAGCGCGCCCGTGTCGGCGCAGATCTCCACGGCGTAGAGGGAGGGCACGTACACGCCGTGCAGGCCGGCGAGCGCGCGGAGGCGCTCCGTGCGGGAGACACCCTTCTTGCGGAGATCGGTCCACAGCAGCGCCACCTCGACCGCGCGCTCCTCGCCGTCGCCGAGGACGATGGCGTCGAGGAAGGGCGCGATAGGCTCCGGGTGCGTGGCCGAGGGGCCGCCCGCGAGCACGAGCGGATCGTCCTCGCCCCGATCGGCCGCGCGCAGGGGGACGCCGCCGAGGTCGAGCATCATCAGGATGTTCGAATACGTGAGCTCGAACTGGAGCGAGAAGCCGATCACGTCGAACGCGGAGAGCGGGTGCGCGGTCTCGAGCGACACGAGCGGGAGCGCGCGCGCGCGCAGCTCGTCTTGCATGTCGACCCACGGCGCGAAGCACCGCTCGGCCAGGATCCGCGGGTGATCGTTCAGGATTTTGTAGAGGATCTTGAAGCCGAGGTGGCTCATCCCGATGTCGTAGATGTCGGGGAACGCGAGGCACACGCGCGCGTCGGTGGCGTCGAAGTCCTTCACGCGCGCGCCGAACTCGCCGCCGAGGTAGCGCGCGGGCTTCTGGACGCGGTGGACGAACTCGGCGTACGGGTGGCGGTGCAGACCGGTCATAGGGCGCTCGTTCTAGCCCGAAACCGCGAAAACTCACGCGGGTTAGCCGCCCCCGGCCCCCGCGCGCCGGAGAGCTCGACCGTGGCGACGCGCCGAGCCAGGCGCCGCTCAGGGCTCCTTCATGGCCTCGCGGCGCAGGAGCGCGTCGCTGGCCGCGGCGCGCTCGGCCAGCCGCTTCGAGCGCCCCTCGCCCTCGCCGAGCACCTCGTCGTCCACGAGCACCTCGACGACGAACACCGGCTCGTGCTCGAGCCCGCTCGAGCCGCGCACGCGGTAGGAGGGGCTCGGTCGCCCCTCGGCCTGCACGAGCTCTTGCAGCAGGCTCTTCGGATCACGGTCGTGCAGCGACGCGCCGCTCGACACGCGCTCGGCGACCACCTCCCGCACGAGGGCCCGCGCCCCAACAAGGCCGGCGGCCTCGTACACGCACGCCACGAGCGCCTCGACCGCGTCGGCGAGCACGTTGGTCTGCTTGCGCTCGGTGCCGAGGTGCGCGCCCTTGCCGAGGGCGATGGCGTCGCCGAGATCGACGGCGCGCGCCCAGGCCGCGAGGGCCTCGGCGTTCACCAGGGCCGAGCGCATCCGCGTGAGCATGCCCTCGTCGGCCTCGGGGTTCTCTTCGGCGAGCACCTCGCTCACGCAGAGCCCGAGCACCGCGTCGCCGAGGAACTCGAGGCGCTGGTTGTCCGGCAGGCCGGGCACCTCGTTCGAGTAGCTCGGGTGCGTGAGGGCCTCGTCGAAGCGGGCGAGCTCCGTCGCGCCGCTGAGCTCGAGGAGCCTCGCGTGGAGCCGCGCCCTGGCCTCGTCGAGGCGCTGGCGATCCTTCCGGCTCGCGCTCGGCGCGGGGCGCGCGGCGCGGTTCATGCGCCGAACGCGGCGTCGGCCGCCTCTGCGCCGTCGAGATCGAGCTGGGTGAGCCCGGGCGGCTCGTGCGTGGAGAACCGCACGGTCGCGAGCCCCCACCGCAGCGAGAGCTCGGGGTGGTGATCGGTGCGCTCCGCGAAGAGGCCCACCCGCACGACGAACGCGAGCGCGCTGGCGAAGTCGGGGAAGGCGTACGCGCGGACGAGGGTGTCGGCGGCGCCGGGGTCGCGGCTCCAGCCGGGGTGGGCCTCGAGCCAAGCGGAGACGACCTGGGCATCGAGGCGAGGCGGGCGGGTCATGGCGCGACTCTGCGACGGGCGGCGCGCGCGGACAACCGCAAAACGGCCCAAAGGAGGCGCCGGCCGGCCGACGCCCGCGTGAATTCACCCGCCCCCGGGAACCTTTTCGGCGACCGCGTGTCGCAGGTTGGCGGAGGTTCGGATGGCCATTGGATATGCTCCTCGCGTGTCGCTCCTTGCATGCCCCTTCTGTCGCGAGATGTTCGAGGACGGCGAGGCCACGGCCTGTCCCCTCTGCGGGATGGCCCTCAAGCCCTTCGACAAGCTCCCTCCCTCCCACGACGCCCACGCCGAGGACGGCGGCGTGCCCGCGCTCCCCGAGACCGAGACCCTCCCGTGGACCTACCTGGGTCGAGGCAGGGGCGTGTTGTTCGCGCTCGCGCTGGTCGGGATCCCGCTGTTCTTCCTGCCTTGGATCCACCTGCGGCTCCCGTACGAGCAAGACCTCTCGGCCTTCGACCTCTCGCGCCACCGGCTCGGCTGGCTCTGGGCGGTGGCCGTCGCGTGGACCGTGCTCATCCCCACCGTGCTCAGCCGGCGCAGCATCGCGAAGATGCGCGGGGCCCGCATCGCCGCGGCCTTCCTGGCCGCCATCCCCGCGATAAGTGTGGGTATTTTGCTCGCCAAGCCGCCCCACGGTGCGTTCTTCAAGGTGCAGTTCGCGTTCGGCCTCCCGCTCTACGCGACGCTCGCCCTCTCGCTCATCGGGGTCGTCACGGCCCTCCGCTTCGGCGGCCCCACGGACGACATCAAGGTGTCCAAGGGCTCGTCGCGCGGGCAGACGCTCCACTGACGGGACCGCGCCAGGCGGCGCGGCGATTCTTGCCTCGATGGCAGTGGCGGACGCCCGCCCATGGAGCCAGACTTTTTGAACTGTGAGCGCAAGGCGAAGCACGCGCGGTCCGCCCGAGCCGGCGGACGACGCGCCTGAGCGGCTGTCGGTCGACGCCCTCGACTGCGTCGACGTGCCCGCCGCGGTCTTGTGCGCGCACTGCGGCATGTCCGACTGCGGCGGCTCGTGCGTGGATCCCCGGGCCTCCGGCGTCTTCGCGCTCATCCCGTGGGAGCGCACGGAGTGGCCGTGGCACCGCCGCCTGCTCGCGACGGCGCGCGCCTCCACCCTCGACTGCGAGGTGCTCTTCGCGAGCCTGCCCGACGGGCCCGTGGCGCCCGCGCTCACCTTCGCGCTCACCGCCGAGCTCGTCGCGGCCCTCGGCCTCGTGGTGACGCTCGCCGCGCCGCTGTGCGCGCTGTTCCCCGACGTGGCGCGCGCGTGCCTGTTCGACCCGGCGCTCCGTGGGCTGGCCTTGCGCGGGCTCGCCGCGGGGGTGCCGGGGCTCGCGCTCCTGCTCTCGCTCGCGCACGCGCTCCACGGGCTGTCGATCGACCTCGGCGGCCGGCGCCACACGCCCCTCGGCGACGCGGCGCGACCGAGCCGCACGCTCGCCCTGCGCTTCGGGCTCTACGCGGCCGGGTGGGACCTGATGATTGGCCCCGTGGGCGCGGTGGTCCTCGCGGTCACCTCCGGCCCGCGCGCGATGGTCCGCGGGCTCGGCCTGGTCTCCGGCCTGCCCACGCGCGCCACGCTCGCGTTCCTGAAGGGCGCCTACCACCTCGACGGCGAGCCCGCGCGCCGCGCGCTGCGCGTGTCGTACGGGGGCGCGGCGGTCGCCACGGTGCTCGCGGCCGGGGCCGTGGTCGCTGCGTTCGTCGCCGCGCTCACGCAGTGAACGCGGCTACGCTGGGGCCATGCGGTACGCGGTGCTGTTGCGGGGCGTGAACGTCGGCGGCGTGAAGGTGACGATGGCGGAGCTGCGGACGGCCCTCGCCGCCGCAGGCTTCCGCGGCGTGAAGACGCTCCTCGCGAGCGGCAACGTCCTCTTGGACTCCGAGGGCGGGCGGGAGGCGGTGAAGGCGACGTGCGAGCGGGTGCTCCGCGAGACGTTCGGCTACGAGGCGTGGGTGCTCGTGTACGACCTCGGGCAGCTGCGCGACGTGGTCGACGGCTACCCGTTCGCGCGCGTCGACGAGGCGATGCACCCGTACGTGATCTTCAGCGAAGACGGGGTGTCCGCCAGCGAGCTCGCCAAGACACCCGGCCTGGAGGCGGCCACCGAGCAGGTGCAGCGTGGCCCGCACGGGGTGCTCTATTGGCGCGTCCTCCGCGACCACACCGTCGACAGCGCGATCGGCAAGGCGTCGGCGAAGGCGCGCTACAAATCGTCGACCACCACCCGCAACCTGCGCACGGTCGAGAAGCTCTTGGCTTAGGAGTGTCGGGAAAAGACCAACGCCACCCGACCGCGACCGGGGTCGGGGTCGGGGTCGGGGTCGGGGT
>DAORJJ010000426.1:0-6245 GCA_035439005.1 Polyangiaceae bacterium | reverse complement strand
CGACCGCGACCGCCACGTCCGCCGCGTCGACCGGCCCCGCGTCGGAGGGCTCGTTGAGCCGCTTGTCGCCGGTGAGCAGGCAGCCGTCGGGGCTCGCGCACGCGCCAGGATCGACGGCCGCGGGGATGCACGCGCCGACGTAGTTGCACGTCGTGTCCTCCTTGCAGACGACGCCCTCGCACGCGAGCCAGAGCACGACGGGCACGCGGAGGCGCGAGTGCGGGACGAACGAGAGCGTGCGCTTCGAGACGATGCAGCCCTTCGAGTCTTGGTCGGTGCAACCGGCCGGATCGCGCCCGATGCCGAGCACGACGCGGAGGGTGAGGGCCTCGTCCCGGCGCTCGCTCGGCGTGACGACCAGCTCGCCGAGGGTGCCGTCAGGCAGCCACGCGTCCGCGTAGGTGGCCTGCGGCGCGGTGCCCGGCGCGATCGCGCCGCTGCGGCTCGACCACATGGCGAGCGAGGTGACGCCGGCCCGGTAGGGCACGTTGGTGCCGACCGCGACGGTGATCTGGGTCGGATCCTGGCACGAGGCCGCGGAGCACGCCGCGACGAACAAGGTAGGAAGCGCGAGCCTTCCGAGGCGCCGGGACATCTCTTCACGGTAGCACGGGGCCAGCGCGGCGCGCGGTCGTCCGTGAGGCGCGCCGCGTGCGCCGATCAGGGCAGGCTCGTGCCCAGCACGAAGAACACGTAAGAGCCCGTAACCACGTGTGAAAGCGTGACCCCGAGGACGTGCGGGCGCTTCGCGTAGAGGAGCCCCCACACGACGCCGGGCACAAACGCGAAGAGGGCGAAGAAGAACGACATGTGGAGGTGCGTGACCGCGAAGAGGAGCGCGGCGACCAGCACGGCGCGCGTCGTGGCGCCCTTGCCGCGGAGGAACAGCATGAGGCCGCTCTGCAGCGCGCAGCGCACGATGAGCTCTTGGACGAAGCTCGACACGGCGTAGATGAGCACGAGCCGCTGGATCGCCGGGTCTCGGAAGCGCGCGGCCACGTCGGTGTGCTCGAAGAGCGGCATCCCGCGCCACGCCTCGTGCACGTGGAGCGCGGCGAGCTTCACGCCGGTGATCACGGCGAGGAGCGGCGGAGTGGCGAGCACCGCGAGGCCGAGCGAGCCGAGCGAGTGCTTGAGCCCGAGCCCGAACGACGCGATCGGGAGCCCGGTGCGCCGGATGAACCGCACGCCGCCGTACGCGAAGAGGCCGATGAGCGGCAGGCTCAGGTACGACGTGGAGCCGGGCAGGCTCCCCCTTACGCTCGGCAGGCTCGCGAGCAGCACGGCGTAGCCCGCGAGGAGCACCAGCACGTCGACGACGAAGAGCCCCATCGCGGCCCGCTCGCGCGCGCGAAGGAGATCCGCGGTCGACTGCTCGCGCAGGCGCGCCGCCATCACGTGGGCCATCGAGCACACGAGATCTTCGTAGGCCTCGGACAGCTCGGCCGCGTGCGGCGCCGAGGGGGCGACCAGCGCGCCGCCGGGTCGGAGCGCCGTGAAGGGGATCTGCCACACCGCGCAGGGCTCGAGCGCGATGACCGACGCGGTCGTCGGGAGGCCGTCGAAGATGCTCATCTCGCCGAGCACCGCGCCGACCCCGACCTCGGCGACCTCGTGCACCTCCTCGGCGTGGGCGTCGCGGCGCGCCACCCGCGCGCGGCCTCGGGCGAGCACATAGAGGTGCTCGGTCGGCGTGCCCTCGGTGAGCAGCGCCTCGCCTGCCTCGAGCGTGCGCACCTCGAGCACCCGGGCGAGCGGCTCACGGTGCGCGGGCGTCATCCCGGCGAAGAGCGGCAGCGACTCGAACGGCAGCGCGCCGCTCACTCCGCGTGGTCCTCGCGCTCGCCGTGGTGCTCGTGCTCGTGCTCCTGCAGGCTCGCCGAGCCGAGCGCGAGGGCGCGCTCCTCGAGCTCTTGCACGCGCGCGCGGGTCCACTCCTCCGGGATCGCGGGGCGGAGCTCCTCGCCCTCCTTGACGGGAACCTGCGCCATGGCGTGCTCGGCCAGCGCGGTGATGGTGAGGCTCGGGTTCACGCCGAGGTTCGCGGGGATCATCGACCCGTCGCACACGAAGAGCCCCGGGTGCCCGAAGACCTCGTTGCGCGCGTCGATGACGCCAGTCTCGGGCGACTCGCCGATGGGCGCGCCGCCGAGCACGTGCGCCGTGGTGGGCACGTCGAAGAGCACCTCCGGGATGGACGAGTACGCGATGCCGCCCTCGACGCTGCCCGCGAAGGCGCGCGCCACCTCGTTGCCGAGGGGGATGTACGTGGGGTTCGGCGCGCCGGTGCCGCGATCGGTGTCGAAGGCCCGCGTGAAGAGCCGCGTCCACTTGCGCTTCATGCGCAGCGAGATCGAGTTGTCGAGGGTCTGCATGACGAGCAGGAAGATGCCCCGCTTGGCCTTGCCGAAGGGCCAGAGCGACCGCAAGAACGTGAGCGGCTGGGTGAGCACGTTCTTCACGTAGCGGAGCGGCCGCGGGAGGCCGGGGCCGCCGTCGGTGAGGAGCGTGGCGAGGGGCGCGAGCGCGTCGCTGCCCTCGCTGTAGCGCACCACCTCGACGTGGGTGTCCTTGTCGGGGTGGAACGACGAGGTGATGGCTATTCCTTTGGAATAGTTCACTTTATCGCTGGAGCTCGTGACCCCGAGGATGGCCTCGCTGTTCGTGCGGACGCGCTCGCCCAGGCACGCCGACACGTTCGGGAGGGAGCCGCGCTCGCGGCACTCGAGCAGCAGCTTCACCGTGCCGAGCACGCCCGCGGAGAGCACCACGTTGCGCGCGCGCACCACGCGGCGGGCCTTGGCGAACCAGGCGCCGCTCTCCTCGTGCGTGATCTCGTAGCCGCCGCCGGGGAGCGCGCGGACGTCGGTCACCGTGCGCATGGGCTCGATGACGGCGCCGCGCTTCTCTGCAAAGTACAGGTAGTTCTTGTCGAGCGTGTTCTTCGCGCCGTGGCGGCAGCCCACCATGCAGCCGCCGCAGAGCGTGCACGGCGAGCGATCGGGGCCGAGGCCGTTGAAGTACGGGTCTCGAGGCTCGGCGCGCCCGCCCGGCTCTCCGAAGTAGACGGCCACCGGCGTGCGGACGTACGAGGCCTCGCGCCCCATCTTCCTGGCGATGTCCTTGAGGAGCACGTCGGGCTCGCCCTCGAACCGGTTCTGCGTGACGCCGAGCATGTACTGCGCCGCGCGGTAGTGCGGCATGAGGGCCGCCTTCCAGTCTTGGATGCCCGCCCACTGCGGGGCCGCGAAGAAGGCGTCGGGGGGCACGTAGAGCGTGTTCGCGTACACGAGCGAGCCGCCCCCGACGCCCGCGCCCGACAGCACGAACACGTCGGAGAAGAACGACAGCCGCAGGATGCCGAAGCACTTGGCCGCGGGCAGCCACAGCGAGCGGCGGATGTCCCAGTTGGTCTTCGGGAAGTCCAGCGGCGCGAAGCGCGCGCCGCGCTCGAGCACGCGCACCGAGTAGCCCTTCTCGGCGAGGCGCAGCGCGGCCACGCTCCCCCCGAAGCCGGAGCCCACGATGAGGAAGTCGACGTCGAAGGGCGGTGCGTGGGTCATGGGCGGGGTGCGGCGACGCGGGGGTGCGCGGACGCGCGGGCGCGGCAGCCTCGGGGCGAGAGCTTACCACCCGCCGCCGCGCGAGGTCGCGCGGCAAGCAGCGCGCGCCGGGCGTTTCCGCTTCGCGCCGGGTGGGTTTCCGCAGCATACTCGCGGGCCTCCATGCGCGACAGCGAGCCCCCGAAGGAAGACCACTCCACCGCGCACATCGTCCAGTCGCTCGGCATCAACCTGCTCATCGCGGCGGTGAAGGCGGTCGCGGCCGTGCTGACGAAGTCGGGCGCGATGCTGGCCGAGGCGCTCCACTCGTTCTCCGACTGCGGCAACCAGGTCCTCTTGCTCGTGGGCGTGCGCCAGGCGCGCAAGCCGCCGGACGCGAGCCACCCGCTCGGCTACGGGCGCGCGGTGTACTTCTGGTCGTTCATGGTGGCGATGCTGCTCTTCACGGGCGGCGGGATGTTCTCCATCTACGAGGGCGTGCACAAGATCCGCGAGCCGGAGCCGGTCGAGAAGGTGTGGATCGGCCTCTTGATCCTCGGGATCTCGCTCGTGCTCGAGGGCGGCGCCACGCTGTCGAACATCCGCGAGCTGAACAAGCGGCGCGGCAAGAAACCCTTCGTGCAGTACCTGCGCGACACGAAAGACGCGGACCTCGTGGTCGTGTTCGGGGAGAACTCGGCGGCCGTCCTGGGCTTGACGTTCGCGATCGTGGCGCTGTCGCTCGCGGCCCTCACTCACGACGGCCGATGGGACGGCGCGGGCAGCGTCGCCATCGGCGCCGTGCTGGTCGGCGTCGCCGTGTTCCTCGCCGTGGAGGTGAGCTCGCTCCTGCTCGGCGAGGCGGCCGACCCGGAGATCGAGGCGGCGGCGCGCGCTGCGGCGAGCGAGTTCGAGGAGCTCAACCGGGTGCTCAACTGCATCACCCTCCAGCAGGGGCCGGGCGAGGTGTTCGTGTCGATCAAGCTCTCGTTCAAGAGCGGCCTCGACATCGACGACGTGTGCCGGGTCATCAACCGCTTCGAGGAGAAGCTCCGCGCCGCGTGCCCCGAGGCCCGGTGGATCTTCGTCGAGCCCGACATCGACCGAGACGCGGGGTCCGTCGTCGACTGAGCCCTCGACATGCCGAGTGACAGCGCGCGCGCACCTGGTAGCCTGACGGCATGCGCCGCGTCGAACCGCGCTCGGGCTCGATCGACTACGCGGCGCTGACGCTCACCGCGGAGGAGGGGTTCCTGCTCTCCCGGGTCGAAGGCGTGACGGACACGCGGGAGCTCGTGGCGCTCACCGGGCTCGCTCCCGACCAGGTCGACCGCATCGTCGACCGCCTCCACGAGCTCGGCGTGGTGTCCGCCCGGCACGACGCGACGCCGAGGCGCGAGTCGTTCCTGCCGCCGGTGCGCGACTCGGCCCCGCCCGTCCCGCCGCCTGTGCCCGTGCGCGAGTCCGTCGCGCCGCTCCTCCGCGAGTTCGTCGAGTGGGGCCAGACGCCCGAGGGCGAGGTGGCCGAGGGAGAGCTCGCGCCCGAGGGCGAGGTGGCCGAGGGAGAGCTCGCGCCCGAGTCCACCCAGGACGACCTCCTCGCCGACACGAACCCGCCCGAGCCCGACTCGCCCGAGCAGGAGCTCGCCGAGGCCGACTACCGGAAGGTGTACGCGGCCGTCTTCGCCGGGATGCCGGCCGACGAGCGGGCAGCGCGCGCCGCGACCGCCAGCGGGGCGACGCTGATGGCCCTGTGCCTGGATCCCGACCCGAAGGTCATCTACGCCGTCGTGCACAACGCGCTGAGCGGGCTCGACCACTTCCGCTTCATCGCGCTGTGGCACCGCACGCCCCAGGGGCTCGAGCACATCCCGCGCGAGAGCGCGCGCGATCGCCAGGTCGAGCGGCGGCTGCTCCGCAACCCCCAGCTCTCCGAGCAGATGCTCGGGCGCATCCTCGGGCCCAAGCGCCTGCTCGAGGTCTACAAGGCGGCGATCGATCGCGAGGTGCCCGAGCGGACCCGCCAGAAGACACGCGGGGTGCTGATGCAGCGTTGGACGACGGCCCAGCCCGAGGAGCGCGTCGAGCTCTTGCTCACGACCGAGGCGCGCTGCCTCATCCTCCTCGTCGGCGGGACCATCGACGCGCGCAGCGTGCAGATCCTCTGCGGCCGCTCCTCGTTCACGACCATGTTCGTCACGAGCGTGGTGCGCTTCAGCGCCGCCCCGCCCGCGCTGCTCGCGCACTTCGCGAAGCAGCCGCTCGTGCGGCGCAACCCCGCGCTCCGCAAGCTCCTCCTCGCCCACAAGAACCTGCCCGGAGACGCCAAGAGGGCCCTGCAGGGGCTGTAGGAGCCCGCGCGCGGGCGAGTCGCCGAAGGCCGAGGCGCCGCGGCAGCCACCCAGCCTGAAGGCCGAGGCAGCTATCGGACCTCGGCCTGAAGGCCGGGGCAGCTATCGGACCTCGGCCTGAAGGCCGAGGCAGGGACACCTGAGGATCCACCCACTCCAAGCCCGCCGGAGGCGGGCTCCCAGCGATGGAGAGAGAGAGAGAGAGAGAGAGCGCGCGCGCGGCGCGCCACCGCTCTCGAATGCCGCTGGCGCCCGTTCCGGATTCACCACGAGCATTCCCCTCTCTCCCATTCCCCTCTCTCTCCCATTCCCCTCTCTCTCCCATTCCCCTCTCTCTCCCATTCCCCTCTCT
>DAORJJ010000425.1:0-6250 GCA_035439005.1 Polyangiaceae bacterium | reverse complement strand
AGGGGCTGTCCCGTGGGGGCGGGGGCGGGCGTGAGGGGAGGGCGAAGGCGAGGGCCAGACCCCCGAGCGCTCAGTATGACAAACTCCCGGAGGCTTTTCACCCCGGGCCAGCGCGACGCTCGCGCGCTCCCAGCCTCCCTTTGCTCTTTACAAGGGGCGCGCGGTGCGTATACTCCCGCGTCCCGCATCCAGAAGTCGCTTCTCGATACGGAAAACCCCGCCGCCGCGGTCGGAGAACGCCTCCGCATCGGTCGGCCCAAGAAGAGGGACACCCTATGTACGCGGTTATCAGAACGGGCGGAAAGCAATATCGGGTCTCGCAGGGCGACACGCTCCGCGTCGAGAAGCTCGCCGGCAGCGTCGGCGACGTGGTCACCCTGAGCGAGGTCCTGCTCGTCGGCGGCGACGCCATGAAGATCGGCCAGCCCATGGTGGCCGGCGCCTCGGTCGAGGCGAAGATCACGGGTCAAGGCCGCGGCGAGAAGATCATCGTCTTCAAGTTCCGTCGCCGGAAGAACTACCGCCGCAAGGCCGGCCACCGCCAGCCCATCACCACCCTCCAAATCACCAGCATCAAGGGCTGAGAGGAGAACGCCATGGCTCACAAAAAAGGCGCAGGCAGCACCAGGAACGGCCGCGATTCGAACTCCCAGCGCCGCGGCGTGAAGGTGTACGGCGGCGAGAAGGTCACCGCCGGCAGCATCCTCGTCCGCCAGGTCGGCTCCACCTTCGCCGCCGGCAAGAACGTCGGCCTCGGGAAGGACTTCACCATCTTCTCGCTCATCGACGGCGTCGTGAAATACGAGTGGCGTACGAAGACCCAGAAGAAGGTCTCCGTCTACCCCGCGGCGACCTGAAGGCCGACGGGCCTGGGGGGGAAGCAGCCGGGATGGCACGGGGGATGGCAGCGGGGATGGCAGCGTCGGGGGACAGATGGCGACGCGCGACGGCCAAGGGCTACAAGCTCTTGGCCGTCGATCTTGACGGCACGCTGCTGAACCACAACGGCGAGCCGCACGAGCGCGACGTGCGCGCCATGCAGGCGCTCATGCGCAGCGGCGTGGCGGTGAGCATCATCACCGGTCGGCTCTACTCCGGCACCCGCACGAGCGCCGAGATCGTGGGCATCAAGGGCCCGGTCGCCTGCGCCGACGGGAGCCACGTGGTGCGCGTGTCGAACGACGAGACCCTCGTCCACCACGGCATCCGCGGCGCGAGCGCCAAGAAGCTCCGGGAGGCCGTGGTCCGCAACAACCTCGCCACGTTCCTCTTCTCGGGCGACGCCATCGTCTACGACCGCGACGGCGAGAGCTACCTGCCCTACCTCCGCACGTGGTCGGCCGACATGCAGCGCGCGACGCTCGTGTCGGAGCACGGGCTGTGGAAGGCGCAGGCCGGCCTCACCGCGGTGGTCGGCCTGGGGCCGGAGGCCGCGATCACCGCCGCGGTCGACGACATCCAGCGCGACTGCAAGCGGCGCGCACAGGTGGCGGCGTTCCCGGTCAAGCGCGTGCCCGGCAACTGGGGACTCATCGCGCGGGCCTCGGGCGGCACGAAGGGCACGGCCCTCGAGTGGCTCGCGGAGCACCACGGCTGCACCCTGGCCGAGACCGTCTGCGTGGGCGACTGGCTGAACGACGTGCCCATGTTCAACGTGAGCGGCCGCGCGTTCGCCATGGGGCAGGCCCCCGACGCCGTGAAGCAGGTGGCCACCGACGTGTGCGACGAGACCAGCGAAGAGGGCGGCGGCATCGCCCGCGCCGTGCGCGAGTGCTTCGGCGTGCGCTTCCACTGACCGGGGGACGCTCGGCAGCCTATTTCTCCCAATTGGACATGGCCCCGAGGTCGTTGACCTTCGTGTGGCCCGCGTCGACGAGCGACGCCGCGGCGCGCGCGCTTCGTCCGCCGCTCGCGCAGTACACGACCAGCGGCGTGTCCCTGGCTCCGAAATCGTGCGCCGCGACGGCGGCGACCGGAACGTTGATCGCGCCGGCGAGGTGACCGGCCTCGAACTCCTGTGGACTTCGGACGTCGACCAGGACGGCGCCCTGGGCCACGAGGGCGTTCGCCGCGGCGCCGTCGACCTTGGTGACCGCCGGGCTCGCCGTCGACGTAGCGGAGGCCGGCGGTGGCGTGACCGATCCACCACAGGCGACGACGAGCGCGAGCGCGAGCGCGATACCGAAGATGCGACTCATGACGCGGGTCATACCACGGCCGCCTCAACGCCGCCGCCGGCGAGCGGTTCCACCGCAGCGGGTCGAGGCGGACAATGACGGAAACGCATCCTGGCCTCGCGGGCGGCGTTTCGTACTAAAAGATCGGGCGTGCCCTCGTCGCCCCCGTCGCCGGCTCGAACCGCCCCGGCGCGCACGCTCGACTCGCTCGCGAACGGCGCCTCGGCGCGCGTCGTCGAGGTGCGCCTCGACCCGGCCGACGCGGCGTGGCTCTCGGCCGTGGGCATCGGCGTGGGCGACACGCTCACCGTCCTGCGGCGCGCGTTGTTCGGCGGTCCGCTGCACATCGCCACGGAGAGCGGCGGCGAGTTCGCGCTCGGCGCGCCGCTCGCCCAGGGCATCGTGATCGCCGACGCACCATGACGACCGACTGCCACAGCGACGCGGGCGAGAGCGCGACGGGAGGCGACGTTGCGCCCGCGGCCCAGCGACGCGTGGCCCTGATCGGGCGCCCAAACTCGGGGAAGAGCTCGATCTACAACGTCCTCACCGGTGGGCACGCGCACGTGGGCAATTTCCCAGGCATCACCGTCGACGTGCTCGAGGCGAGCGTGAGGCTGCCGGGCGAGGGCGAGGCGACGCTCTACGATCTGCCGGGGCTCTATTCCCTCGAGGCCGCCCGCGATCCCGAGACCGACGAGGGCGTGGCGCGCGCGTTCATCGAGCGAGAGAGCGCCCTGCCCGGCTTCGCGCTCGTCCAGGTGCTCGACAGCACCCAGCTCGCGCTCGGGCTCCGGCTCACCCGCGAGCTCGCCGCGGCGCGGTGGCCGCTCTACCTCGTGGTCACCCAGGTCGACGCGCTCGAGGGCGACGGACGCCGCCTCGACGCCAAGCGCCTCGAGGACGAGCTCGGCGTGGCGGTCCTCGGGGTCAGCGCGCGGCGCGCCGACTGCCGCGAGCGCGTCCTCGCCATGCTCGCGACCCGCGAGCCGGCGGCCCCGCGCGCCGACTTCGACCCCGCGACCCTCGCGCTCGAGGTCTGCCCCGCGCGCGGCAAGCCCGGCGCGGGGTTCACGCAGCGCGCCGACCGCACCCTCATGCACCCGGTGCTCGGGCCGCTCGTGTTCCTCGCCATCATGAGCGCGCTCTTCTCCGTCGTGTTCCTCGTGGCCGACCCCGCCAGCGCCGCGATGGACGCCGCGCTCGGGTTCGTGCGCACGCGGGTGGCCGCGCGCCTCGGGCAGAACCTCGTCTCCTCCTTCCTCGTGGACGGCGTGCTCAGCGGCGCGGGCACCGTGCTCGCCTTCATGCCGCAGATCGTCCTCCTCAGCATCGCGCTCGATCTGCTCGAGGCCAGCGGGTACCTGTCGCGCGGCGCGTTCCTGGTCGACCGCCTCCTGCGCCTCCTCGGCCTCAGCGGCCGCTCCTTCCTGCCGCTGCTCATGGGCCACGCGTGCGCGGTGCCGGCGATCGCCTCCACGCGCATCGTGCGCGATCCGCGCGAGCGCCTGACCACCATCCTCGTGCTCCCGCTCATGACCTGCTCGGCGCGCATCCCCACGTACGCGCTGCTGATTTCGACCTTCTTCGCCGCGCGTGGGCCGGTGTTCCGCGCGGGCGTGTTCCTCGCGCTGTACGCGGCCGGAGTGCTCGCGGGCCTCCTCGCGTCGCAGGCGCTGCGCCGCACGGCCACGAGAGGGCGCTCGCTGCCGCTCGTGCTCGAGCTGCCGCGCTACCGCCTCCCCGAGTGGCGCGTGGTGCTGGGCAAGGCGTCGCGCGCGTCGCGGCGGTTCCTGCGCGACGTGGGCACCACGATCGTCATCGCGTCGACCGTGCTCTGGGTGCTCCTCAAGGTGCCGGCGCCCGCCGTGCTCCAGCGCGCGGACGCGACGAGCGCGATCGAGCGCTCGGTCGCGGCGACGGTGGGCCACGCGCTCGAGCCCGTGACCCGACCGGCCGGCTTCGACTGGCGCATCAACGTCGGCCTCATCGGCTCCTTCGGCGCGCGCGAGCTCATGGTGGGCACGCTCGGCGTCATCTTCGGCCTCGAGGACCTCGACGAGGACGACCCGTCGCCGCTCTCGGCCAAGCTCCGCGAGGCAAAAAAGGCTGACGGGACACCACGTTACGGCACGGCCAACGCCCTCGCGCTGCTCGCCTTCTTCGTCGTCGCGTGCCAGTGCGTGAGCACCGTGGCCGCCATCCGGCGCGAGACCAAGAGCCTGCGCTGGCCCGCGTTCGTGCTCGTCTACACCTACGCGGTCGCCTACGTGCTCGCCGTGGTCGTGTTCCAGGTGGCGCGCGCGTTCGCGTAGCGAGCGCGCCGCGTGGGCCGCGGGCTCCCTCGCTCGCGCGAAACCCTGTAGCGTCTGTGGGAGAGTGACACCCGCCAAGGGCCCCGGCCTCCGCCTCCAAATCGTGCTGTCGCTGGCGGGGGTGCTGCTCCTGTCCTACGTGCCGCTCTTCTTCGCGATCGCGGGCGTCACGAGCGCGACGCTGCTCGCCTCGCGCGAGCGCGCGGCCCACTCGATCGGCCGCGCCGTCGCGTCGCACGTGGCCCACGCGACGGAGGCCGGCCAGCTCGCCGACCTCGACGCCGTGCTCACGGCCGACGTGGGCAGCGGCGGGGCGCGCGCCATCGCCGTGTTCGACCTCGACGGCCACCGCATCGTGGAGGCGGGCGAGCTCGCCGAGCTCGCGCGGCTCGAGGCGCCGCCCCGCCCGTACCGCGAGTCCGCGCGGCCGGCGCACGGCGCGCGCGGGCGCGCCCTCGACGTCGTGCTGCCCGCGAAGGCCGCCGCGGTCGTCGTGCGCGTCGCCACCGACGAGGAGTCGGTGAACGCCGCGCCCCTCGTGAAGGTGGTCGCGCTCTACATGCTCGTGTTCGCGATCGCGCTCCTCGCGTTCGCTTACTTCGTGCTCACGCGCGTGCTCGTGCGCCCGATCGAGGAGCTCTCGGCGGCCGCGGAGCGCGTGGCCCGCGGCGCGCGCACGCTCGACGTCCCGCGGCGGGGCGCGCGGGAGGTGGTGGAGCTCGGCCGCGCGGTGGACGCGATGGCCTCGAAGCTGCTCGACGACGAGCAGGCGCTGCGCGCCAAGGTCGAGGAGCTGACCCGCATGACCACCACGCTGACCGAGGCGCGCGCCCAGCTCGCGCGGAGCGAGCAGCTCGCGAGCGTCGGCCGGCTCTCGGCGGGGCTCGCGCACGAGATCGGCAACCCGCTCACCGCCGTGCTCGCGATGCTCGACCTCGTGGCCGACCCCGAGCTGCCCGTAGAGGAGCGCCAGGACTTCATCGCGCGCATGAAGCGCGAGACCGAGCGCATCCACGGCATCCTGCGGGATCTGCTCGATTTTGCGAGGCCCGAGGCGAACGCCGCCACGAGCGAGCGGGGCGCGAGCGCGCGGCTCGAGGAGGTGCTCGCGGACCTCGAGGCGCTCGCGCTGCCGCAGCGCCCGTTCCGCGACGCGGCGCTCGTCGTCCGGGTGGACGAGGACACGCCGCGCGTGGGCATGTCCGCGTCACGCCTCTTGCAGGTGCTGCTAAACCTCGTGATGAACGCCGCCGACGCGGTCGCCGCGGCGGAGGCCCCCCGCGAGATCCGCGTGCTCGCGCGGCGCGCCGGCGCGGGCGTCGAGGTGCGGGTGGAGGACACCGGCCCAGGCGTCCCGGCGTCGCTCGCCGCGCGCGTGTTCGAGCCCTTCGTCACCACGAAAGACGTGGGCCAGGGCACGGGCCTCGGGCTCGCCGTGTGCCGCGGCCTCGTGGAGTCCGCAGGCGGCGCCATCACGCTCGACCCCACCTACGAGGGCGGCGCGCGCTTCGTCGTCACGCTGCCGGCCGCGAGCGAGTAGCCGCGCGCGCTCACACGTCGCGGAGGAAGGCCTCGAGCGGCACGACCGGCACGCGCTCGGCGTCGAGGCGGTCGAGCAGCGCCGGCAGCGCGCTCACCCCCGCGGGCGCGCGATCGCCACGCTCCGCCGCGTCATGGAGCAGCACGATCGCGCCGTCCTTCGCGCCGGGCAACACGCGCCGCAGCACGTCGGCGGCCGTGGTGCCCGCGAGCCCGTCG
>DAORJJ010000424.1:0-6252 GCA_035439005.1 Polyangiaceae bacterium | reverse complement strand
GCCCGCCCCCGCGCTGACCGCAAGCGCGGCCCCCTCCTCGACGCCGCGCTTGCCCGAGGCGCCGTTCGAGAACCCGGGCGGCATGTGGATGCCCAGCCAGGTGCCCGCCCACGAGGCCACCCTGCGGCGGCTCGGCGTCGCCTTCGACCCGAAGCTCCTCTCCGACCCGTCCTCGCCGCTCTTGGCGTCGATCGTCAGCCTCGGCGGCTGCTCGGCGTCGTTCGTCTCCGACGAGGGGCTCGTCATCACGAACCACCACTGCGCGACCGGCGCGCTGAGCTTCAACTCGACCCCGCAGGCGAACCTGCTGCGCGACGGCGCCCTCGCACGCACGCGGGCCGAGGAGCGCTCGAACGGGCCCGAGGCGCGCGTGCTCGTCACGCAGAAGCTCACCGACGTCTCGGCGAAGGTCCTCGAGGGCCTCGACCGGGAGGCGGACGATCTGGCCCGCTATCGCCGCGTCGAGGACCGCTCGAAGGAGCTCGTCGCGGCGTGCGAGGCCGGCCGGCCGGAGCTCCGGTGCACGCTCGCGTCGTACTACGCCGGCACGGTCTACGTGCTCATCGAGCAGCTCGAGCTCCGGGACGTGAGGCTCGTGTACGCGCCCCCCGCGGGCGTCGGGAACTACGGGGGCGAGATCGACAACTGGCGGTGGCCACGGCACACGGGCGACGTCTCCATCTTCCGCGCCTACGTCGGGAAGGACGGCAAGCCCGCCGCGTTCTCGCCGGCGAACGTTCCGTACCGGCCGGCGCACCACCTGAAGATCGCGACGAAGCCGCTCCGCGCGGGAGACTTCGTGATGGTTGCCGGCTACCCGGGGCGCACGCAGTCGTGGCGCTCCGGCCCCGAGGTCGACGAGGCGATCGGCTGGTCGTACCCGCGCCGCCAGCGCTTCTGCGAGGACGCGCTCGCCACCTTGGAGGCCCTGGGCGCGGCGTCGCCCGAGGTGAAGCTGAAGGCGACGCCCTACGTGCGGCGCTACGGCAACGGGCTGACGAACACGAAGGGGCAGCTCGAGGGGCTCGTCAAGGGCGGCCTCGCCCTCCGCAAGACGGAGGACGAGGCGAAGCTCGCGGCCTTCATCTCCGACGAGCCCGCGCGAAAGGCCCGCTACGGCGACGTCCTCGGGGAGCTGCGGGCGGCGGTGGCGGACCACGCGAAGACGCGCGAGGCCGACGCGCAGCTGCGCGAGCTGCTCCTGCCGAAGCTCGTGTCCGCGGCGGTGACCATCGTGCGCACCGCGAAGGAGCGTGAGCGGCCCGACGCCCAGCGGCACCCCGACTACCAGGAGCGCAACCTCGCGCGGCACGAGCAGGAGCTCCGCGCGCTCGAGAAGACGTACTCCCGCGCGCTCGACCAGGGGCTCCTCCGTATGGTGCTCGAGCGCATCGCGCGGGCCCCCGAGGCCGAGCGCACGGTGGCGGCGCGCGCGGTGGTGGGCGGGGCCACCACGGCCAGCGCGGCCGGCGCGGAGAAGGCGATCGCGTCGCTCTACGCGAAGACGCGCCTCGAGGACACCGAGCAGCGCCTGCGGCTCCTCCAGCGAGGGCGCCTCCAAGAGCTCCGCCGCTCGAAGGATCCGCTCATCGCGCTGGCCGTCCGCCTCGAACCGCTGCTCGTGGCGGCCGAGGAGCGAGAGCACCGCTTCGAGGGCCGGATGCTCTCGCTGAAGGCACGCTACGTCGCCGCGCGGCGCGAGCTCGCCGGGCGTGAGCTCGCGCCGGACGCGAACGGCACGCTGCGCGTCACGTTCGGGACCGTCCGTGGGTTCTCCCCCAGCCGCGGCAAGCCGGTCTACCGGCCGTTCACCACGCTCACCGAGATGCTCGCGAAGGACACCCACGCCGAGCCCTTCGACGTCCCGCCGGCGCTCGCCGCCGCGGCCGCCGCGAAGAAGCTCGGGCCGTACGTCGACGCGCGCCTCGGCGACGTCCCGGTCGATTTTCTCGCGGATCTGCACATCACCGGCGGCAACTCGGGCAGCGCCACGCTCGACGCGCGCGGCGAGCTCACGGGGCTCGTGTTCGACGGGAACTACGAGGCGATGGCCGCCGACTGGCTCTTCATGCCGGAGGTCACGCGCAGCATCCACGTCGATGTCCGCTACGTGACGTGGCTGCTCGACGCGGTCGCCGGCGGCGACCACCTGCTGCGCGAGCTCGGCGTGACGCCGTCGATCGAGTGAGGCCGGGCCGCGGCCCCGCGCTCAGCCCTCGTCGTCGGGGGCCATGAACGGGTAGCCGAGCGCGCGGGCGGGCACGAAGGTCTCCTTCACCGTGCGCGGAGAGACCCAGCGCAGCAGGTTCAGCGCGCTGCCTGCCTTGTCGTTCGTGCCCGAGCCGCGGGCGCCGCCGAAGGGCTGCTGCCCGACCACGGCCCCGGTGGGCTTGTCGTTGATGTAGAGGTTGCCCGCCGCCTGGCGCAGCCGCGTGGCCGCGTGGCGCACGAACGCGCGGTCCTGCGCGAAGATGGCCCCGGTGAGCGCGTAGGGGCTCGTCTCGTCGACCCGCGTGAGCGTGGCCTCCACGTCGGCGTCGTCGTACACGAACACGCCCAGGATGGGCCCGAAGAGCTCCTCGCGGAGCAGCTCGTGCCCGGGCGCGCGCACCTCGACGAGCGTCGGGCCCGCGAAGTACCCCGTCTCCCGGGACCACCCGGGGTCGGCGAGAACCGTGCAGTCTGCATCTTTCTTCAGGCGCTCGCGCCAGGTCGCGAGGCGCTCGTACGCGCGGGCGTCGATGACCGCGCCCATGAAGCAGGTGAGGTCCTCCACGTCGCCGACCCGGATCGACTCGATGAGCGCCACGAGCCGATCTCGCACCTCGGGCCAGAGCGAGCGGGGCACGTACGCGCGCGACGCGGCGCTGCACTTCTGCCCCTGGTACTCGAAGGCCCCGCGAGCGAGGGCCACCGCGAGCGGCTCGGCCTCGGCGCTCGGGTGCGCGAACACGAAGTCCTTGCCGCCCGTCTCGCCGACCAGGCGCGGGTACGTGCGGTAGCGGTCGATGCGCTCGCCGACGCCGCGCCACAGCGACTGAAACACGCGCGTCGAGCCGGTGAAGTGCACGCCCGCGAGATCGGGGCTCGCGAGGCACGCGCCGGCGACCGAAGCGCCGTCGCCGTGGACCAGGTTGATGACCCCGGGCGGCAGCCCGGCGGCCTGGAAGAGCTTCATGAGGTGGTGCGCCGCGAGGGCCTGGGTCTCGGCGGCCTTCCACACGACCACGTTGCCCATGAGCGCGCACGCCGCGGGGAGGTTGCCCGCGATGGCCGTGAAATTGAACGGGGTCACGGCGAGCACGAAGCCCTCCAGCGGCCGGAGCTCGACGGCGTTGTGGACGCCGGGGGAGCTCTGGGGCTGCTCGAGGAGGCGCGTGGCGAAATGGGCGTTGAAGCGGAGGAAATCGATGAGCTCGCACGCCGAGTCGATCTCGGCTTGGTACGCGGTCTTGCTCTGGCCCAGCATGGTGGCGGCGTTCAGCGTCTGGCGCATGGGGCCGGCGAGCAGCTCCGCGGCCCGCAGGAAGATCCGCGCCCGATCCTCGAGCGACAAGGCCGCCCACCCGGGCGCCGCGGCCTTCGCGGCGGCGATGGCGGCCTCGGCGGCCTTCGCCCCGCCGTGGTACGAGCGGCCGAGCACGCGCCGGTGCGCGTGGGGCGCGCGCACGTCGAACCGCTCGCCTTCATGGACGGGACGGCCGCCGATCACGTGCGGGAGATCGGGCGCCTCGCCGCCGAGCCGACCGAGCGCCTCCTTCAGCGCCTTGCGCTCCGGGGTGCCGGGGGCGTACGAGAGCGTGGGTTCATTGTGCGGGCTGGGCGTCGGGAGCGGAAGGTCGAGCAAGGGTGTCTCCTGCCGGCCATCGTCCCGCCGAACGCGCCGCTTGGGAAGGCGCTCGGGCAGAACCTGCCTCGCCCCCGCGACGAAGCCCGCGTTTGCGCGGGGACCGGTTCCGAGCTACAGCGTAGTAACTCACAAATGAGGTGCTAGTTTGCGTCGCTATTTTCACGTCCTTGGTCGCGAGCGAGCCGCCCGCGCGGTGCCCCACGAGGCGTTCTCTTCCGACGGCGACCTCCTCGTGGTGGACGCGTACGCCGCCCACGCGCTGGCGGCGGGCACGGCGGCCACGCCCGCCGAGGTGACGGCGCTCGCTCTGCTCCACGAGCTGCTCCACGTGGTCATCAGCCGGCACGCCGCCGCGCGTGACGCGATGATCGCGCACGTCCTCGGCGCCTGCCCCGCGGAGACCCGCGCCGCCGCCGAGGCGTACGTCGAGGCGTTCCCGCCCCCCGAGGTGTTCTCGGGCGACCGCACCGCCCGCGAGTTCCTCGACGACCGCGGGCTCGCGTGGGCGTGCGAGGAGATGCTCCTCCTGTGGGTCTCGGCCCAGAACCCCGCCTACGCGTGCGTCGAGGTGCTCGCCTCGCCCGCCGCGCTGCCGCCCGCCTTCCACGTGTTCGCCGACCACGCGCAGGCCGCGTTCGCTCGCGCGCCGAGCACGCTCGGTCCGAGTGAGTCGCTGCTCGAGAGCCTGCTCGGGCCGGCCCGGAGCGCCCGCACGGTCTTCGAGCAGCTCGCCTGGCTCGAGGCGCGGTGGGGGCTCTTCCTCACTCAGACCGGGCGGATGCGGCGGGTGCTCTTCGGGCAAGACCTCGGCCGGGAGGAGGCCCGCGCCCTCTCGCTCCGCGCCGACGCGGGTCGCGACGCGCACGACGCGCACCACGACGGCGGGCCCCTCGTCGGGCTCGGCGGGCACGACGGCGCCGCGCGCTTCACCCCCGACCGCGCGTGGATGCCCGAGACCGTGGTGGTCGCGAAGAACGCCCTCGTGTGGCTCGCGCAGCTCTCCGCGCGGCACGCCCGCCCGATCGAGACGCTCGCGGACATCCCCGACGAGGCGCTCCGCGACCTCGCGGACCACGGCGTCACGACGCTCTGGCTCATCGGCCTGTGGGAGCGCAGCGACGCCTCGCGCGCGATCAAGGTGGCGCGCGGCGACGCCGAGGCGGCGGCCTCGCCCTACGCCATCTTCGACTACCGCATCGCCGACTCCCTCGGGGGCGAGCGCGCGCTCGACGCCCTCCGTGAGCGCGCGGGTCGGCACGGCCTGCGCCTCGGCGCCGACATGGTCCCGAACCACATGGGGCTCACCTCGCGGTGGGTGCTCGACCACCCGGAGCGGTTCCTCGGGCTCGCGCGGCCCCCCTTCCCCACCTACCGCTTCGACGGCCCCGATCTCTCGCCCGATCCGCGCGTGTCGATCCGCCTCGAGCGCGGCTACGAGGACCGCTCCGACGCGGCCGTCGTGTTCGAGCGGCGCGAGCTCGCCACCGGCCAGGCCACGTACATCTACCACGGCAACGACGGCACCGGCCTGCCGTGGAACGACACCGCGCAGCTGGATTACTCGCAGGCCGCGGTGCGCGAGGCCGTGATCGAGTGCATTCTGCACGTATGTCGCATGTTCCCGGTGGTGCGCTTCGACGCGGCGATGACGCTCGCCAAGCGCCACGTGCAGCGCCTGTGGTTCCCGGCGCCGGGGGCCGGCGGTGACGTCCCCTCCCGCGCCGAGCACGCCCTCACGGGGGCCGAGTTCGACCGCCTCTGCCCCACCGAGTTCTGGCGCGACGTCGTCGATCGCGTCACGCGCGAGCTGCCCGACACGCTGCTCGTCGCCGAGGCCTTCTGGATGATGGAGGGCACATTCGTCCGCGATTTCGGTATGCACCGCGTGTACGACTCGGCCTTCATGCACATGCTGCGGGCGGAGCAGAACGCCTCGTTCTTCGCCATGCTCGCGGAGGCCCTCGCCCACGAGCCCGAGGTGCTCGGGCGCTTCGTGCACTTCCTGTCGAACCCGGACGAGGAGCCCGCGCGCGTGGCGTTCGGCGCCGGCGACAAGTACTTCGGCGCGTGCGCGATGATGTGCACCTTGCCGGGCCTGCCCCTCTTCTCGCACGGGCAGCTCGAGGGCCTGACCGAGAAGTACGGCATGGAGTTCCGAGCCCCGCGCTGGGACGAGGCCATCGACGAGGCCGTCGTGGCCCGCCACCGCGCGGCGATCGCGCCGCTCCTCCGCGCGCGCGCGCTCTTCGCGGGCGTCGAGCACTTCGAGCTGTTCGTCGTCGAGCACGAGGCGGGCGGCGTGGCCCACGACGTGTTCGCCTACGCCAACGAGCGCGACGGCCGGCGCGCGCTCTTCGTGTTCCACAACGGGCACGGCGAGGTCGACGTCGTGCTTCGGCGCA
>DAORJJ010000423.1:0-6261 GCA_035439005.1 Polyangiaceae bacterium | reverse complement strand
AGGAAGAGCGAGGTGAGAGCGGCGAGGCCGAGCGAGCGCGTGCGCATAGCGCTAGCGTAGCGCCTCGGCGCGGTGTGCGCTCAAGCGCATCCTCGCAATCCGCTAGTGGCCCGCTCCGTTCCGTGGTTGGGTGCCCGCGTGAACCTCCTCGGCCAAGTGCTCCCCGCGGTGAACGCCAGCCTGAACGCGACCTCCGCCGTGCTCCTGTTCCTCGCCGTGCGCGCCGTCCGCGGCCGCGACGTGCTCCGCCACCGACGCCTCATGTTGGCCGCGGTGACCGTGTCCGCGCTCTTCCTCGTGGGGTATGTCGTGTCGTTCGTGTGGGGGCCTCACACGCGGTACCCCGCGCACGACTGGACGCGCGTCGTGTACTTCGCCATCTTGATAAGCCACGAGATCCTGGCGCCCTTCGTCGTCCCGCTCGTGCTCCGCATGGTGTACCTCGGGCTAAAGAACCGCGCGGCCGCGCACAAGCGCCTCGCCCGGTACGCGCTGCCGGTGTGGGGCTACATCTCGGTCACCGGCGTGCTCATCTACCTGTTCTCGCGCCACATCGGCCCCTGGCGCGCAGGCTGACGGCGCCCGCGGGCCCTCACTCGAGGCGCACGACGCCCATCGACTCGGCCTGCGCGAGCCAGCTCGCGTACCGCTCGCTCGCGGGGCGGCGATCGACCACCATCGACGCGGGGATCTCGCCGCGCGCGAGCATGGCCTCGAGCTCGGGCTGGCTCGACTCGCCCACGCCGACCGAGCCCCCCGGCGCCGAGGGGCGCGCCATCACGATGGTGGGCAGCCCCGGCGGGGGCGGCTGCGGGGCCTTGTAAAACGCAGGATCGATGCACGCCGAGAGGTCGCGGGTGGCGGCCATCCGCGCGTTGAGCGGCGCGACGCCGAACCGCGTCTTGACGGTCGACAGCACCGACACGTGCTCCAACACGCCCGTCTCCAGATGGCCGCGCCGCACGGTGGGCCCGACGACGAAGGCGGGCACGCGGAACCCGAGGCGCTGGAACTCGGCGCGCTCGTCGGTGACGGCCGGCGGGGGCACGTGGTCGAAGAAGCCGCCGTTCTCGTCGTACGTGAGGATGAACAACACGCGGCCCCACTGGGGGCTGTCGGCGAGCGCCTTGTAGATGCTGGCCGCGAAGGCCTGGCCGGCGCGGATGTCGTGGCTCGGGTGGTCGTCGTTCGACAGGAAGTCGGGGTCGATCACGCTGAAGTGGGGGAGGGTGCCGGCGCGGGCGTCGGCGAAGAACTCCGCGATGGGCTTCACGGGGTTCAGCTGCAGGAGCCGCCCGATGAAGGCGCCGGTGTACCAGCCGACGCCGCTCGCCGCGTAGTTCTTGTAGGTCTTCCCCGCGGCCTTGAGCTTCTCCCAAATGGTGGCCGGGCCGCCCGTGAAATAGGGCGTGTTGTCGGTCTTGCCGCCCGAGGAGGCGGCGTGGAGATAATAGCGATTCGGCCAGGTGGGGCCGAGCACGGAGCAGAACCAGTGATCGCAGACGGTGAAGTTGTCTGCGAGCCAGTAGTAGAAGGAAATCTGCGCGCGGTCGTGATACCCCATCACGTCGCGCTGGTTGGGCCCCGCGTGCGCCTTCACGAAGCCGTCGTTGAGTCCCCCGTTCCACTGGGCGTGGGCCGCGGTGAAGCCGTGGGGGGGATCGGCCGGCGTGAAGTTCGTCGACCGGAACGAGGCGACCGGCGTGCCGTCGGGCGCGGGGTTCGTCTCGGCGCCCGTGAGCCCCGCCACGGCCGCGCGGTTCAGGTAGCCGGGGTCGGAGGAGAGGGCGCCGAGGTAGTGGTCGAAGCTCCGGTTCTCCATCATGAGCACGACGATCGCGTCCACGGTCGAGAGGAGCTGTTCGGCGGTCGGGGGCCCTTGAGGCCCCGCGTCCTCGCCTGGCGGCGAGCCGTCCGGCGCGGGGCTGGCGTCGGGCCCGGGTGGCGAAGGCGGGGCCGACGGAGGCGGCGCCCCGGTGGTGGTGGGCGACGCGCTGGGCTCCGGGGCAGGCGCGCCGCCCGGCTCGTCGGTGGAGGACCCGCAGGCGGCCGCGAGCAGCCCCCCGACCCCGAGCAGCACCCTTCGGCGAGACAAAGCTCTCATGGCGTCATCTTTCACCGGATCGCGCCCCGCGCAAACCCTCGGTGAGCCAGCGCACGCTCGCGCGCGCCTTTCTCGGCGGCCGACGCGGCGGAGTGAGTACCATGGCCGCTGGAGGTTCTTACGTGCAGGCGCTCGGCAACCCACTGCTGTCGCTGGCGGTCGTGCTCACGGCGGGCATCGTCGCGGGCCTGGCCATGCGTCGCGTGCGCCTGCCGGCCGTGACGGGGCAGGTGCTCATCGGCGTCGCGCTCGGGACCTCGGGGCTCGATCTGCTTGGCGCCGAGGGGGCGAGGCGGCTCGAGCCCATCACGCATTTCGCGCTCGGCCTCATCGTCGCCACCGTGGGAAGTCACCTCCACTACCGCCGCCTCCGGAACGCGAAGCGCCGGCTCTTGTTCCTCGTCCTCCTCGAGCTCACGATCACCCCGGGCCTCGTCTTCGCGGCGATCTACGCGCTGCCTGGCCGGCAGTGGGTGCTCGCCGCCCTCCTCGCGTCGATGGCGGTCGCCACGGCGCCCGGGACCGTGGTCGCGGTCGTGCGCGAGACCCGCGCCCAGGGCGTGTTCGTCAAGACGCTCGTCGCCGCGGTCGCGCTGAACAACATCGCGTGCATCTTGCTCTTCGAACTCGTCCACAGCGCGGTGCGCATGGGCCTCAGCCCCGAGACCCACACCTTGGCGCAGGTGGTGACGGCGCCGCTGAAGCAGCTCGCGCTCTCGGCTGCGCTCGGCGCCGGCGTGGGCGTGGCGCTGCTCGCCGCGCGCCGCCGGGTCGTCGGGCGCGATCGCGTGGCGGCGGTGTCGCTCGTGGCGCTCCTCACCACGCTGGGCGTCGCCGACGTGGTCCACGCCTCGCCGCTGCTCTCGTGCCTCTTCATGGGCATGACGCTGTCGAACGTCGGGAGCGACGACGCGCGCGTGAGCGTCGTCTTCGCCGACTTCGAGGGCGCGATCTTCGCCATCTTCTTCACGCTGGCCGGCACCGAGCTGAACTTTCGCTACCTCGTGCCCGCGGGGCTCATCGCCGGCGCGATGGTCGTCGCGCGCGCCGTCGGCAAATCGGCCGCGTCCTGGGCGGCGATGGGGCTCGCCGGGGCGCCCGAGCGCGTCCGCAAGTACCTGGGGATGGCGCTGCTTCCGCAGGCCGGCGTGGCCGTGGGCCTCATGCTCATCGCCGAGCGCGATCCGCTGCTCCGGCCCTACCGCGACGTCCTCCTCGCGGCCGTGCTCTCCGCGGTCGCCATCAACGAGATCGTGGGGCCCATCATGACGCGCTTCGCGCTGAGGCGCTCGGGGGAGGAGGGCGCCGACAGGCCGCGCCTCCTCGACTTTCTCCACGAGGAGTCGATCGTGGTCGATCTCGAGGCGGCCACGAAGGAGGAGGCCATCGCGAAGCTGTGCGATCTGCTGCTCGAGTCGCACGGGCTCACCACCTCGCGCGAGAAGCTCCTCGCGTCAGTGCTGGAGCGCGAGCGCGAGCTCTCCACGTACGTGGGCGACGGGCTCGCGATCCCGCACGGCGTCCTCGAGGGGGGCAGCGCGATCGTGGGGGTCATGGGGATCTCGCGCGCCGGGCTCGACTACGAGGTGCCCGGCGGGGAGCGTGTACACTGCATCGTTCTGCTCGCCACGCCGCCGACGCAGCGTCAGCGGCACCTCGAGGTGCTCGGGGCGCTCGCGCGCGCGATCGGCGCCGACCCCGCGGCGCAGGCGCGGCTCTTCGCGGCGAAGACCCCGGCGCACGCCTACGAGCTGCTCCACCACGCGGAGGGCGACGAGGAGCTCGACCCATACCTGACCGACGCAGCGTGAGCGCGCGTCACGCGCGTGCGCGGAGCCAGAGCACCCAGCACGAGACGCCGACGATCGGCGAGCGCCACGATGGGTCGGCCGCGGAGGGGGAGCTCTTTGGATGGCGCGGACTGGCGTCGCTCGCGTTGGCACCCCGGGAGGCGTCGGGAAGCGAGGGGGAGGCGTGGGGAGGCGCTCGGCGGGGCTCAGCCCAGGCGCGGGGCCGAGAGCCGCCTGGCCGAAGGAGGCTCGTGGGCATCCAAGCCGCAACACATTAGGCCGCAGAACGATTCGCGAGCCCGCCGCCACAGTGAAATGTTCTCGCGTACGGCTGCTCGATGCATCAGACTCGGATTCACGCGCACCACAGCGCGCCGTGAGGACATCGCGAGATGAATCACCGGATACCCAAACGAGCTGCGTCGAAGCACCCTGCGATCCGCCTCCAGCCAGCTGTCCGAGGTCGCCCACATCGGGCCAACGGCGGGCGCTGGCGCTGGCACCTCGCGCCGCTGGTGCTGCTCCTGGTGGCGGCGTGCACCACGGGGGCGACTCACTCCGTCAAGCGCTCGGTGGACCCCGAAGTGCCTGCGGAGTGCGCCGCCTACGGCGAGACCCTCGCGCGGTGCTTTTCCGCACCCAGCCTGCGCGACGATGTCCGACGGCGCGGGCAAGACCGAGGGTGAGCTCGACGCTCTCCGCGCCCGCTGTCGCGAGAACCTCGCGCAGTTGCGGGGGTCGTGTTCATGACCCCTTCGGGGCTCACTTCGAGGTGCACGACGACACCTCGCCTTCGGCTCGGGCTCGCCATCGACCTACGTTCGCCCCTGCGGGGCTCACTTCGAGGTGCGTGATGGTCCACCACCCCTGGACTTCGGCGCACACCAGACTCCGCATGCTGGCCGTCGCGCTGGCACTCCTCCTCTTCATCGGCGGAGACGCTCGCGCGGGGCTCGACTCCTTCTCCTATCGGCTCAACGGCGGCGCAGGAGGCGTCGCGGGGGAGGGCGCATCGGGCGCCGGCGTCGACTCCAACACCGGGGCCGCGCAAACGGGCGTGGCGTTCGACTTGCCCGCCGCTCGAGGCGCAGCCCAACCCACCCTTTCGCTCGCTTACAGCTCACGAGCGGGCGACGGAGAAGCAGGGCTCGGATGGCAATTGGCGCACCCCTCGATTGCGCGAAAGCGCAGCTCGGATGGATACGTTCAAATGCCATCGAGCGACGGCACGGTGCCGTTCAGCTTCCCCAAGCTAGCCTACCCGACCCCAACGCCCACGATGTCGGGCATCCCGACTCCCGGCGCTCCGCTGAGCCCAACGCACGCCGACCGCTTCGAATGGAACGGGCGGAGCCGCGGGCACTGGTCGCGCCGCACCATTCAATCCGAGCGGGTCGACGACCAACTGCGTGAACGGCGTCTGCGCATTCCTGAATAGCGTGAAGAGTGGCCGTCTGGTTACTGCTAGCGCGGACGTGGCGGCGAACATGGGTAGTATCCGGACGGTGAACAGCCAAATCGCTGCCCAGACGGGCGTACGCTTCTCGCGGAACGCACAGCAGGGTACGCTGCTTACTGGCAACGCACGTCAATTCTTCGTCGTCTACCCTGGTAGCAGCCTCACGACGGCGAATCACGTCCTGATCGGCATCAACCAGGGCGGCCGAGCGATGCTCTGCGATCCACAGATCGGATCGAAGATCTTCGATCTAACTTCGTTTGGGTCTTTTATCGCGTTTCCTGTCGCATTTTGAGGATGAAAGGTCAACTGACAATGCGAAGTGCAGACGTTTACCGTCTCGTTGGGTGGTGGGCGAGCGGTGGCGAGTCGGGCGTCGACTTGCTCACGGAGGACTTCGTCTACATGAGCGAATTGGAGTGCCTCGGGAAGGGAGAGTTCGTTCTTGCGATTGCTTCTCAGGAGCCACAACGCGAGCTTCGTATTCTTGCTTGCCTTCTTGGAACATGCCAGGCCGCGGTCTTCTTTGAGATGGTTGACCCGATCACGAGCCTTACGCATCGAGTTGCGTGGTTGCTCGACCTCGATGGACCAGGAATACGGAAGCTGACGGCGACTCAGGGCATCATAGGCGGGGTGTACGAGCGTGCGCCTGTGGACCGAGGGTCGTTGCCGTCGTGAAGCGGCGGGCCGCTTGGGCCACTGGGTACGCGAGCATCGTGACGGAGGTCGGGGGGCAAGCGCTACACACCCATCAGGTTCAGATCATGGGAGGACGGCTGACCACGATTGCCGAGGGAGCAAGTGGAGCCCCGGTGATTAACTCGGCGACGGTTCCGCTTCCGAGCGGATCTCTAGCCCTACTTTCGCACGGTGGCACGCCGGAGGCCCCAGCGCCGTAGCTGAGC
>DAORJJ010000422.1:0-6270 GCA_035439005.1 Polyangiaceae bacterium | reverse complement strand
CGCCCGCCCTCGCAGAGGAGAGCCCCGCCAAGCGCGAACGGGACGCAGCGCCCGTCGACGGGGGACTCCCCGCGCTCGCGCCCGCGCTCGCGCCCGCCGAGGACGCCGCGGCGCCGGTCCCGGCGCACTCAACCTCCCCGCGCGTGTCTCCTTCGGCTCCCGCCCCGCAGCCGGCTCCCGCGCCACGCATGGTGTGGCACCCGAACACTCCGCTGTTGGCCGCCGGGCTCTCGTTGCTCGTGGTCGGCTACGGTCCGAACTTCGTCGCCGCGCTGCCGAGCGCCTACAACGGCGTGTTCCGCGGCGCTGCCGAGGTCTTCTCCCTCGGCAAGGTCTGCGCCGGCTCCAGCTCGACCGGGGCGTTCTGCCAACAGTACGGCGCCCTGCAGCTCTTCATCCCCATCTTCGGCCCCCTCCTCTTCGCCGAACACCACCCGCGCGACACGGTCCTGAACGAGCGCGGTCGTCCGCTCTCGCCGACCACCAAGGGCCTCCTCTACACGAGCGCCGGGCTCCAAGCCGCGGCCATCGGCGCGCTCATCGCCTCTGTGTGGCTCGGTGAGAGCACGGTCGCGAGAGCGAAGGCCGACACGGGGCCCGCGCTGCTCGTCGCTCCGCTCGGCGTCCCCGGCTCCGTCGGCCTCGAGCTCGGCGTGCAGCGCTGGTGATCCGCGCGTCGCAGGTCGACCTCGTGTCCCCGCGGGTCGTCCCGCGCGTCCCCCCGGGTCCTACCGCGAGGCGCCCGCGCGCGCCATGCTCTCCCCATGTACAAGCTCTGGATTGCCGCCGCGCTCGCGGCGCTTGCGCTGCTCGAGCTCTGGAAGAACGGCCCCCGCGCGTGGCGCAGGCCCCGCCAGGACTGGCTGGTCGAGCTGACGAGCACGGCGCTCGTCCCCGGGGCGATCATCCCCCTCGTGACCTACGCCTCCGCGAGCGCCCTCGCGCACCTCGCGCCCCAGCGGGCCGGCGCCCTCGCGGGCCTGCCGTGGCCCCTCATGGTGGTCGCCTTCTTGCTCGTCGATGACCTCACCCAATACGGGTGGCACCGCCTCTCGCACACGCACCCGCTGCTCTGGCGCCTGCACCGCGCGCACCACGCCGCGCCCACGATGGGGGTGTCGGTCACGTTCCGCAACAACCTCTTCTACTACGCGATGATGCCCGGGCTCTGGCTCGCGCCCATCCTCGTGTATCTCGGGATGGGCTCGGTGTATCCCTACTACGCCATCGCGAAGATGGTCATCATCGCCGGCGCCCACAGCGAGGTCCGCTACGACCGCGTCCTCTGGCGCTCTCGCTTCACGCGGCCCCTCGCGTGGCTCCTCGAGCGGGTGATCTCGACGCCGGCGACCCACTTCGCGCACCACGGCCTGCACGCCGACGACCCCGGCACCCACTACCGCGGCAACTACGGCAACGCGCTCTTCGTGTGGGATCTGCTCTTCGGCACCGGCAAGATCACGCGGATCTACCCGGAGGCCTACGGCATCGAGGGCGAGCCCGCGCAGACCTGGGCGACCCAGCTCTTCTGGCCGCTCGCGCCAGAGCGCAGGGAAGACGCCGCCCCCGTCGAGGCGGTCGAGTCGGCCGCGCCGAGCGACCTCGCCGCGCGCGTCTGAGCGAACCTCCCGCGGCCTCCCGCGGCGATAGCGTGTCTATGTGGTCGTGTTATACGATTTGTTCTTGACGTCGTTCGTCGCGCGAGTCATAAGGTGAATCGGGGCGCGGCTCACGCGTCCAAGCTCCACCGAGGGAGAAGGCCCAGCGGCCGTCTCGAACCCCATGCGCACCCTGTTCATCACGCACACCCAAGAGCTCGCCACGAACCCGCGCCAGGCGTCCCGCCGGGCGGGGTCGCAGCCGCGCCTCATGGCGACCTATCGCGGCGCCGTCGCGGGCTATCGCGTCGCGGTCGTGAACGACTCGGCGAACGAAGGCTCAGCGCAGGAACCCCTCCCGTAAGCGGAACCCCAACGCGTCGTCCACGACGCCCTCGGGAGGCCGCCAGGGAGACCAGGCGGCCTTCAACGTTTTGTTCTGCGGCGCCCGGCTCGACTCGCCGCGGGCGTCCCCGCACCGCCGCGAGGCCCAGCGCCTCCCTCGGACACAACCCGACCCGCACCGCGGGCCGCCGCCCCGTCGGCGACCGCGCCCGAGGCGCGGCGGCGTCGCCACGTGGCGCGGAAACAAACGCGATAAGTTCGCGCATTCAAACGCTCTATATGGACGCCTCTCCGGGATCGTCTAGCTGGCAGGACGCTGGGCTCTGGACCCAGAAAGGCGGGTTCGAATCCTGCGCCCGGAACCCCGCCTCGGCCTTCGAGGCGGTCCCGTCTCGAACGCTCATTCCAGCGTGGCCCAATGGCAGGGCGCCCGGCTGTTAACCGGGGTGGTGAAGGTTCGACTCCTTCCGCTGGAGCCAGGCCCCCGTCTTCCAACCGAGTCAGGATCTCCGGCCTTCAACCGGAGGACGCGGGTTCGACTCCCGCCGGGGGCGCGACGCGCCGAGAGCCGAATCGAAACAGAGCCCCTGGAGCTGGATGGTCCAGCGGGGCGAACAGGAGTGAGAGAAGCAGAGAGAGGTGGCTGCCACGTTGGCAGTCGTTAGGTACGGTCATGAACAAGACGCACATCAACGTCGGCACCATCGGGCACGTGGACCACGGCAAGACCACGCTCACCGCGGCGCTGCTCGCCGTCCAGGCGAGCGAAGGACTCGCGCGCACGAAGAGCTACGCCGACATCGCGAAGGGCGGCACCGTCCGCGACGACAGCAAGACCGTCACCATCGCCCTCTCGCACGTCGAGTACGAGAGCGCGACCCGGCACTACGCCCACATCGACTGCCCCGGCCACGCCGACTACATCAAGAACATGATCACCGGGGCCGCCCAGATGGACGGCGCGGTGCTCCTGGTGGACGGCTCCCAGGGCATGCAGCACCAGACCCGCGAGCACATCCTGCTCGCGCGCCAGGTGGGGGTCGAGCGCGTCGTCGTGTTCGTCAACAAGGTCGACGTGGCCGATCCCGAGCTCCTCGACCTCGTCGTCCTCGAGACCCGCGAGGCGCTCGAGGCGCAGGGCTACGGGGACAGCCCCGTGGTCCTCGGCTCGGCGCTCTCCGCGCTGCGCGCGCCGGCGCGTGACGGCGCCTGCATTCGCGAGCTCGTCGCCGCGATGGATCGTCACTTCCCGGACCCCACGCGGGACCTCGCGGGGCCGTTCCTCATGCCGATCGAGGGGGTGCACACCATCCCCGGCCGAGGCACGGTGGTCACGGGGCGCGTCGGGCGCGGCGTGCTCCCGGCGGGCGCGACGGTGGAGCTCGTCGGGCTCGTCGACGCCGACGAGCGCCCTCGCCAGGTCGTCGTCACGGGCATCCAGATGTTCCACAAGGACCAGCGGGAGGCCCGAGCCGGCGAGAACTGCGGGCTGCTCCTGCGCGGCGTCGACCGCGACGAGGTCGCCCGCGGCCAGGTGCTCGCTGCCCCTGGCTCGGTGCGCCCCCGCTCGCGCGCGACGGCGACGCTGTTCGTGATTCCGAAGAAGGAAGGTGGCAGGCACACCCCGATCGTGAAGGGGTATCGTCCGCAGTTCTTCTTCGGCACGACCGACGTGACCGGCACGCTGTCCGACCTGGGCGGCGACTCCATCGCGCCGGGCAGCCACGCGGAGGTGACGATCGACCTCCACAAGCCCGTCGGGCTCGAGCCCGGCATGCGGTTCGCGGTCCGCGAGGGCTCGCGCACCGTGGCCGCCGGCGTCGTGCTCGACGTAAACCGAGGCGGCGCCCCTGGCGTCCCCGCCTCCCTCCTCGAGCCCGGTCTCCCGACCTGGCTCTCCCCGCGGTGGGCGCGGGTCGCGCGGAGCTCTCCCGCGCGGCCCGCGCCCAGCGAACGCACACTCCGGGCGACTAGACCCGTATGGATCGGGGCGGAGCCGTAAACTCCGTGTCTCAGGCCAGCTCGGTTCGATTCCGAGGCCGCCCACCACGGCAGATGCCCGTGAGGACTACACCACCTTGATAAGTGGCCTCACCTCTCGACGAGAGAGGCGAGACCCGTGTCCTCACAACCCTTGCTGCCGTCTTCTCTCGTTGTCAGTTCAACGGCGCGCCGGCTCTCGACGCGCACGCTGCGAGCCTCGGAGGCGAGCGGGCCCCATACGCCCGCCGCGGCGGTTCGACTCCGCCCGCAGCGACCCCGCCGCCCTCCGCGGGCGCTCGGGCCATGACGGCTTGGTAGCCTGGGCTCCCCGACGAGGAGCTCGCGCTGCGTTCGATTCGCAGATGGCCCACAAGGCACTTTCCCAACACGAGTACGCTCACCGCTGAGAGGCCATCATGACCACCTTCCGCAAGTACCCCGAGCTCGTGCGCCTCGACAAGCGCCCGGAGATCCTCAGCGTCAAGCAGGTGGTCGCCACCGAGAAGCTCCACGGCACGAACTTCCGCCTCTTCTTCCCCGCGGGGATGACGAGGGTCGCCGACGTGCGCTTCGGCGGTCGAAACGAGGAGTTCGCGCCCGGCGACGACGGCTTCTACGGGGGCCGCCCCGTGCGCTGGTTCCGCGAGCGCCCGGCGCTCCTCCAGCGCCTCTTCGAGGTCTTCTCCGCCCAAGGGTTCGTGGACGTGACCCTCTTCGGCGAGGCGTTCGGCGCGGGCATCCAGAAGGGCGTGCGCTACGCGACGACCGACGAGGTGCTCTTCCGCGCCTTCGACGTGATGGTCGGCGACAACCTCGTCACGTACGATCTCTTCGCGCATTTGTGCGACGAGGCGAGGCTGCCGCGCGCGCCCGAGGTGTGGCGCGGAGAGCCCTCCCTCGCCGCGCTCGACGCCCTGCTCGAGCAGCCCTCCACCGTCGGCGCGAGCAACGGCGTAGCCGTCGACGGGAACGTCTCCGAGGGGGTCGTCGTCCGCTCCACGCCGCTCCTCCGCGACGTGTTCGGGCAGTGGCTCATCATCAAGCACAAGTCCGAGCGCTTCGCGGAGGTGGCCAAGCGCGGGCCGTCGGCCTCCTCGGGCGAGACCGCGCCCGCGCGGTCGTTTGCGGAGACCTTCGTGGTCGAGGGGCGCGTCACCAACGCGCTCGGGCGCCTCCGCGATCGCGGCGTCGCGCTCGAGGACGACATGGCCGACATGCGCGTGCTCGTTCCCGAGATCGTGGCCGACCTCCTGAAGGAGTGCGGCCCCGAGTGGCAGGCCGCGATCGCCTGCGGCGTGACCGACAGGCAAGTGCGCGGCGCGGTCACGAAGACCCTGGGCCTCGTGCTCCGCCGCATGCTCATCGCGCGCGTCGGGACGTGAAGGCGGGAGTGGGGCCGCCGGTGGCCTGCGAGCGCCGGTGGCCCCGCGCCTCGTGGGGCCGCATGCTCACCGCGTGACGAGTCGGTAGTTGATTCCCCGGAACTCCGCCCGGCTGATCGTGTATTCCCCGCCGTTCAGCTGGATCGCCTTCTTCGGCTGGTCGCAGCGGGCCGTGCCGGCGTAGACCTCCCACACGCCGTACGCCGGCCCTTGGCCGTTGTCGAAGCGGCCGATCTCCTTGACCTCGGAGATCTCCGCGACGCAGCCCTCGGTCCAGAGCACGTCGACCTTGGGGTCGGAGAGGCTCAGGTTGACCTTGGCGGGCAGGGCCTTGCCGACCGCGACGGTCGCCTGCGTGGTGAGGGTCACGTAGAACGTGCCGCCCGGGGCCTCGCCGGCGCCCTTGGCGAAGTTGAACTGCAGCGACGCCGCGGAACCGGTGCCGCCGTCCCCGGTGTTCGAGGGCACCTTCCCTCCGTGGCACTCGGTGAAGTTGCCCTTCTTCCACGCGAACGCGCGCCCGAGCGGCCCGGCGAGCGTGAGGTTCACGAACACCCCGTTGTCGTCGCAGCTCGGCGGCACGAGCGTGGCCGACGCGCCGCCGTCGCCGCTCCCACCGGGGCTGCCGGAAGTGGTCGAGTCGCCGCACGCGGTCGCGAGCAGCGCGAGACAGCCAACGACGCCGAGCGAGAGGCGCGGCGAGAGGGGAGCATTCCGCGACAGTAGCATCGCCCCCGCGCAGGTGGGAGGGGCGCGCGGCGCGGGCCGGCGCCCGTCACGCGTGGGCCGCGACGTACGCCCCGAGCGCGCGCGCGATCCCGTTGAACGTGGCGCGGACGCGCAAGATGCGGAGGTCCTCGCGGCGCGCGACGAGGTAGACCGGGCGCGGGGCGATGCGCGGGAGCCGCGCGACCTCCGTGAGCTTCGGGAAGCTCGCGGCGAGGGCGCGAGGGAGCACCGCG
>DAORJJ010000421.1:0-6276 GCA_035439005.1 Polyangiaceae bacterium | reverse complement strand
AGAAAGCACCTCGCCGCTTCGCGGCTCGGTCCGATCTTCTTCACGGCGCACCATCTCCCAAGAGTAGCACGGGCCGCCACGACACACGCGCTCCCGTCGGCCACGCGCAGCGCTTGCGAAACGCGCCGCCAGGATCGACCATGCGCGGTTCCCATGCCGGACACCCCGTTCAAGCTCGCCACGAACTTCGACCCCAAGGGGGACCAGCCCACGGCCATCGCCGCGCTCACCGAGGGCCTCCTGCGCGGCGACAGGCACCAGGTGCTGCTCGGCATCACCGGCTCGGGCAAGACCTTCACGATCGCGAACCTCATCCAGAACGCCCAGCGGCCGGCGCTGATCCTCGCGCCGAACAAGACCCTCGCGGCGCAGCTCTACGGGGAGATGCGCGACCTCTTCCCGGAGAACGCCGTCCGCTATTTCGTGAGCTATTACGACTACTACCAGCCCGAGGCGTACGTCCCCTCCAGCGACACCTTCATCGACAAAGACGCCATCATCAACGACGCCATCGACCGCATGCGCCACGCGGCGACGCACGCGCTGCTGTCGCGCCGCGACGTCATCATCGTCGCGTCGGTGAGCTGCATCTACGGCATCGGCAGCGCCGAGAGCTACCACGGGCTGCTCATCGATCTCCGCGTGGGCGAAGAGCTCCGGCGCGACGTGTTCCTGCGCCAGCTCGTCGACATCCAATACGAGCGCAACGACGTCGACTTCCACCGCGGCACGTTCCGCGTGCGCGGCGACATCGTCGAGGTCTTCCCCGCGTACGAGCAAGAGACCGCCATCCGCGTGGAGTTCTTCGGCGACACGATCGAGGCCATCAAGCAGGTCGACCCGCTCCGAGGGCGCGTGAAGGGCTCGGTGCCGCGGTATGCCATCTTCCCCGGCTCGCACTACGTCACCCCGCAAGACCAGCTCCGCAAGGCCATCGCGAGCATCCGCGAGGAGCTCCGCGAGCGCCTCGCCGTGCTCGACCGCGAGGGCAAGCTCGTGGAGAAGCAGCGGCTCGAGCAGCGCACACAATACGACCTCGAGATGATGGAGCAGATGGGCTTCTGCAACGGCATCGAGAACTACTCACGCCACCTCTCGAACCGCAAATCAGGGGAGCCGCCGCCCACGCTGATTGACTATTTCCCGGAGGACTTCCTCCTCATCATCGACGAGTCCCACCAGACCGTGCCGCAGGTGGGCGCCATGTACCGCGGCGATCGCGCGCGCAAGGAGACGCTCGTCGAGTACGGGTTTCGCCTGCCGAGCGCGCTCGACAACCGGCCCCTCAAGTTCGACGAGTTCGAGGCGCACGTGAAGCAGGGCATTTACGTGTCCGCCACGCCGGGCGACTACGAGCTCGAGAAGTCCGAGGGCGTGTTCGTCGAGCAGCTCATTCGCCCCACGGGGCTCCTCGACCCGGAGATCGAGGTGCGCCCGGTGGCGGGCCAGGTCGACGATCTCCTCGGCGAGATCCGCGCGCGCGTCGAGCTCGGTGAGCGGGTGCTGTGCACGACGCTCACGAAGCGAATGGCCGAGGACCTGACGGACTACTACCGCGAGCTCGGCGTGCGCATCCGGTACCTGCACTCCGACGTCGACACGCTCGAGCGCATGGATATCCTCCGCGACCTGCGCCTCGGCGAGTTCGACGTGCTCGTGGGCATCAACCTGCTCCGCGAGGGGCTCGACCTGCCCGAGGTGTCGCTCGTCGCCATCTTCGACGCCGACAAGGAGGGCTTCTTGCGGAGCCCGCGGTCCCTCATCCAGACCAGCGGCCGCGCCGCCCGCAACGCGAACGGCCGGGTCATCATGTACGGCGACACGATCACGCGATCGATGAAGCACGCGATCGACGAGACCCAGCGGCGCCGCGCCATCCAGCAGGCCTACAACGAGGCGCACGGCATCACGCCGCAGACCGTGGTGCGCGCCATCATGGACCTGAACCCGGCGGCCGGCACGGTCGACTACCTCGACGTGCCGAAGGTGCGCGGCGCCGCGGGCGGAGGCAAGGGCAAAGGCGCCCGCGACGAAGACCCCGCCGAGACGCTCCGGGCGCTCCGCGCGAAGATGGTGGCGGCGGCCGAGGCCCTCGACTTCGAGACGGCCGCGCGTGTGCGCGACGAGCTGAAGCGCCTCGAGGCCGAGGTGGGGTCGGAGATCACGGCGACGGCGGCGGAGGGCTACGCGCCGTACACGCGCGCGGGCAGCAAGAAGCGCAGCGCCCCGGCCGGCACCGGCCAGCGCGGCGGGAAGGCGCCCAGCCGGAAGACGCGCCGCTGAGCTAGCGTGACCACCACGCCGCGAGCTCGAGCTCCACGGCGTCGAACGGGGCCACGCGCACCCGGTCGTCGTCCTCGTGGGTCGCGATGAGCAGGTAGCTGTCACCCTCGATGCGAAACGCCTCGAGCGTCTTCGCCGCCGGATCCACGAGCCAGAGATACGAGACGTGCTCACGCGCGTAGATGCGCCGCTTGGGACCGCGGTCGAGCTTGCTTGTGCTCGGCGAGAGCACCTCGCAGGCCCAGTCGGGTGGCATCGTGAAGTGGGGGGCTTCGGGCATCTCGGGCATGCGCTCGCGGCGCCATCCCGCGATGTCTGGCACCACGATGTCGCTGCCGAGGTGGAGCTCGGGTTCGTCCAGGATCAGCCACCCGCCGGGCCCACCTCGGCCGCGATCGAACGGCCCGCCGATGTCGATGCCCATGAGCGAGGCGGCGCGCGCGTGAGGGCTGCCCGGCCGGGGATGCACATGGAGCACGCCCTCGACGATCTGCGCGAGCTTTTGGTCCGGCACGGCGAGCAGGTCTTCGTACGTCGCGTGGCGCTGCGCCTGGGACATGGGTAGATTCAGCCTTCTGCCACGCGGAGGGTGGCTGCTTGCACCGTCGGGCTCTCACCCTGCGTCGGCGGCCTGCTACCCGGCGCTCCAACGCCTACCGGGACGGGACTTGCACCCGCTGGAGAACTGCAGCGCAAAGAGAGGACGCCGCGTCGCGGCTCGGACCGCTCTTGTTCACGGCGCACCATGAGGTCAACGATAGCGAGGGGGGCATGCCACGTCGAGCGCCGCTCCCGCTCGGTCTTGACCGTGTCCGGCCGCGCTCTCGATCGTAGAGCGACGACTAGCGGCAGTGCGAGTCGCACACCTCGGCCACGCACCCGTCGAGCGCCGACACGCGCGCCCGGCAGGTCTTGCGGCTCGCGAAGCACCGCTCGATGCAGGCACAGTCGTCGGGCTTGCACGCGTTGACGCACACGCCGAGCGTCTGGTCGCACTCGGGGTTCGCGAGCTTCAGCTTGAGCTGCTGCGCGCACAGCCCTACGAACGGCTGCTTCACCGTGCAGTCGCACGCGGGCAAGGGCGCGGTGGCCATGCACTCGAGGCACTCGACGGTCTTGGCGCGCGTCCACGTGCGCCGCTGCTCGCACGCCGCGCGGAGATCGTTCGACCCCTCGGTGACGAACGTGGTGTCGTCGCCGCCGCACGCCGCGAGCACCGCGACGGCGCCTACCGCGAGCGAGACGAGCGAGGCGAGCGGCGCGCGCGCGGCGCGGGGGAGGCGCGGGCGGCGCGCGTCGGGGGAGACGGGCGAAGCGGAGGACATGACGAGGGTTTTGCCCCTCCTCACCCGCGCTGGCAAGCGGTACGACGCTTCCCCGACGGCGGCGCGCCCCGTACCCTCTCGCCATGACCACGCCCAAGGTTGGCTTCGTCGTGATCTACCGCTGGAGTGTGGCCGCTGACAAAGAAGAGTCCTTCGTGGCGGCGTGGCGCCGCCTCACGGCGCTGATCGCGGAGCGCCGCGGCGGGCTCGGCTCTCGGCTGCACCGCTCCGCAGACGGGACGTTCGTCGCGTACGCGCAGTGGCCGAGCGAGGAGGCCTGGCGCGCCGCCGCGGAGCGCAACAAGGTGGAAGTGCTCGACGAGGACGCCGTCGCGGCCATGCGAGAGGCGATCGTGGAGCGCTTCGACGAGGTGCGCCTCACCCCCGTCGCGGATCTGCTCGTGCCGGCGGACGTGGTGGGCTGACGGCGAACAAAAGCGTCCGCCGCCACGCAACGGCCTCGTGAGGCCGGTCGAGAGAGCCATCGAAAGGTGGTGTCTCGATGAAGAAGGTCGCCCTCGTCCTCGGTGGAGTCTCGCTCGGTCTGCTCGCGGTCGCCTGCTCGGGCGGAGGGGACTCCCCCGCGCCGTTCGCCGCGAGCCCTCCCTCCGTGCAGGAGCGGCTCGCGTCGATGACCGGCGCGCGCTGGGAGGTGGATCCCGGCGCCTCGGGGAAGGCGCGCCTCTACTACTCGCTCGACGACGGCGACGCCGTGCTCCCGAGCGTCAAGGATCCCGGGGCGGTGCTCGCGTTCCTCGAGCCCGTGCGCGAGGGGCTGGGCATCGGCGGCAGCTTCGCGAGCGAGCTCGATCAAGGCGCGGTCGCGACGGAGGCCGCCGAGGACCGCCTCGCGACGATCGCGTTCACGCAGCACGTGCCCGGCTCGAACCTGCCGGTGTTCGACTCCGCGTTCATCGCCGGCGTGCGACCCGACGGCAGCCTCGCCTTCGTCGACGCCGCGGTCGCGCACCACCTCGATCGGGTGCGCACGACCCCCGCGTTCGACCCGGCGAGCGCCAAGGAGAAGCTCCGCGCGCTCGGCTACGCGAGCTCCCCGGGGCACGAGCCCACCCTCGGCGTCCTCGCGACGGATCCCGACGCGCCCGCGCTCGCCTACCGCGCCGTCGTCGACAGCCCCGAGGGCAGCCGGCAGGTCGACCTCGACGCGCTCACCGGCGCCGTGCTGGCGGACGCGCCGAACCACGGCGGCGGCGAGACCGTGACCGCCTTCGGCGCAGAGGAGGTGTACCAGGACAGCGACCCCAAGAAGCGCAAGGACGCCCGCTATCCCGTGGAGCTGACCACCGCCGGCGGACAGCCGACCCTCGCCGGGCGAGGCCCCCTCGGAGACATCGTCACCACCACCTACGGGGGCGGCTCCCCGGCCCCGGTCGTGGGCGCGAGGGAGGCGAGCGGGATGGTTCGATTCGACTTCAGCGCCAACGGCGCCGACCTTCGCGCTGGCGTCACCGAGCAAGTCGCCGTCAACGCGTTCTACAACACGAGCCGATCCGCCCGCTACTTCAGCGACGCGTTTGACCTGTCCCGGTGGATCACGCCCAAGACCACGCTCAAGGTTCATCGAAACGTCGGCCCGGGGACGACCTCTTGGCTCGGGAACGCCTTCTTCGACGCGGCGGACGGCAGCATCTCCATCGGAGACGGCATCATCAACCAAGCGGGCACGGCCTGGGCGCAGGAGTCTCCCGCGACGAACGTCGACTTCATGGCGCACGAGTACGCGCACGGCGTGATCGCGGCGATCACCTCCGGGAAGTCGAAGGGGTACAACCGCTGGCCCCTTGGCTACGCCGGCGAGGGAGGGGCCATCAACGAGGGCGTCGCCGACATCTTCGCTTCGTACGCCCAGGCAGCCATCACCCAGAACACCGGGGGCCGGTTCGGATTCGCAGAGAACATGCGCGCCGACAACAAGCCGCTTCGGCACTACCTCCATCCCTCGTGGGGCGTCAATGGCGGCGCCGCGCACTACTCCAAGATCAAGCCGTTCAAGGACGCCACGGATCACGGACACGTCCACTTCAACTCGCTCGTCGTCACCCAGGCCTGGGCGCTCATGGCCTACGGCGGCTTCAACGATCACAGCCACCTCGGCGTGTCCGCGGAGATCGGCCTCGAGGCGGCGAAGTGGCTCATTTACAACGTCATGCACGCGGTCGGCGTAGGCGATACGATGCGAACGTTCGCTGACAAGATGGTCCTCTACCAGCTCGGCAGGCAGGTGAATTACCCCACGCGCACCGACCTCACGCCGCTCTGGGCGAAGCACGCGATCATCTGCGGGTGGACGGCGGTGGGCGTGATCCCGCCCGAGCAGGCCAAGCTCTTCCACAACGTCACTTGCCCCTCGTCGAACACCGCCTCCCCGTCGTGCGCCGGCAAGGTCGATGGTGTGTATTGCGATCCTCGCCCCGGCTTCGACTACTCGTCTTACACGTGCCATCGGGGGTCGATCCGGGTGGGCGCCCAGTGCGCGAGCGGGAAGTTCTGTTACCACACGACCGGGAGCTTCGACTCCAAAGCGATACTCGACGAGAGCGGCGCCATGAAGTGCTTTGCCGAGCCCCAGCTCGACTGACGTGAGCGGGTCGGCCTGCCTTCCCCTGCTCCCCCGTTCCCCTGCTCCCTCCCTTCCCCCGCCCTCCCT
>DAORJJ010000420.1:0-6289 GCA_035439005.1 Polyangiaceae bacterium | reverse complement strand
CCCGCGAAGCCGGCCGACGACGCGACCTGGCTCCGGCGCGTGCACTTCGACGTCGTGGGGGCGCCGCCCACGCCCGAGGCGGTGCTCGCGTTCTTGGCCGACCGCTCCGCCGACAAGCGCGCGCGCAAGGTCGAGGAGCTGCTCGCGTCGCCCGCGTACGTGGCCCACTGGACGAACTACTGGGAGGACGTGCTCCTCGGGCACGAGGCGCGCGATCAACGCCTCGATCGGGCCGCGTTTCGCGCGTGGCTGCACGCGCGCGTCGCGGCGAACGCCCCGTGGGACGCCGTGGTCTCCGAGCTCGTGTCGGCCACGGGCCAGAACGGCGACGGCGGCCCCCGCGGCCTCATGGCGATGGACGCGCCCACCAGCGACGCGCCCATGGCGGCGGGCGCGATGGGCGCGGAGAGCGGCGGCGACGGCGCGGGCGACGCGGTCAACGGCGCTGTAAACTACACGCTTCGCTTCGCGGCGCCGCAGGACCTCGCCGGCGCGGCCTCGCGCACGTTCCTCGGCGTGCAGATCCAGTGCGCGCAGTGCCACGACCACAAGACCGAGAAGTGGAAGCAGGACGACTTCCGGCGCTTCACCGCGACGTTCCTCCACGCCGAGGTGCAGCAGGTCGACAAGGGGCCCGTGAAGGGCGCGGTGCGGCGCGTGACCGTGCGCGACGTCGCGCGCGTCCCCCCGCGCTTCGCGAAGAACGCCGAGCTCGTGCCCATCGCGGCGGCGACGCCCACGGCCCTCGACGGCACGGCCGTCGACCGCGGGAAGGACAGCCGCAAGGCGCTCGCCGCGTGGATGACGAGCCCGCAGAACCCGTGGTTCGCGAAGGCCTACGTGAACCGCATGTGGGCGCATTTCCTGGGGCGCGGGTTCGCGAACCCGGTGGATGACTTCCGCGACTCGAACCCCGCCACCCACCCGGAGCTGCTCGCGCGGATCGCGAAGGACTTCGCGGCGCGCAAATTCGATCCGAAGGCGCTCATCCGGCTCGTCTGCGCGACCGAGGTCTACGGCCTCGCGTCGAGCGGCGGCGAGAACCTGGGCGCGGGGAACGTGCTGTGGGGGCGCTTTCGCCTCGCGCCGCTCGGGCCGGAGGAGCTCTTGAACCACCTCTTCGCGGCCACGCGCCTCGAGCAAGCGGCGGAGGTCGCCGGCCTGCGCAACCTGCCGGTCATCAAGGCGCAGCTCTCGCGGAGCTACACGTTCCTCTTCGACGTGGACGAGGAGAGCGACGCGCAGCGCTTCGAGGGCAACGTCGCGCAGGCGCTCTCGCTGCTCAACGGGCACGTCACGGGGTTCGGCACGCGGGCGCTCCCGGGGACGGGGCTCTCCGAGGTGCTCGCGGCGCCGGGGGACGACGGCGCGAAGGTCGACGCCCTGTACCTCCGGACCCTCTCGCGGCCCCCCACCGCCGCGGAGCGCGAGCGCGCCCTCGCGTTCGTGCGTGACGCGGCCACGCGGCCTGTCGCCACCCCGAGCGCGGCCCCCGCGGACGCCGCCGAGCCGCCTCGCGGCAAGCGAGGCAAGGCAGGCAAGGGAGGCAAGGCAGGCAACAAGGGCGGCAAGAAGGGCGGCAAGGGCGGCGCCAACGTCGACCTCCCGCAGCTCCAGCGCTTGGCGGCGCGCGCGGGGTCGACCGATCCGCGCACGCGCGGCTTCGAAGATCTCTTCTGGGCGCTGCTCAACTCGAGCGAGTCGCTCTTCAACCACTGAACGACGAGGACCCCGTGAACCCCAGCCATCCCTACTCGCGCCGCGGGGCGCTCCAGCTCTTCTCCGCCGGCGCCCTCGCGTCGCTCTTCGCGCCCCGCCTCGGGCGGGCCGCGGAGGCTCGCCCCGCGCCCAAGGCCAAGGCGCTCATCGTGCTCTGGATGAACGGCGGCCCGAGCCACGTCGACACGTGGGACCCCAAGCCCGGCACGCGCGTCGGCGGGCCGCACAAGGCCATCAAGACCGCCACGCCCGGGCTCTCCATCAGCGAGCACCTGCCCGAGCTCGCGCGGCTCTCCGGCAAGCTCGCGGTCGTGCGCGGGCTCACCTCGAAGGAGGGGAACCACCAGCGCGCGAACTACTTGTATCATACAGGTTATGCCCCGAACCCCACGGTGGAGCACCCCTCCCTCGGCGGCTGGGTCAGCAAGCGCCTCGGGCCCCCGCCGGGCGGGCTCCCGGCGTTCGTGAGCCTCGGCGGGCCGAGCCGCGGCGCGGGGTTCTTCGGCGTGCAGCACGGCCCGTTCGTGCTCCAGCGAGGCGGCGCGATGCCGCAGAACGTCGCGTACGCGCCCGGGGTCGACGGCGCGCGCTTCGACGCGCGCCTGCGCTACCTCGACGCGCTCGAGCAGGACTTCGCGGCGCGCACGGGGGACGCGAAGGTCGAGGGGCGGCGCGCGCTCACGAGCCAGGCGGTGGCGCTCATGCGCGCCCCGCAGCTCTCGTCGTTCGATCTGTCGACCACCCCGAAGGCCACCCTCGAGGCGTTCGGCGACACCGACTTCGGGCGCGGCTGCCTCGTCGCGAGCCAGCTCGTGGGCGCGGGGGTCCGCTACGTGGAGGTCTCGCTCGACGGGTGGGACACCCACACCGACAACTTCACGCGCACGAAGAAGCTCATGGGCGCGCTCGACCCCGCGTTCGCCTCGCTGCTCCGCGAGCTCGACCGCCGCGGGCTCCTCGCCACGACGGCCGTCGCGTGGATGGGCGACTTCGGGCGCACGCCCCGCATCAACGGCAACGAAGGGCGCGATCACCACCCCGGCGCGGCCTCGGCCGTGCTCGCCGGCGCGGGCGTGAGGGTCGGCCAGGTGGTCGGCGAGACCGACGCCGAGGGCGACAAGGTGACGAAGCGCCCGGTGACCGCGAGCGCGCTGCTCGCGACGCTCGGGCAGCTCGTCGGCCTCGCCCACGATGACGCCGCGATCTCGCCGGTCGGGAGGCCCATCGCGCTCACCGACGGCGGACTGCCCGTGCCGGAGCTCCTCCTGTGAGCGGCGTGAGCGGCGCGCGCTTCACCGTCGACGACGCGCGCGTGGCCGACCTCGACGCGGTGGTCCTCGCGGACGCCGCGGAGGGCTCCCGCGTGACCGTCGTGCCGTCGCGTGGGGGCCTCGTGACCTCCCTCTTCGCGCGAGGCCGCGAGTGGCTCTACCTCGACGAGGCGACGCTGCGCGATCCGACCCAGAACGTGCGCGGCGGAGCGCCGGTGCTCTTTCCGTCACCCGGAAAGCTCCAGGACGAGCGGTACGCGTTCGGCGGGCACGAGCGGGCCATGAAGCAGCACGGCTTCGCGCGCCGGTGCGCGTTCCGCGAAGTGTCGCGCCACGGCGGGCCAAGCGGGCAAGCCCAGGTCGAGCTCGAGCTCACCGACTCCGAGGCGACCCGCGCCGAGTACCCGTGGCCGTTCCGGCTGCGCATCCTCTACGCGCTGCGAGGCGCCCAGCTCACCCTGACCGCCACAGTCACCAACACGGGCGCCGAGGCGCTGCCGTTCGCGCTGGGATACCACCCGTACTTCGCCGTGCCCGACGCCGCGAAGGCGGAGTGCCGCGTCCCGACGAAGTCGAAGCGCGCGTGGGACAACGTGCGGCGCGTGGACCGCGACCTCGGGTCGATCGACCTCGCGTCAGGCGAGGTCGACCTGCACCTCGCGGAGCTCACGAGCGGCGCCGAGCTGCTCGCGCCGTGGGGCCGCGTCGCGCTCGGTGGCCACCTGCGCCACTGGGTGGTGTGGACCCTGCCCGGGCGCGACTTCGTGTGCCTCGAGCCCTGGAGCGCACCGCGCGACGCGCTCAACACCGGCGCGGGCCTCGAGGTGCTCGCGCCAGGCGCCTCGCGGCGCCTCGCCGTGGCGCTCTCCGTGGGCTGATTTCGGCTGCCGCGTCGGCCGAATCTCTGCGACGCTGCGGCGTGGGGGTGGCGCGCATGGGGCCGTTCAAGACGTTCGTGGGACCTTATGTCGCGGCGTTTCGCGACGAGCCGAAGCTGCGCACGTTCGCCCTCGCGAACTTCGTGGACGACCTCGGCGTGGCCGTCGCCGCGTGGGCGTCCATGCTCATCATGACGAACCTCTTCACGAGCCAGCGCGAGCGCGCGAGCCTCATGCTGCCGAGCCTCGCGTGCTTCTTGCTCGGCACCCTCGTGTCGGGGCCGCTCGCCGACTGGGCCGCGCGCTTCTCCTGGGCGCGGCTCGCGAGGTTCCGGTTTCGCCTCGTCGTGTGGGCGCGCCTGGTCGAGGCCGCGGCGCTGCTCTTTCTGCTCGTGCGCCTCACCTCGGGCGCGCCGACGGTGGGCGCGATCCTCCCGTTCGTGATGCTGAGCGCGTTCACCAAGACCGCGTTCCGACCGACGCGAATCGCGTTCTCGGTCGACCTGCTCCGCGAGGAGTCGGTGCAGACCGACGAGGCGGGCGTGCCCCTCAAGGACGAGCGCGGCGCGCCCCTGCTCCAGAAGACGCACCTGCTCACGATGACGTCGGTCATCGGCGGGCTCCAGGCCGTCGCGACCTTCGCGGGGCTGCTGCTCGGGGGCCGCATCCTGGCGCTCGCCGCGGGCCGCTACGCGCCGCTCATTGCCGTGCAGGCGGTGATGCACCTCGCGTTCGCCTTGCTGCTGTTCCTCTTCTGCCACCCCACGCGCGACGCGCGCGACGTGCGCCTCCGGGAGCTCTTCATCGACGTGCCCGGCGAGGGCGACGCGGCCTTCGGGGGCGAGCCGAGTCCCGGCGCCGCCGCGCACCTCTCGCCTCTCGGCGCCGTCGCCCACTTCGGCCGATCGCTCGGGCAGGGCGTGCGCTTTCTCTTCGGCAAGGAGCGCCGCCCGCTGCTGGCGCTGCTCGCCGGCACCGCGCTCGTGGAGCTCGTCACCGAGTCGTACGACGGCAAGATGCTCATCAAGCACGTGCTCCACGGGACCGACGACGCGGTCCGTCACGCGGAGATCGCGTGGAGCGTCGTGGGCGTGCTGGCCGTGCTCGCCGTGCCCGCCCTCGCGCGGAAGGCTGGGAGCCTCGGCAAGATCTTCGTCGTGACCATGCTCGTCGACGGCCTCGTCATCGCGGCGGCGGGCCGCGTGGCGGCCGCGGCGGCGCCCTCGGCCGTGCTGCCGTTCACCACGATCCTCGCGCTCGATCACTCGCTCACCCTCGCGAGCGGCTCGCTCGCGGAGCTCGCGCAGAACAGCGCGTCGAGCCCGGGCATGCGCGGGCGCATCGCGGGCGCCTACGCGTTCTTCGTGATCATCGGCGACATCGTGGTCGAGGGCGTGGCGACCGAGGTGTCGGAGAGCATCGGCCTGCCCGCGATGCTCACGCGGGTCGGCCTCTTGCAGGTAGGGCTCGTCCTGCTCCTCGTGCTGCTCGGCGGGCGGCGGCTCCTGCGCTTCGGGCTGCGCGAGGCCGACGAGCGCGCGCCGGGCGAGGGCGGCGAGGCGCTCACGTGACCGCGGGGGTGGCCCACGCGCGCGCGAGGCTGCGGGCGTCCGACGCGCTCTTCGCGCGGGCGGCCGCGCGCCTGGAGGAGCTGACCCTCGCCTTGAGCGGCGCCCCGGAGGCCGCGCTGCGCGAGGGCGTCGAGGGGCTGGCGGGCTTCGCGCGGGAGCTGCGCGTGATCGCCGCGCCCCGCGAGCCGGTGTCCTTGCGGCTCGAGGAGGTCGACCTCGTCGACCTCGTGGCGCGGGCGCTCGCGCCGGAGCGGAATGAGCGGCAGGGCGTGTACGTGGAGCTCACCCGGGCCGGCGCGCTCCGCGGCCGCTACGACGCCGGGCACCTCCACACCGTGCTCGGAGAGCTGCTCAGCAACGCCGTGAAGTACGCCGGCGGCGGGCCCGTGGGCGTCGCGCTCCGCGGCGCGCGCGGCCGGGCGCGGCTCACGATCGACAACCCGGGGTCGTGGGCCGGCCCGCGGAGGCCGCCGGAGCGCTTCGCGCGCGGGGAGCGTCGCGCGGGGGTCGTGGGGTTCGGCGTGGGCCTGTGGCTCGTAGGGCGCCTCGTGCGTGCGCACCGCGGGACCGTGCAGTATGCATGCAAAGACGGGCGCTCCTGCGTGACGGTGTCGCTGCCGCTCGGGGCGGAGCCCGCGCTGGGCGAGCTCACGGCGACCGTGCGGAGCGCGCCGCCCCGCCGAGCGCGGCGCCCAACCGGCCGAGGAAAACCATGAGCTTCGCGATCGATCGCAAGACCTTCCTCTCCCTGGTGGCCACGCTCGCTGCGTGCGCGTCGCCCGCCGCGCGGCCGAGCGAGGGCCCCGCGCCCCCCCGGAGCGCCTCGACCGTCGCGCGCACGCCGGACACG
>DAORJJ010000419.1:0-6290 GCA_035439005.1 Polyangiaceae bacterium | reverse complement strand
CGCGGACCGCCGTGTCCATGACCTCGGCGCCCTCGTCCTCGACCCGCGCGATGGCCCGTGTCCGCGCCGCCGACGCGGCCTCCGGCGCCACGCCGTCCGCCCCGAGCCGCTCGAGCCGCGCGCGCGCCTCGGTGAGCGCCTCGAGCTCGCAGAGCACCTGGTCGGCCCTGACGGCGTAGTCCTGGAGGCTCGCGTCCGCGGGCATCGAGGCGTCGAGCGACGCGCCGACCTTCAGCGTCGACAGCGAGGCGGCCTCGTCGAGCAGGGCGATCGCTCTGCCGCGCAGCCACCGACCGATGGGCCGCGCCGTGCCGGCGGACTTCTCGAGGCCGGCGGCGAGCTCGGCGAGGGACGCGGCGACGTCGCGGGCCTCTTGCCCGGGCGCGCCGAGGCCCGGCCCCGCGCCGGCGAGCAGTCCGCCGCGGACAGCCCGCTCCGAGATGGACGCGACGGTGTCGTCGAGCAGCGCGCGCGCCCGCTCGGCGCCCGGCGCGCCGCTCTCGAGCGCCGAGGCGATCTGCGCGGTGGTCTCGAGGAGCGCCTTCGTGTCGCCCGCGGGCTTGGCCTTCTCGACCGCCTTCGCCAGCACCGAGACGTCGAGCCCCTTCGGCGTTTTCTTCTGCGATTTCTTTGGTTTGGGCAGCCTCGCGAGGGCTCGGTCGAAGATCTCGCGCTCGGTGCGCATGATGGAGAGCTGGCGCCGCTCGCGGGCGTCGGTCTCGCGCGCGAGCAGGCTCGCGATGTGCTCGGGGGGCGGCCCCGAGAGCAACATGCTGAGCCGGAGGCGTTCGAAGTCCTCGATCGTCACCTCGAGCGGGCGGTCGGCGCCGCCGATGCGGTCGAGCACGCAGGCCGCGCGCAGCACCTTGCCGAGCCGCACGGCCGTGCGCGTGGAGAGGTAGCGCGTGGGCACGAAGGTCGGATCCGCGCGCGTCGCCGCCGCGAGGTCGGTCTCCACGTGGGTCATGAGCTGCTCGAGCGACTCGCACAGCGCGTCGTCCATGCCGACCTGCTCGGTGACGTACTGGAGCACGTCGAGGTCTTGGATGGTGAGGACGCTCTTCCAGCCGAGCGCGCGCGCGCCCCCGAGCTGCGACCGGAGCACCCGCCCCATCGACGTGGGCGCGCCGAAGCCCTTCGGCACGAACGCCACGAACGCGATGCGGTCGACGAACGCGAGCAGGGTGTCGCGCGAGCTCTCGAGCACCTCCGCGAGGTAGCGGTTCGTGGTCATGAGCGCGCACTCGATGATGCCGGAGGTCACCTTCGTGCCCTGCTTCAGCTCGCGCTCGTTCAGCACGTTCAACGTCGTGCGGAGCAGCATGTCGCGCCCGTCGAGGACCTCGTCGAGGAACGCGTGGACGGCGCCGAGCATGCCCTGGTCGGTGAAGTGCTCGGTCCGCCCCGTGGCCATCAGGGTCTTGAAGTCGATGGGCCCGATGAGATCGGTCTGGACGGTGCTCTCGGTGAACTGCCTCGCGAAGAGGCTCGGCCTGCCGGTGGTCTCGTCGAGGATGCGGCCGAGCACCGCGGTGGCGACGCCGCTCTTGGCGGTGCCTGGCGGCCCGGTCATGAGCACGTGCTCGCGCGCGAGGAGCGCCAGCGAGATTTGCGTCAGCAGATCGTCGCGCTCGACGAAGGTCCGCGACAGCTCGGCGAAGAAGTCACGGAAGCGGCTCGCCGCGACATCAAACGACGTCGCGGCGGGCGCGCCCAGGCTCGGAACGACTGGCTGGCTCACCGCCAAGAGCCTACCCGATGGGACGCCTCCGCGAAGCGCGGACGCGCACACGCGGCGCGGCCCCCCAGCCGCGCCGCGGGGCGGTCAGGTGGAGCCGCCGTTGCCGAGGTACTTCTGCGGGTCCTTCTTGAACTTCTGATCGCAGCCGGAGCAGCAGAAATAATAGGTCTTCCCCTCGTGCTCGACCTTCGGGGAGGCGTCGGTCACGGTGAACTCCTCCTTGGAGATCAGGCAGGTCGTCTTGTCGCCGACCTTCGCCTCGCCAGGCGCCTTCAGGCCGGCGGAAGACGCGGCGGCTGCGGGCGCGGCCGACGGGGCGGCGGGCGTGGCGGGCGCGGGCGGCGGCGTTGCGCCGCAGGCGAGGGAGAGGGACGCGGCGGCCACGGCGAGCGCGGCGAGGAGCTTCTTCACGGGGTTCCTTTCGATAGGCTGTTGTTTCTACAGCGCTTTTGCTTAGTACTCCTCGGGCTGGGCGGGGCGCAAGCGAGAGCTCAGCAGGCGCGGTGCGGCGGCGCGGGGAAGATCTTCCCGGGGTTCAGGAGGCCGCGCGGGTCGAACACGGCCTTGAGGTCGCGCTGGAGGCGGATGAGCCCCGAAGACTGCTCGAGCGCGAGGTACGGCGCCTTCGCGACGCCGACGCCGTGCTCGCCCGAGAGGGTGCCGCCGAGGGCCACGGTGGCCCGCATGAGGTCCTCGATCGCGCGCGCCACCGCGGGGCGCTCCTCCGGCGTGTCCCAGAGGAAATTCACGTGCATGTTCCCGTCTCCCGCGTGCCCGTAGGTGAGGTTCCGCACGCCGTGCCGATCGCCGAGCGCGCGCGTCGCGACGAGCAGCTCCTCGAGGCGGCTCCGAGGCACGACGACGTCCTCCGACAACTTGTACTTTGCAAGCTTTCGCGTCGCGCCCGACAGCGCGCGCCGCGCCGCCCAGAGCCGGTCGCGCGACGCCGCGTCCTGCGCCACCTGCACCTCGAGCACGCCCGGCGCCGACGACAGCGCCTCCCCGGCGCGCTCGAAGGCCTCCTCGGCGGCCGCGGGGTGGCCGTCCACCTCGCACAGCAAGAGCGCCCCGGCGCGGGGGTCCACCGGCGCGCCGCTCGCGCGCAGCGCCACCAGGGTCTCGCGGTCCATGAGCTCGAGGCAGCGGGGCACGTGGCCGTCTCGGACGAGGGCGCTCACGCAGCGCGCCGCGGCGGCCGCGTCGTCGAACAGCGCGAGCAGGGTGAACACGGCGGGCGGCTTGCGCACGAGGCGGAGCGTCACCTCGGTGAACACGGCGAGGGTGCCCTCGCTGCCAACGAGCAGGGCCGTCACGTCGTAGCCGGTGACGCCCTTCACGGTGCGCCGCCCCGGCCGCAGGACCTCGCCGCCCATGAGGCACGCCTCGACGCCGAGCACGTACTCCCGCGTGACGCCGTACTTGAAGGCCCGCGGCCCGCCCGCGTTCTCGGCCACGTTCCCGCCGATCATGCAGCTCTTCCACGAGTTCGGGTCGGGCGGGTAAAAGAGCCCCTCGGCCTCGCAGGCCGCGTGGAGATCGCCGGTGACGACGCCCGGCCCCACGACCGCGAGCAGGTCGTCGCGGTTGAGCTCTTTCACGTCGGCGAGGGCGGAGGTCGCGAGCACGACCCCGCCCGCGACGGGCACGGCGCCGCCCGAGCGCCCTGTGCCCGCCGCGCGCGGCGTGACGGGGACGCCGAGGTCGTGGGCGATGGCGAGGCAGGCGCGCACGTCCTCGGCGCTGGCCGCGTGCACGACCGCCGCGGGGAGCCGCCCGGTGGCCTCGCTCTCGTCGTTCATGAAGCGCTCGCACCCCTCGCGCGAGGTGTCGACCTTGGAGTCGCCGAGCCGCGCGGCGAGCGCGACCTTGGCGCGCGTCAGCGCAGGCTCGGCCGGCAAAGGCACGTCGGGGAGCGCGAGCAGCACGCAGACCAGCCTACCAGCTCGCGGGGCCTTTCGCGGGCCGGCGCGGCGCGCTGCGGACGCGCTTGCTCAATCAAAGCCCGTAGGGCATCTAACCCGTCGTGATCTCCTTCGTCCGCTTCACCGGCACCGACTCTTACCTCACGAACGACGCCCTCGAGACGGCCGTCAACTGCGCGCTCGCGCTCGAGCGGCCGCTGCTCGTGAAGGGCGAGCCCGGCACGGGCAAGACCCTGCTCGCCGAGGCGGTGGCGAAGAGCCTCGGCCTGCCGCTCCTGCACTGGGCGGTCAAATCGACGACGCGCGCCCAAGACGGCCTCTACGTCTACGACACGGTCCAGCGCTTGTATGATGCACGTTTCGGCGACGGCGACGTGAAGGACATCCGGCACTACATCAAGCGAGGTCCGCTGGGCGAGGCCTTCGCGGCGCCCTCGCGGGTGGTGCTGCTCATCGACGAGGTCGACAAGGCGGACCTCGAGTTCCCGAACGATCTGCTCCACGAGCTCGACCGCATGCGGTTCGTGGTGGGCGAGACCGGCGACGAGATCGTCGCCAAGGAGCGCCCGGTGGTCATCATCAGCTCGAACAACGAGAAGGAGCTGCCGGACGCCTTCCTGCGCCGGTGCGTGTTCCATTTCATCGACTTCCCCGACCCGGAGCTGATGAAGCGCATCGTGTACGTGCACCACCCCGACGTGGACCGCGAGCTCGTCGACCAGGCGGTGGTGGCCTTCTACCGCCTCCGCGAGCTGCCCCGCATCCGCAAGCGGCCCACCACGAGCGAGCTCGTCGACTGGATCACGGTGCTGCGCAAGTCGGGCGTGGGGCGCGAGCGCCTCGTGCGGGAGCTGCCGTTCCTCGGGGTGCTCCTGAAGAAGGAGCAAGACGTGGAGCTCCTCGCCGCGGCAAAGAAGAGCGGACTCTTCAAGTCCTGAAGCGAGGGCTCAGCCGCAGGTCGAGGTTGACGGACGCGCAGGGGGAAACTACCCCTCCCGCATGGCAAACGACACGCCCAGCGCGCGCACCATCGGCCCCGAAGATCCGCTCCCGGGCGTGAAGAACGTCGTGCTCGTGATGAGCGGCAAGGGCGGCGTCGGCAAGAGCACGACCGCGACGAACCTCGCGCTCGCGCTGAAGCGCGCCGGCTACCGCGTGGGCCTCCTCGACGCCGACATCTACGGCCCGTCGATCCCCACCATGCTCGGCGTGAGCGGGCGCCCGGTGTCCACCGACGGCAAGACCATCGAGCCGCTCGAGCGCTTCGGCGTGAAGCTCATGTCGATAGGCTTCCTGCTCGAGGACCCCAAGCAGGCGGTCATCTGGCGCGGCCCCATGCTCCACGGCGCGCTCCAGCAGTTCCTGAAGGACGTGAGCTGGGGCGAGCTCGATTTTCTCGTGATGGACCTCCCGCCCGGCACCGGCGACGTCACCCTCACGCTCTCGCAGCGCCTCGGCGTGACGGGCGCGGTGGTGGTCACCACGCCCCAGTCGGTCGCCACCGACGACGTCTTCAAGAGCGTGTCGATGTGCGAGAAGGTGAACATCGAGGTGCTCGGCGTCGTCGAGAACATGAGCTACTTCATCGACACGGCGGGCGTGCGCCACGAGCTCTTTGGGAAGGGCGGCGGCCAGGCCATCGCCGATTTCGCGAAGGCTCCGCTGCTGGGCCAAGTGCCTATCGATCAGCGCGTCCGCGAGTGGGGCGACAAGGGCACGCCGCTCGTGCAGGCCGAGCCCGACGGCCCCACCGGGAAGGTGTTCGCCGAGATCGCGCAGCGCCTGGTCGAGGTGGTGTTCGCCAAGGCCGAGGCCGGCGACGACGACGGCCCCGTGATCGACCGCAGCGGCGGCCCCGGCGGCAAGAAGCGCCTGCCCGTCATGAAGTGAGGGGCCTCCGCGCTCCCCAAAGGACGGCCCACGGCCCCGGCGGCTCCACGAAGGGGGCGCGCGGGCCGAGCGCCCACTGGCTCGGCGCGACCGCGTGAGCTCAGATCCCCGGTTCCTGCGCAGGACTTCAGGATACGCTCGCGCGACATGAGCGAACAAGCCCTCACGCCAGGCCAGAGGACCATCGGCAAGGTGCTGCACGCCCTCCACCTCGACAAGATCGGGGCGTGGGTCGCGAAGATGGAACAGGCGGTCATCAAGGTCGACGGGGAGCGCCGTGAGGAGCCCCTCTACGAAGCGCACTTCATCGCGACCTCGCCAGGTACGCACTTGGTGGAGATGTTCATGCGCGGCGGCCGCAAGGACTCCATCGGCGAGGTGATCGCCCCCCTCACGAGCGCGCTCTCAGAGGGCGTCTTCGGCGCGGCGATGACCGTGACGGTCGAGGCGGGCACGGTCACGGTGCTCATCTACACGCCGCACGACGGCGGCGGCGCCCAGCTCGAGCTGGTCGGAACGCGTCCCGTATAGGGCGCGGTTACCCCCCAAGGGGGAGCGTGGGGCCACCGGCGTGACGGGCCCGGCCCGTGACGGAGGTGCCTTCACGCCCTCACGCCCTTGACGCCCACTCCGCTCGGACCCCACAAAACAAGCAGGGCACCACACCGGACACCCCGGGAGCGACAAAAGAAGAAAAGGCCTGAAACCTTGCGGCTTCAGGCCCATTCAGAAGAAAA
>DAORJJ010000418.1:0-6308 GCA_035439005.1 Polyangiaceae bacterium | reverse complement strand
CGTCGATCCGCTCCGCGCCGGCTCGCCGGGCCCGGGCGGCGCGCCGCTCGTCTACGAGCGCCGCTCGTCGATCATCACGAACCCCGACGGGTCCATCGTCTTCAAGATGGAGGGCGCGGAGATCCCGTCGACGTGGAGCCAGCTCGCCACCGACATCGTCATCTCGAAGTACTTCCGTAAGGCCGGCCTCCACGGCAAGAAGGAAGACGGCGAGCGCAGCGTCCGCCAGGTCGTCCACCGCATCGCGCACACCATCCGCGAGGCCGGCGAGCGCTTCGGCGGCTACTTCGCGGCGAAGGCCGACGCCGACGCCTTCGAGGCCGAGCTCGCCTACCTGCTCGTCCACCAGCACGGCGCGTTCAACTCGCCGGTGTGGTTCAACTGCGGTCTCTTCCACGAGTACGGCATCGTCGGCTCCGGCGGCAGCTGGGCGTGGGACGTGGACAGCGATCCGCGCACGAACGCCACCCTCGAGAGCGCGAACGCCTACGAGCGGCCCCAGTGCTCGGCGTGCTTCATCCAGTCGGTCGACGACGACCTCATGAGCATCTACGAGCTCATCAAGAACGAGGCGCGGCTCTTCAAGTACGGGTCGGGCACCGGGTCGAACTTCAGCGCCATCCGCGGCCGCCAAGAGAAGCTCTCGGGCGGCGGCACGTCGAGCGGCCTCATGAGCTTCCTCGAGGTCTTCGATCGCGCGGCGGGCGCCACGAAGAGCGGCGGCACCACGCGGCGCGCGGCCAAGATGGTCTGCCTCGACATGGACCACCCCGAGATCGTCGACTTCATCAACTGGAAGGTCCGCGAGGAGAAGAAGGCGCACGCCCTCATCGCCGGCGGATACTCCAGCGATTTCAACGGCGAGGCGTACCACACGATCAGCGGCCAGAACTCGAACAACTCGATCCGCGTGACCGACGAGTTCATGAAGGCGGCGCTCGCCGGCGGCACCTGGCAGACCATCATGCGCACCACCGGCGAGGTCTGCGAGACCCTCGACGCGAAGGACGTGTGGCGCCAGGTGGCCGAGGCCGCGTGGGGCTGCGCCGACCCCGGCGTGCAGTACGACACCACCATCAACCGGTGGCACACCTGCCCGAACAGCGGGAAGATCCGCGGCTCGAACCCGTGCTCCGAGTACATGTTCCTCGACGACACGGCGTGCAACCTCGCCAGCATCAACCTCACGAAGTTCCTCCGCGACGAGGGGCACGAGGGCGGCTGGTTCGACGTCGAGGCGTTCCGCCGCGCGTGCCGCACGTTCTTCGTGGCCCAGGAAATCCTGGTCGATCTCTCGTCGTACCCCACGAAGCAGATCGCCGAGAACAGCCACGACTACCGCCCGCTCGGGCTCGGGTACGCCAACCTCGGCTCCATGCTCATGCAGATGGGCGTGCCCTACGACTCCGACGAGGGGCGCGCGATCGCGGGCGCCATCACGTCGATCATGTGCGGGCAGGCGTTCGCCACGAGCGCCGAGATGGCGCAGTCGAAGGCGCCGTTCAACGGGTTCGCCGCGAACCGCGAGCCCATGCTCCGCGTGATGGGCATGCACCGCGAGGCGGCCTACCAGATCCACCGCGAGCACTGCCCTGCCCCGCTCTACCGCGCGGCGTGCGAAGACTGGGACCGCGCCGTGAAGCTCGGCGAGGCGCACGGGTACCGCAACTCGCAGGCCACGGTGCTCGCGCCGACCGGCACCATCGGCCTGCTGATGGACTGCGACACGACCGGCGTCGAGCCCGACTTCGCCCTCGTGAAGTTCAAGAAGCTCGCCGGCGGCGGCTACTTCAAGATCGTGAACCAGTCCGTGCCCGCCGCGCTCCGCAAGCTCGGCTACTCGGAGCGCGAGGCCCAGGAGATCGTCGCCTACGTCTCGGGCACGAACACCCTGCTCGGCGCGCCCCACATCAACCGCCGCACTCTGAAGGAGCGCGGCCTGACCGACGCCGATCTCGCGAAGGCCGAGACCGCCCTGCCCGGCGTGTTCGACCTCGACTTCGCCTTCGGCCCGTGGGTCCTCGGCGAGGAGACCTACGAGCGCCTCGGCCTCGCGAAAGAGCAGCGCGGCAAGCGCTCGTTCCTCGAGCAGCTCGGGTTCACGAAGACCCAGATCGAGGAGGCCAACGAGGAGATCATCGGCCGCATGACGATCGAGGGCGCGCCGTACCTGAAGCCGGCCCACTACCCGGTGTTCGACTGCGCGAACCGCTGCGGCAAGACGGGCGAGCGCTTCCTCGCGCCGATGTCGCACATCAAGATGATGGCCGCGGTGCAGCCGTTCCTCTCGGGCGCCATCAGCAAGACCGTGAACCTCCCGAACGACGCCTCGGTCGACGACGTGGCGCGCGTCTACGAGGAGGGCTGGCGCCTCGGCCTCAAGGCCGTGGCCCTCTACCGCGACGGGTGCAAGGCCTCGCAGCCCCTGTCGACCTCGAGCAAGGAGAGCAAGGACGACGCGCTCGAGGCGAAGCAGGCGGCGAAGGCCGTGGCGCACGCCGAAACGCTCACGCCCATTCCGCGCACCTCCGCGCCGCAGGAGGCGACGCAGCTCGCGCTCCCCATGAAGGGGCGGCCCGAGGGGCTCCGCGTCCGGCTCCCCAAGAAGCGTGTAGGTTTCACGCAAGAGGCGCGCGTCGGCGGCCACAAGATCTTCCTCCGCACCGGCCAATACGAGGACGGCACGCTGGGCGAGATCTTCATCGACATGCACAAGGAGGGCGCCGCCTTCCGCTCGCTGATGAACTGCTTCGCCATGAGCGTGTCGGTCGGCCTCCAGTACGGCGTGCCGCTCGAGACCTACGTGAACCAGTTCACCTTCACGCGCTTCGAGCCGCAGGGTCAGGTGGAGGGCCACCCCTACATCAAGCTCTCCACCAGCATCGTCGACTACCTCTTCCGGGTGCTCGGCGTGGAGTACCTCGGCCGCTACGATCTCGCGCACGTGAAGCCCGAGGGCGACTCCACCCAGCACGTCGGGTTCGTGGGCGGCGGCCTCGCCGAGGATCCCGAGACCGAGTCGCTCGCCTCCTCACGGCTCGCCGTGGGGCGGAGCGCGGCGATGTCCGAGACCCTCGAGCAGCGGCTCCCAGGCCGGCACGACGAGGGCGGCGCGCAGGCTTCGCCGCTCGACGCGCAGCTCGACGCGATGATGGGCGACGCGCCGGTGTGCGACGTGTGCGGCCACATCACGGTGCGCAACGGCGCCTGCTACAAGTGCCTCAACTGCGGCAACTCGATGGGCTGCTCCTGAGCCACTGACGCCCGCCGCTCCCCGTTCACCGGGTGAGCGCTCGAAGGCCTCGCGCTCGCAAGCGCGGGGCCTTCGCGCTTCGCGCCGAGACATGTGCATTCTGCACGTAGGAAGGTCGAGGCGCACTGTCCGAGCGGCGCCGCGCGGGCCCGCTCAGGGGCAGACGAACGAGCCGACGACCATCTTGGTGGCGGCGTTGTAGTACTTGTCGGTCGAGAAGAACGTGGGCGACCCGCCGCCGGTGCCCTTCTGCACGCACCAGACCTCGATGTCGGCCGGCGACTCGCCCGCTTCGTCGAACTCGAGCGGGCTCGACGCGCCGTTCAGATCGAAATCGCCGCCCGCGCGGACGAGGGGCGCCGCGACGTCGATCCCCGCCGGCCCCACCTCCACGACCGACGCCGGCACGACGCGCGTGGCCTTGCGGATGCCGGCCGCCATGTTGGCGCCGGTGGGGGTACCGTCGGTGACGTAGCCGAGGCCGTAGAGCAGCAGGTACGCCGCGTCGTATGCGCCCGCGGTGCCGAAGGTGGTCGCGGCCGACGCCTCCGCCGGGAAGCGGGCGTTGTACCGGAGGATGAACTTGTCGGTGACGCTGTTGCGGCGACCGGGCGCGGTGCCGCGGACCCGCGTGCGGAGGCCCTTCGGGGTCGCCGCGGCGTCGTCGTCCTTGATGGCCAAGATGAGCTTGTCGGCCTTGAGCCCGTCGCTCAGCACGTAGACGGGCGGAGGCTGGCCGCCGGTCCAGCCGGCCTCGATGGGCTTGATGAGGCCGTCGACCGTCTCGTTGGTGCCGGCGATCACGATGATGTGCGGCTTGTACGCGAGGGTCGCCGTCACGAACGCCGCGAAGTCGAAGCCCGCGTCGGTCTTGTACTCGAGGCCCCGGTAGTAGTCGGCGTTGCCGGGATCGCTGAGCTTCCTCCCGTTGAAGGTGAGCTTCTCGACGATCTGGTCGCGCAGCCCCTGGCCGTAGCTGTCGCCCTTCGAGAACAGGGACAGGCGCAGATCGGCGGGCGTGGTGATGCCCGCCTCGACCTCGTTCACGAGCTGGACGAGGGGGATCGCCTGGAGCGCGTCGCTCGGCGCGGTGCGGAAGAAGAGGCCCCCCTTGTCGGGGTTGTTCGTGAGGGCCGGCGAGGTCGCGCTCGGCGCGATGAGGAGCGTCCCCTTGAGGGTGGTCTCCTTCAGCGCGGCGGTCGTCGTGCCGCTGTTGCCTCCGCCGATGATCGCGGGCACGCCGACGGTCGCCACCAGGTGCCGCGCGGCGCGGACGCCCGCGGGATCATCGCCGCCGTCCGGCTGGACGAGATCGATGTCGTTGCAGGACACGAACGCGACCGGGCGAGTCTTGTCGCCGACGGGCACGCCGCCACGCGTGGCGAACTCTTGCACCGCGAGTTCGAACGCGTTGACGCGCGCCTCGCCCTTGAGCTGGTTGGCGCCCACGAGCGACGTGAGCGAGCCGAGCACGATCGTGGCGTCGTCTTCCACGGCGCGCCGGTCGGTCACGACGTCGCCGCTCGCCGCGACCGCCACCACGCGGGGGCAGTCGGGGTTGACAAGCTTCACGCAAACACGCGTATCTTTACGACAAATCGCCGGCTCCCCGCCGCTCGCGTCGATGCACTGGCGGTTGGTCGTGCAGGCTGGCTTCGCGTCGACCGTCGCCTGGTCGGAGCTCGCGTCGGCGACGCGGCACACCTTCTCGGCGGTGCACTTCGCGCCGGCGCCGAAGCCCGCGCAGTCGCCGTCGGACGCGCACTGGGTGGCGCCGCGCGTGACGATCAGCGAACACGCCGCGAGGCTCGCCGAGAGGGCGACCGCGCCCGAGAGGGCGACGCGCCGCCACGAGGGCCAGGGCGTCGGCGAGACGCTCCGGGCGTGGGCGGAGGGGGACGAGCGGCGCGCGGACGGGGTGGGCGACGGGGCGGTCACTGGAAGGTTCCTGTCAGCATGGCTCCACCGAGCGTGGGGGCGACCCGTATCGCGGGCGCGGGCGGCGCGGCCTTGCCGGTCTTGCGGGGCTCGGCGGCGCCGAGGGCGCGGACGGTCAGGTAGACGCTGACGCCGGCGGCCACGACGGTCGCCCCGAGGAAGATGTCGGTCACCAGCGCCGAGGTGCCGACGCTGCTGTCGAGCGACTTGAGGCGCGCGGGATCGGCGGTGGCGAGCTTCTTCTCGTTGGCGAGGTCGCTGGCCTTCCCCTGCGTGAGCACCGCGAACACGATCGTGCCGGCCGCGAGGCCGCCGGTGACCGCGTAGCCGACCACGGGCGCGGTCCACGACACCGGGCGCGGCTGCTCGCGCGGCGGCGCGATCACGACCACCGGCTTCGGCGGCGGCACCGCGACGAGCGCCAGCGTGACCGTGCGCGTGTCGCCGCCGGTGACGTCGACCTGCGCGAGCCCGCGCTGGAAGCCGGGCGCCGTGGCCTCGAGCTTGTGCCCGCCCGGGTTCAGCTTGATGGGCTTGTCGGCGCTCACTGCCTCGCCGTCGATCGAGAGCTGCGCGGTGGCCGGCGTGAGCTCGACGGTGAGCGTGGCCACTCGCGCCTTCAGCTTCGCGATCTCGCCGCCGACCTCGGCGCGCTTGTCGTCCTTCACCTTCGCGCCGCCGTCGACCAGGTAGCGCTCGAACGCCGCGAGCGCGCCCACGTAGTTCGTGAGCTGATATTCGCACTGCGCGATGTTGTAGAGTACACGGTAATCGTGGTTGCTCGCCTCGTAGGCGCGCCGGAACTCGGCGGCGGCGGCGCGAAAATCGGCCTCCTTGTACGCCTCGACGCCGCGCTTGAAGATGACGTTGACCTCGGCGGAGGTCTCGGCGCGCGCGGGCGCGGTGGCCGACGCGGCCGCCGTCATGACGAGGACCGCGAGGGCGAGCCGCGCGCCCGCGTGGAGGAGGCGGGGCGGGCGGTGCGCTCGGGCGCGGCCCGAGCTGACGGCAAGACTCACTTGAGCACCTCGATGATGGGTCGGTCCGGGCGCTTCGGGCCCGTGGGGGCCGTCGCGTTGACCTCGGGCGCCGGCGCGCTCGCCGCGTGGGCGACAGG
>DAORJJ010000417.1:0-6315 GCA_035439005.1 Polyangiaceae bacterium | reverse complement strand
GCGGCGGTGGCGGCGGGCGACCCGCGCCTGCGCAGGCCCCGGCCCCGGCCCCGCAGGACGACTACAACGACTTCGGCGCCGACGACGACATCCCGTTCTGAGGCGCGGCGTCCCCGCCCGCGGGGGATTTTCTCCGTGAATCCGGCTATCTCGCGCCGGCTCCGGCACCTTTCGCGGTGGCCGGTGCCGGCGTTTTGAGTATGCTCGCGGGCGATGCGCCTACTCATCGCCGACAAGCTCCACCCCCGCGCCGTCGAAGAGCTCCGTACCCTCCCCATCGAGGTCGTCTACGAGCCCGAGCTCACGAAGGACACCCTCGAGACCACCATCCGGGACGTGGGCATCTTGGTCGTGCGCTCCAAGGAGGTGACCGCCAAGGCCATCGAGGGCGCGCGCCAGCTCAACCTCATCGTGCGGGCGGGCACCGAGGCGCACAACATCGACATCCGCGCGGCCAGCAAGGGCGGCGTGTACGTGGCGAACTGCCCCGGCAAGAACGCCGGCGCCGTGGCGGAGCTCGTCCTCGGCCAGATCATCGCCCTCGACCGGCGCATCCCCGACGCCGTCCTCTCTCTCCGCAACCAGAAGTGGGAGCGCGGCGAATACGGGAAGGCGGAAGGCATCGCCGGAAAAACCATTGGTATCGCGGGGTTTGGCGCGGTCGGCCGCGAGGTGGCCCGCATGGCGCAGGCGTTCGGCCTGCGCCCCCTCGCGTGGAGCCGCGGGCTCTCGCCGCAGGCCGCGGCCGAGGCGGGCGTGGGCCACGTGAAGACCATCGAGGAGCTCGCCAGCAAGAGCGACATCCTCACGCTGCACCTGCCCGTGAACGACCGCACGCGGCAGCTCGTGAACAAGCGGGTCCTCGACCTCCTCCCGCGCCGCGCGATGCTCATCAACGTCGCGCGCGCCGACCTCGTCGACTACGCCGCCCTCCGCGAGGCGGTGAAGGGCCGCGGGCTGCGGGCCGCGGTCGACGTCTACCCGGACGAGCCCAAGGGCAAGCGCGAGTTCGTGACGGACCTGTTCGAGACCGCCCCGTCGGCCACCGGGGGCTTCGTTTACGGTACGCCCCACATCGCCGCCTCCACCGACCAGGCCCAGCTCGCGATCGCGACCGAGACCGTGCGCGTCATCCGCGCGTTCCTCGTCGACGGCAACGTCCCGAACTGCCTGAACGTCTCGCACGTGCGGGTCGCGCGCTTTCAGCTCGTCATCCGCATGCTCGACAAGGTGGGCACCCTCGCCAACGTGCTGTCGGTCATCAAGCGGCACGGCATCAACATCGAGGAGGTCACCAACACGGTGTTCGAGCACGCCGAGGCGTCGTCGACCAAGCTGCGGCTGCTCTCGCGGCCGAGCGAGGCCTGCCTCAGCGAGATCCGCGCGTTCGACGAGATCCTCCACCTCGATCTGGTCACCCTCCCCTACCTGGCCTAGCGCGCGATGGAGGCGCGTGGCGGTCGCGGGCGGCGCAGCGCGGCCGAGGCGCGTGCGAGGTGCGCTCGCGTGCGGATCGTCGCGGCGTACGCGGCCGTCGTCGCGGGGATCGCCGCCGCCGGCGCGTGCACGCCCGTGCCGATCGTCGGGTACGACGCCGCGACGACCGACGCGGAGGCCGGCGCCCAGGCCCTCGACGCGGGCGACGCCGAGGCGGCCGCCCCGCCGAAGCGACGCGAGTGGGACGCGGGCGTCGACGACGACGCGTTCCCGTCGTCCGACCAGGAGCTCGAGCTCCGCATGCGCCACCTCCTCGAGGCGATCGCCGCGGGCAACCCCGCGCTCGCCCCCGACGTGCTCTACCCGCGCGACGCGTGGGTGCGCTCGCGCGACGCGAGCGACCCCGGCAAGGCCTGGGACCACAAGGTGAAGCCCGGCTTTCTCCGCGACGTGGCCAAGCTCCACAAGCGCGTGAAGGGCATGGAGCGTGCGCGCTTCGTGTCGTTCGAGCTCGGGCGCGCGGTCGCCCACGTGCCGGCGAGGGCGCGCGACCTGAAGAGGGCGCTCTGGCGCGTGAAGCGCTCGCGCCTCACCTACACGATCGACGACAAAACGAAGCACCTCGACATCGCGGAGATGACCGCCTTCCGGGGCGCCTGGTACGTGACGCGCTTGCGCTGAGCGGGCGCCGGAGACGCGCGCGCCCGCCGCGTCGGGAGGACGGGCGGGCGGGCGTGAGACGGGCGCGGAGCGGAGCCGGCCGCGCGAGCGGGGAAGACCTCAGACCTTGGCGGCGGGGGTCTTCTTCTCGTAGCGCTTGCGGAAGCGGTCGACGCGGCCGGCCGTGTCGATGAGCTTCTGGGTGCCCGTGTAGAACGGGTGGCACGCGCCGCACACGTCGACCTGGAGGTCGCCGCGCGTCGAGCGCGTCACGAAGGTGTTTCCGCACGCGCAGCTCGCGTTGGACGGGGGGTAGTCGGGGTGAATTCCGTCTTTCATGGGGCTCCTGGGCTCGCCGAGGGATAGGAGAGCGGCAGGGGATATAAGACGGTCCGCGCCACGGCGCAAGCGGACGCGCCACCGAGGCGTCACCAAACGCAACTCGATTGCATGCGCGGGCTCGGTGCGCTACGTCGGGGACGTGGGCAGAGCGCGGGCGCGTATCAAGACGGTTCCCGAGGACTTCGTCGTCGACGAGGAGCCGGCGTACCTCGCCTCGGGAGTGGGCGACCACGTGTTTGCCCGCGTGGAGAAGCGCGATCTCACCACCGCCGACGCGGCGAGCGCGCTCGCGGAGGTGGCGGGCGTGCACGTCCGAGACGTCGGCGTCGCCGGCCTGAAGGACAAGGTGGCGGTGACCACCCAGTGGCTGTCGTTCCTGGCGCTGCCGGGCACCCAGGTGGAGGAGCGCCTCCGCGCCTACGCGGCGGCGCCGCGGCCCGATCTCCGCGTGCTCGACCTCCAGCGGCACGGCAACAAGCTCCGCACGGGGCACCTGGCGCAGAACCGCTTCCGCGTCCGGCTGCGCGACCTCGACCCCTCCCGCGTGGAGGAGGTGGAGGCGGCGCTCCGTGGCCTCGAGGCAGCGGGCGTCCCCAACGCGTTCGGCCAGCAGCGCTTCGGCCGCGACGGCGACAACGTCTCGAAAGCGCTGGCCTTTCTGAGCGGGAGAGAGCGCGGCCCGCGCGAGCCCCGCGCACGCAAATTCCTCTTCTCGGCCCTCCAGTCGGAGGTGTTCAACCGCGTGCTCGCGGCGCGCGAGGCCGACGGCACGTGGACCACGCCGCTGCGGGGCGACGTGCTGAAGCTCGAGACCGGCGGCCTCTTCACGTGCACCGAGCCCGAGGTCGACCAGGCCCGCGCGGCGCGGGGCGAGCTGTGCCCCACCGGCCCCATGCTCGGCGTGAAGATGCGCGCGCCCGAGCACGAGGTCCTGGCCCTCGAGGCCCGCGTCGCCGCCGAGGTGCTCGGGCCTTCCTTCGACCTCAGCCGCACGCGCGCGCTGGGCGAAGGGACGCGCCGCCCGCTCGTGCTGCGGGTGAGCGAGCTCAAGGTGACGCGAGAGGCCACGCGAGAGGCCGCGCCCGCCGCCACGCCCGCCCTCGCCAGCGCGCCGGGCGACGCGAGCGCCGCCGGCTTGGGGGTCAACCTCGTCGTCGAATTCGTGCTACCGAAGGGCGCCTACGCGACCACGGTCCTCGCGCGCGTGGTCGACGCCGAGGAGCCCCCTCGCGAAGCTCGGGAAGGCCGACCGCGCCGCTCCGACGACCTCCAGGTGGACACCTAGAGCGCGCCACTCCAACAAGTGATATTCATGTTCAGCAAGACGAGAACCCTCTCCCTCGGCGCCGCGCACGCGGGCCGCCGAAACCACAGGAAGCCGCAGCCGTGAACCAGCTCATCGAGCGAATGAAGAGTGCGATGGTCGGACTGGGAGCCGGGTGGCTCCTGATCCTCATGCTGGTCCTCAGCGTGGTGTCGCTGGCCATCATGCTGGAGCGCGCGTTCCTCTACTGGTCGCTGCGCGACGACATCCCCGCGCTCATGAAGGACCTGGCGCGCCTGCTCCGCGCGGGCGACTTCGACGGGGCGCGACGGCGGCTCGAGGCGTCGCCGAGCGCCGAGGCGGCGGTCGTCGTCGCCGGCATCGTCGAGGCGGAGCTCGGCGCCGACAGCGCCGAAGAGGCCATGCTCGGGGCCAGCGCGCTGCAGCGCATCAAGCTCGAGAAGCGCCTCGCCTTCCTCGGCACGCTGGGGAACAACGCGCCCTTCATCGGCCTGCTCGGCACCGTCATCGGCATCGTCGGCGCGTTCGACGAGCTCGGCAAGGTGAAGGCGGCCGCCCCAGGCGCCGCGGCGAGCGTCGGCGTCGCGCCGGAGGCGGTCATGACCAACATCGCGGAGGCGCTGGTCGCCACCGCGATCGGCCTGCTCGTCGCCATCCCGGCGGTCGCGGCGTTCAACGCGTTCCAGCGCATCGTCAAGGCGACGCTCGCGAACACCGACGCCCTCAGCAGCCTGCTGCTCGCCCACCTGAAGGCGGATCCGGCGGCGCTGTCGGCGCTCTCCGCCGCGGTCGCGGCGCCCGCCAAGGGGCGCGCGCCGAAGGACGAGCCGCCCGCCTCCAAGAACGGCGCGAAGGCCGCCAGCAAGCCCGCCGCCAAGTCCGGCGCGGAGCCCGCGAGCGACGACGCCGACGACCGCGCCGAGGCCGAGGGGTCGGACTGATGGCCGGCGGCGCGCAAGACTCGGACGACGCGATCAACGGCATCAACGTCACGCCGCTCGTCGACATCATGTTGGTTCTGCTCATCATTTTCATGGTGACGGCCAAGCTCATCGTCTCGCAGTCGAACGTCCCCCTCGACCTCCCCAAGGCGGCGAGCGGGCGCTCCGACATCCAGGTCGTGTTCAGCGTGGTCCTCGCGGCCGACGGCACGACCCAGGTCGACTCGAAGCCGGTCGCGAACGACGACGCGATCCTGCCCCTCGCGCGCGAGGCCGCGTCGAAGTCCTCCGACCTCCGCGCGGTCATCAAGGCCGACGCCGCCGTGTCGCACGGGCGGGTGATCCACGTGCTCGATTTGCTGAAGCAGGGGCAAGTGACCAAGATCGCCTTCGGCGTCACGCCCGTGCCCTCCTCGGCGCCCGCCGCGCCGCCGGTGAACCCTTAGCCGCACCTGCAGCATCCAACCTCGGGAGGCCGCCCGCCCTCCCCTTCGCCCGTCCCTCGCCCCGTCCTTCGCCCCTCCAGGCCCCATGAACACCACCTTCCGCCCAGCCCCCGGCTCGATCCACGCTGACCCGCACGCGTCAGGGCTCGAGGGTGTGCTCGGGCTCGAGGTCCGCAGCGGCGCCTTCTGGGGCGCGGCCGCCGGCGCGGTGCTGCTCCACCTGCTGCTCCCGTGGGTCATTCGGCTCGTCGCGATCGTGATGGCCCTCCTCGGGCTGCTCTTCGCGCGAGCGTTCCCGGCCGACGTCGAGCCCAGCCCGCCGATGGAGATCGAGATCTCCCCCGAGCCTCCGAAGCCGATCCCGAAGGAAGAGCCCAAGGAAGAGGTCAAGAAAGAGGAGCCCAAGGAGGAGCCGAAAGAGCAGCCGAAGGCCCAGCCGAAGGAGCAGCCCGTCGCCGCCGCGGCGCAGGCCGGCGCCGTGCTCACGCAGGAGTCCAAGCCCGACGAGCCGGTCGACCTGACGAACAGCTTCGTCACCGGCTCCGGCGCCACCTACGCCGGCGGCACCACGATGGCCGCGGGCACCGCGACCGCCGCCGTGCGCGCGCCCATCGCGTCGCCGACGGGCGTCGTCGGCGCGACAGGCACCGGCGCGCCCGCTCCGCCCACCGTGGACCGCTCACGCGCGGCCGGGCTCGGGGGCTCAAAGAGCTGGAACGACTGTCCTTTTCCGCCGGAGGCCGACGTCGACAACATCGACCAGGCGGCGGTGCTCGTGCAGATCACCGTGGCCCCGGACGGCCGCGCGAGCGGCGTGCGCGTCGTCTCCGACCCCGGCCACGGCTTCGGGAGGTCGGCCCGGGCGTGCGCGATGCAGCGGCGCTACCAGACCGCGCTCGATCGCGACGGCAGCCCCATCGGCGGCACCTTCAGCGTCAACGTGACGTTCGCGCGGTGAAGCGCGCCGCCGCCGCGACCGACGGACGGACCGAGCGCCCATGAGCGACCTCCCCGACGACGACCCTCGGCTGGAGCTCGGGCGGCTCGCGGCGAGCCTGCGCGCCTACCTCGAGGTGCAGCGCGACAGCGGCGCGACGGGCGTGCCCCGCGGTGAGCGCCTCGCGAGGGCCCGGCCGGGCGCCGTGGGCGGCGGCGCGCAGAACGCCTTCTGGGCCTGAGCGACACGCGCATCCTGCGGCCCCCC
>DAORJJ010000416.1:0-6324 GCA_035439005.1 Polyangiaceae bacterium | reverse complement strand
GGAAAGCGCGCCGTCCTCTCGAGCGACGACGCGCGGGTCGTGTGGCGCGGCGCGCCGCTCGCGCTGCCCGCCGTGCTCCCGGCCGGCGCGGAGCTGCAGGGGGTGCGCGCCGGCGTGGTGGTGCTCACCCTCGGCGCCGGCTCGGCCGCGCGCGCGCTGCGGCTCCGCGTCGTGGCGCACTCGTTCGAGGCGGCGGGCGCGCGCGAGCTCGACCCCAGCGCCGCGCACCTCTCGTTCTCCCGCGCGCTACCGGAGGCCTCACCCGCCGACGACCCGGACGGCTTCCGCGTCGTGGCCCGCGGCGAGGGGCCGCGTGGAGCCGCGGTCGACGTCGTGTCGCTGAGCGCCCGCGGAACGCTGCTCGACGCTCAGCGAGGCGTCCCCGTCGACGCGCCCTGCCTCACGGGCGCCGCGGACTGCGCCCGGTCGCGCCCGCTCCGCGTCGTGATCGATCGCGTCGATCGGCAGCACCCAAGCTCGGCCGGGCGGAGCCTCCTCGGCGAGGTCGGTGGGCTGGTGGTCGTCGCGCGCGGCGGGCAGAAGCTCACGTCGATCCACGTGGGCGGGCCCCGCGCCGCCGGACGCGGAGGGGAGCCGCCCGTAGCCGGCCGCTACCGCCTGCACGTCCGCGCGACCGTGTTTCGCGCGGAGAAGACCGGCAAGCCTGGCATCTTTCGCAACGAGGCCGAGGCGCTCGGCGAGGCGCGCGCCGATCTCGACGACGCGGCCGTGCTCTGGGCGCAGTGCGGGATCACCCTCCACGGGGACGCGCCGGCCGACGTCCGCATCGCGGCCCCGCCGCCGCCGTACCTCGTCTCGTTCGGCACGGATCTCGGCCTCCCGAGCACCGGGGGCGTGCTGCGCGTTCGCGTGGAGGGGCGCCCCGTGGTGTTCGTCGTCCCTCCCGGCAAGGCGCCGGACGAGGTCGCGCGGCTCTTCGCCCTCGAGGTGCAGCGCGCCGGCTTTCGCGCCGTCGTGAGCCGCAACGCGCGCATCACCCCGGGCGCCGCGGGGAGCGCCGACGTGCTCATCTCGCGGGCCGAGGGGCGCGGGGCCGCCGCGCTCGCGCGGGTGGAGCCGGACGGGATGCTGTGCACCGACAGCACGCTCTCCGTGGCGATCGGCGCGGTCGATCTCTCCGACGGCCTCGCGCACTTCGGCGACATGGACTCGCCCGCGGGCTCGCTCGAGGAGCGGAGCCTCGTCAAGTCGCTCGAGGACGCCGATCCGCGCGTCGTGCAGCTCGTCTACGTGCCGTACTTCCTCGGAGGTGGGCGCGTGGGCGAGTCGTTCATCTTTGGCGACGGCTCGAGCGTGAAGAACGTGATCATCGTCGACCGCAGCGGCGTGCGCGCGCGGCGGAGCAGCCACGTGGTGGCCCATGAGCTCGGCCACGTGCTGCTCGACGTGCCAGGCCACCCCGACGACTTCGGCCGCGACACGCCGAGCCTGCTGATGGACTCGGACGCCTCGGACGCCTCGGTCTACGGGCCCCGCCGGCTGACCGACGAGGAGTGCGCCCGCGTGCGGGCGGAGGCCGGGCCGCGCGCGAAGGTGCCCCTGCTCGAGCCGTGGCCGTTCGCGCCGGTGCCGCTCCCGTCGCTGGAGCCCTAGCTGTCGTAACTATCGGAAAGAACGATAGATTATGCGGGCCTTCGCGCCCCGCGCGCGCCGTCGCCCGTGCGGGAGGTCAAGTCTTCGCCGGGCGACCCGCGGAGGCGCTGGTCGAAGGCCGCGGGCTGTCCTAGGTTGCGCGCATGGTCGCGTCCGCCTCCGCTCCCTCCGCTCCCTCGCAAGCCTCTTCGTCCGCCGAACCCGCGAACGGCGCGCCGTTCACCCGCGAGCAGGTCCGCGCCCTCTACGCGCGCCCGCTGCTGCCGCTGCTGGACGAGGCGCGGCGCGTCCACGTCGCCCACCACCCGGACAACGAGGTGCAGCTCTGCACGCTGCTCAGCGTGAAGACGGGCGGCTGCTCGGAGGACTGCTCGTACTGCCCGCAGTCGTCCAAATACGACACGAGCGTCGAGCCCGAGAAGATGCTCGACGTCGAGCAGGTGCTGGCGAGCGCGCGGCGCGCCAAGGAGCTCGGCTCGACCCGCTTCTGCATGGGCGCCGCCTGGCGAGAGGTCAAGGACGGCCCGGCGTTCGAGCGCGTGCTCGACATGGTGCGCGGCGTGAAGGGGCTCGGCCTCGAGGCCTGCGTCACCCTCGGCATGGTCGACGCGAACCAAGCGGCGCGCCTGCGCGAGGCGGGGCTCGACGCGTACAACCACAACATCGACACCAGCGCCGAGAACTACCGCTCGATCGTGCGCACCCGCACCTTCGACGATCGCCTGCGCACCCTCGCCAACGTGCGCGAGGCCGGCATCACGGTGTGCTCCGGCGGCATCATCGGCATGGGCGAGTCGGACGACGACCGCTGCGAGATGCTCCGCACCCTGGCGAACCTCACGCCGCCGCCCGAGAGCGTGCCGATCAACGCGCTCGTGCCGGTCGAGGGCACGCCCCTCGCGGACCGCCCGCCGATCGATCCGTTCGAGCTCGTGCGCATGATCGCCGTCGCGCGCATCCTCATGCCGAAGGCGCGCGTGCGCCTCTCCGCCGGGCGCGAGGGCCTCACGCGCGAGGCGCAGCTGCTGTGTATGCTCGCCGGCGCGAACTCGATCTTCTTCGGCGAGAAGCTGCTCACGACCCCGAACCCCAACGAGTCGGACGATCTCGCGCTCCTCCGCGACGTGGGCCTCGGCACGCTCGCCCCGGCGGTCTGAGCGCACCGGCCCAGCGGCCTGAGCGGACCGGCCCAGCGGCGTGAGCGGACGGCGCACCGCGCCGCTACGCGCGCACGCGGCTCATCGTCGGATCGTAGAGCGGCCGGAGTGACGCGACCGCCGGCACCCTCAGGGCCCCCACCTCGACCTCCCACTCGCCGGCGTCGAGGTACGCCTGGTCGATGGGCACGCCGGCGTCGACCATGACGAGGCCGACGGCGCCGCCGAGCGTGTGCCCGTACGAGGCCGCGCGCACGTAGCCCACGGCCACTCCGCTCCGGCGCACGACCTCCGCGTGGAACAGGAGGGGCTCCGGATTCTTCAGCAAGATCTGGACGATGCGGCGGGTCGGTGGGCCCTTCGCCTTCTCCGCGACGACCGCCTCGCGCCCGAGGAACGCGGGCTTCGTGAGGTCGACGGCGAAGCCGAGGCCCGCCTGGAGCACCGAGTCGGTGTTGTCGATGTCGTGGCCGTAGTCGCGGTAGGCCTTCTCCATGCGGAGGCTCGCGAGCGCCTTCAGCCCGGCGTGGCGGAGGCCGTGGGCGGCGCCGGCCTCGAGCAGCCGATCGTAGACGTGCGTGGCCTGCTCGGTGGGGATGTAGAGCTCGTAGCCGAGCTCGCCGAGGTACGTGATGCGCACGCACAGGGCCCGCGCGAACCCGAGGTCGATCTCGCGGGCGGCGCGGAACGGGAACGCCTCGTTCGAGAGATCGCACGACGTGAGCTCGGCGAGCAGCGCGCGCGAGCGCGGGCCCTGCACGTTCAGCTGGGTGTAGGCCGAGGTGACGTCGGTCACGAAGGCGTGCGGGAAGCGATCGGCCATGGCGTCGAGGTGGCGGCGCATCCAGGTCTCGACGTGGCGGTGCGCGGTGTCGGAGGCGACCACGAAGAAGCGCTCGTCGCCGAGCTTCGTGACGGTGAGATCGGCCTCGAGGGTGCCGCCCTCGTTCAGCCACTGCGTGTAGGTGATGGTCCCCGCGGGGCCGTTGACGCGGTTGCCCGACAGGTGCTCGAGGAACGCGCCGGCGTCTCGCCCCTGGACGTGGAACTTCGCCATGAACGACATGTCCATGAGGATGACGCCCTCGCGCGCCGCGCGGTGCTCGGCCTCCCAGTAGGGGAACCAGTGCTGGCGCCCCCAGGAGAGCCGCTCGGGGGGCACCTCGACGCCCGGGGGCGCGTACCAGTCGGCCCCCTCCCAGCCGCTCACGTCGCGGAAGTGCGCGCGCGCGGCGACGAGGCGATCGTGGAGCGCCGACTTCTTCGCCCCGCGGGCGGTGAGCATCGAGCGGGTGGGGTAGTGGCACTGGTAGACCATGCCGAGCGACTCCACAGTCCGCGTGCGGCGGTACTCGGGGTTCGCCTGGTAGGTGTGGAGCCGGTCGATGTTGAAGCCCGTGACGTCCACGTCGGGGCGGCCGGTCGTGATCCAGTGCGCCATCACGCGACCGAGCCCGCCGCCCGTGAGGATGCCGATCGAGTTGAGCCCGGCGGCGACGAAGTAGTTGCGGAGCTCGGGGGCCTCGCCCACCACGGGCTGGAGGTCGGGGGTGAAGCTCTCGGGGCCGCAGAAGAACTTCTTCACGCCGGTCTCGAGCGAGATGGGCACGCGCGACATCGCCTTCTCGAGGTAGGGGCCCATGCGGTCCCAGTCGGGCGGGATCTCCCCGAAGGAGAAGTCCTCCGGCACGCCGCCGACCTTCCACGGCGCGCAGACGGGCTCGAAGAGGCCCACCATGAGGCCGCCGACCTCTTCGCGAAAATAGCCGTGCGACCCGGGGTCCTCGAGCACCGGGAAGCTCGCGGAGAGGCCGGGGATCTTCTCCGTGATGAGGTAGTAGTGCTCGGCCGACTGCAGGGGGATGTTGACGCCCGAGGCCTGGCCGAGCTGGCGGGCCCACATCCCGGCGCAGTTGACGACGTATTCGGCCTCCACGTCGCCGTGCGCCGTGCGGACGCCGGTCACCGCGCCGCGCTTCGTGAGCAGGCCCGTGACCGCGACCCCCTCGACGACGGTGGCGCCCTGCAGGCGCGCGCCCTTCGCGAGCGCCATCGTGACGTCGACCGGGTTCACGCGGCCGTCTTCCTTGACGTAGAAGCCGGCGAGGAGATCGTCGGTCTTGGCGAGCGGGAACAGGTCGTGGACCTCGCGCGGGGAGAGCTCGTGCACGTCGACGCCGCAGAAGCGGTTGAACGCGGACACTCGGCGGTACTCCTCGAGGCGGTCGGCGTCGGCCGCGACCTCGATGAACCCCACGGGCGCGAAGCCGGTCGACTGGCCCGTCTCGGCCTCGAGGCGCGCGTAGAGATCGCGCGTGTATTTGCGCATCTCGGTGGAGGTCTCGGAGGTGGACCCGAACGTGACCATGAGCCCGGCCGCGTGCCACGTGGTGCCGCTCGTGACGCGGTCGCGCTCGAGCAGAAGCACGTCTCGCCAGCCCATGTGCGCGAGGTGATAGGCCACCGAGCAGCCGATCACTCCTCCGCCGATGACGACCACACGCGCGCGCTTTGGCAAGACGGGCTGAGACATGGCGCGGCAGACTACCCGCACGCCCCGGCCGGAGGGAGAGGGGATCGGCGCAAACCGTGCACCTCCTCGCGCACCGCGTGCGCCTGCGTGGGTGCCCGCACCAGGGCCGCCTCGCGCGGCCGCGAGCGGCGCCGCGCCAGCGCTTCGCACGGGACGTGCATGCCGGCGGCCGATGTCCCCCTCGTCGTCCCGCCATGGCCCCGCCGTCGGCGCGCGCCTGTCGCCGCCGATGCCGCGTGAGCACGGGGCCTACGGGCAGCTGCTCATGCCGCTCGTGACGGCGTTCCTCCTCGGCGGCCTGCGCCTAGGCTCGATCGCGCTGACCTTGGGGGTGCTCGCCGCGTTCTTCTCGCACGAGAGCGTCCTCATCCTCCTCGGGCAGCGAGGGCGTCGGGCGCGGGACGCGGAGGCTCCGCGCGCGCGCTTTTGGGGGCTCGCCCTGGGCGCGCTCGCGGTCGTGGGCGCGGCGCTCGGGCTGCCCGGCCTCGGCGCCGAGGGGCGCGTCTCGCTCGCGGCGCTCGCGTGCCTCGCCGCGGTGCTGTTCGCGCTCATCGTCGCGAAGCGCGAGAAGACCCTCGTCGGCGAGCTCATCGCGGCTGTCGCGCTGACCGGCGTGTCGTTCCCCGTGGCGCTCGCGGGCGGCGCTCCGCTCCGGGTGGCCGCCATGGCGACGGTCGTGTGGGCGCTCGGCTTCTCTCTCGCGGTGCTCGCCGTGCGTGGGGTCATCGCGGCGACGTCGACGAAGGCGGGCGGGGGACCCACGGCGGGCAGAATCTCTTGTGCTTCCGCGGTGATCGTCCTCCTCGTCGCCGCGGGACTGGCGGCCTCCGCGGGGCTCCCCGGCGTCGTGCCCGTGGCGCTCGCGCCCTTCGCGGCGGCCTCCGTCGCGCTCTTCGTGTCGCCGCCGCACGCCCGCCAGCTGAAGAAGGTCGGCTGGGCCCTCGTGCTCGCGAGCACGCTCGCGGGCGCGATCCTCGTGGCCGGTCCGCGCGCCTAGCTTGGTTAGAGGTGTGGCGGCGG
>DAORJJ010000415.1:0-6324 GCA_035439005.1 Polyangiaceae bacterium | reverse complement strand
AAGGCCCGCGCGGTGCGGCCCGCGGAGGCCCTCGTGGCCACGGTGCGCGCGTTCGTGGCGCTGGTGCGCGAGCAGAACCCCGGCCTGGCGGCCCACCTCGAGCACGGCGGGCCGCTCGAGGCCAGCCCCGCGCGCCTCGCCCTCGCGTACGAGCGCGACGCGTTCTCCGCGGTGTCCGTGGCCCAGCCCGAGCACCAGGCGCTGCTCCTCGCGTCGGCCCGCGCGGTCCTCGGCGACGAGGTCGCGTGGGTCCTCGACACCACGACGCCGGTCGAGGCCCTCCCCATGTCGCTCGCCGGGCTCGACGCGGAGGCCCGGCGCGCCGCCCTCGAGCGCGCGCGCGAGGCCGTCGCCACGCACCCGCTCGTGCGCAAGGCCATCGAGCTGTTCGACGCCGAGCTCCGCGACGTGCGCCTCCCGAACGTCGCCGACTGATCGCGCCCCCGACCGCCTCCCCCGCGCGGCCTCGACTCCGCGCTCCCGCTCCACCCACGGACACGAAAACCTCAGGATCGAGAACCCCATGCAGTTTCGCGGCGGAATGACCGAGCTTATGCGCCAGGCGGCGCGTATCCAGCGCAAGATCGACCAGACCAAGGAGGAGCTAAAAGACAAGGAGGTTGTCTTCTCCTCCGCGGGCGACAAGGTGAAGGCCACGGCCACCTACGGCGGCAAGATCGCGCGGGTCGAGGTGGACCCCGAGTTCCTCGCCGCCGAGGGGCTCGACCTCACGCTCGACGCGGTGTGCGCGGCGGTGAACGGCGCGCTCGACGTGGCCGACAAGGCCATGGCCGCCGAGCTCGAGAAGGCCACGGGCGGCGTGAAGATCCCCGGCCTCGGCTGAGCGAGGGCATGCTCCCGCCGAAGCTCCGCCGGGTGATCTCGCTGCTCTCCCGGCTGCCGGGCGTCGGCGAGAAGACCGCGAGCCGCTACGTGCTCTTCTTGCTCTCGCAGGCGCCGGACGTGGCGCGCGAGCTGGGCGCCGAGCTCGCGGCCCTGCCCGACGCGGTGGGCCCGTGCGAGACCTGCGGCAACCTCGCCGAGACGCCCGAGGCGGGGCCGCGTACGTGCGCGGTCTGCGCCGATCCGCGGCGCGATCCGACGCTGCTCTGCGTGGTCGGCCGCGTGCACGATCTCTTCGCGATCGAGCGCACCGGCACCATGCGGGGCCGCTACTTCGTGCTCGGGCAGCTCCTCTCCCCGCTCGAGGGCGTGGGCCCGGACGAGCTGCCTTTGCCGCGGCTCGTCCAGCGCATCGCGGCCGACGGGGTGCGCGAGATCATCGTCGCCACGCCGCTCAGCGTCGACGGCGAGGCCACGGCGCTGTTCTTGAAGCGCGAGCTCGAGCCGCTCGGCGTGGCCCTCTCGCGCATCGCCAGCGGCGTCCCGCACGGCGGCGATCTCGAGTACGCCGATCCCATCACGATGGGGCGCGCGCTGTCCGGCCGGCAGCGCCTCTAGGTGGGGCCCCGACCCGGGGCGCGCGCGATCCACCTCGGCGCGGGCCGGCGCGCGCGGGCGCGCGTTCCCAGCCCGCCCACACTGTGTTCTCCTTGGACCAACTCTTGCGTCGAGGTCTTCATGCCCCGCTTCCCCGCCGTGCCGTCCGTCGCTCGCCGCCTGCTCCTGCTCTCGCTCTCGGCGTACGCCGCGCTCGCCGCGGGGTGCACCGCGGAGACCGGCGAGGCCCCCGCGGACGACGCGACCGACGTCGCGATCACCTCGAACGACGGCAAGCTCTTCGACTTCACCTTCGAGAGCGAGCTCATCGCCCCCAAGGAGACCTCCGCGCGCACGGCCATCGTCGCGCAGCTCCAGTACGTGCAGGGCGCGCTCACGACCGACGTCTCGGGCAACGCGCAGATCGGCCTCGTCAACGTCACGAGCGTGGCTGAGTCCGACGCGGGCGGCGGGAACAAGCGCGTGCGCTACGCGGCGGTGCTGCCGGTCATCTGGCCGAAGACCCGCGCGACGCCGCGCGCGTACACCCTCGTGCTCCCCCGCGACACGACCGCGCTCCCCGCGTTCAACCGCAAGTACGACGGCCCGTGCGGCAAGAACGAGTACGGCAACGACACCTTCTGGCACGACTTCAACCCGAAGGCGTCGGGCTGCACGGTCGACGCGACCGACGGCGTGAAGAGCGAGGTCAAGGTCACGCGCAGCGCGAAGGAGACCACGGGCAAGTACCCGGAGTACGACCAGGTGCTCGCCGACGACGCGATCGACGTGGTCGCCGTGTTCGGCATCATCTCGAGCAACACGCCCAGCGACGAGGGCGCGCGCGAGATGGAGAACGTCGTGGCCGAGACCGAGCGCGGCCTCACCGGCGCGTCGCGAAAGGACGGCGAGGCGAGCCGCTCGGTCATCAGGTCGAGCGTGGTCACCGGCTCGGTGGTGGTGGCGGGGCGCCCCCGAAAGGTCACGCTCACCGCGCTGCTCACCGAAGAGCTCGCGAGCGCCGGGCCCGACTTCGACGCGCTCTACGGGCCGGCAAGCGAGAAGGCCGACCTCATCGTCTACAGCGGGCACTCGGGCCTCGGGAAGAACATCAACTCGCTCGCCGCGCGCACGAAGGTGGTCGCGGGGAAATACCAGCTCGTCTACCTGAACGGCTGCCAGAGCTTCGCGTACCTCGGGCGCGGCTTCCACGACAAGAAGATCGCCGCCAACGGGGCCGCGAAGGACCCGGAGGGCACGAAGTTCCTCGACGTGGTGGCCAACGCCCTGCCCGCCTACGGCGACAACGGCGCCACGGGGCTCATCCTCTACCGCGCGCTGCTCAAGCAAGACGCCCCGCAGACCTACAACGACCTCTTGAAGAGCTTCTCGCGCATCCACCTCGCCGCGGCGTTCGGCGAAGAGGACAACACGTTCCGCCCGCGCTGAGCGATTTTCGGCGGGCGCGCGGCAAACATCGGATCTATTATCGGCGGCCATGGAAGCCATCGCCACCACGAGCGCCCCGGGCGCGATCGGTCCGTATTCGCAGGCGGTTCGCGCGGGGAACCTCGTGTTCCTGAGCGGCCAGATCCCGCTCGACCCCGCCACGGGCGAGCTCGTCTCGGGCACCATCGCCGAGGAGACCGAGCGCGTGATGGCGAACCTCGAGGCGGTGCTCGCCGCGGCGGGGCTCACGTTCGCGAACGTGGTCCGCACCACGATCTTCCTCTCGTCGATGGACCACTTCGCCGAGGTCAACGCGGTGTACGGCAAGCGCTTCAGCGGGGTGATGCCCGCGCGCGCGACGGTCGCCGTGAGCGGCCTGCCGAAGGGCGCACGGGTCGAGATCGACGCCATCGCGATGGGCTGACGAGGTCCGCGCGCGCACACGCGCCCCTTCGCCGCGAACGGGCGCCGCGGTCGTGGGCGGCTCCCGCCCTCCCGCGTGGAGCGCGAGCCAGCGCAACACCCTTCTGGACAACGTCCGGCCGCGCGCAGCCTACGGTGCTACGCTCGAGCCCGCGACGCGCACGGGGCGCTGCGTGCGCACGTGGCGCTGCGTGCTCCCGTGTTTGTGAGGACCGATGCCGTCCATCCTGATCATCGACGACGATCCTCGCGTGCGCGCCGCGACGCGCCGGGTCCTCGCGAGCCATCCTCGGTTCGAGCTCATCGGGGAGAGCGGCACGGTGGCCCACGGGATCGACCTCGCGCGAGCCACCAAGCCCGACGTCTTGCTGCTCGACCTCGGGTTGCCGGACGGCTCGGGAGCGGACGTGCTCCGCGCGCTCCGCGGGGACGCTCGGGTTCCGCTCACGTTGGTGCTGACGATCTTCGACGACGCGGAGCACGTCTTCGAGGCGCTCCGCTCGGGCGCGCTCGGGTACCTCTTGAAGGACCAGCTCGCGGCGCGCCTCGGCCCCGCGCTCGACGAGGTGTGCGCGGGAGGGTCCCCGATGTCGCCGACGATCGCGCGGCGCGTCCTCATGAGCTTCTCGGCTCCCAACGACCCGGAGCGGGACGCCACGCACTGTTCGCTCACGAAACGGGAGCGCGACGTCATCGGCCTCCTCGCCGAAGGCGCACGCTACGACGACGTCGGCCGCGACCTCGGTGTCTCGACGAACACGGTGCGCACGTTCATTCGAAGTATCTACGAGAAGCTGCACGTCGGCTCGAAGACCGCAGCCGTGCGGGAAGCCATTCGCCTCGGGTACGTCCGAACGCCCCGCGCCCGCTAGTCGCGACCTCCCGTTTTTGCGGGAGCCGGCGCAGGACAAGCGTCGAGAGATGAGACTCCGTGGCAGCTCCTCGATTGCAATCAATCATTGGCATTCGCGGCACACGCGAACCTTCGTTGAAAGAAATCACGATTTTAGCGGGCTGGGTGGCGGAGAACGTGACAACGTCTCGAACGGCCGATGCCCGTTCAGGAACAACGGGGCTCGCGAGCCGTCGCGGCGCGCCCCTCGAAGCGGGCGCTCTCGCGGCTCCGAGCGGACTCCGGAGCTCGCACCCAGGCGGAGATCCGGCGTGGTCCGGTCGCGTTCCAGGTGACGGCGCTCTTCGTCGGACTGGCGGTGCTTCCGCTCATTCCAGGGGGCCGGATCATCGCGGGCGTTCCTTGGCAGAGCACGGCGATATGGGCGACTACGCTGCTCGCCGGAACGTGGGGTGCGTATTTCGTTCATCGCGCCGTCGGCCCCGCAACTCGTGCCTTCGTCGTGGCCGAGGTGATCGAGACGGGCATTTTCGCTCATGGGAGCGCCGCTCTCGCGGGGCTGAGCGTGCAAGCCGCATCGATCTGGTGGCTCGTGTACTTTGCACTGTGCGTCTTCCAAGGTTCGGGGATGGGCGCGCGGGGGAGAGACGCCGTCATTCTCGGCACCGCCCCATTCACCGCGGCCGCGGTGGCGCACGCGAGGACACACACGGTCGTCGACACCGTCGCGGCGCTCTTCGTCGGCGGGCTCGGATTCATCGCCTGGGGGGCCCTCGCCAAAGGAGCGGATCGCTCGCTCCTCGACGCCGCCGAGCGTGAAGCCTTGGAGGAACGCCTTGCCGAGCTCGAGCGTGAGCGCGACCGCGACCGCACGGAGACCGAACGTCGACACCTCGGGATGGAGCTGCACGACGGGCTCGGCGCGACGCTCACGGCCGCACGGCTGATGGCGCAGGCGGTCCGCGACGAGGCGAGCCACCCATCCCACGCGGAGAGGGGCGCGATCTTCGACCAACTCGACGAGACGCTTCGCGAGGGGCTCGTCGACCTGCGCCTCGCGCTCTCGGCCCTCGATCGCGAGGTCGTGGGGTGGACCGAGCTGTTCGCCCGCGTGCGACGCCAAGGCTCCGAGATGTGCGGCGCCGCGAGCATCCGCTTCGCCATGTTCGTCGATGTCGGCGACGCCGGCGAGGCGGCTCCAGAGATCCGAATGACTGTCCTTCGCCTGGTTCAGGAGTCGGTCACGAACGCCGCGCGCCACGCCGACGCGACGAACGTCGAGGTCCGAGTGACTCGCGAGGCGCGCGGGCTGGTGATCGGCGTGGAGGATGACGGCGTCGGAATGCGGGAGGCGCGCACACATGACGGCCGTGGGCTCGACAACATGCGCCGCCGCGTCCACGCCTTGGGCGGCACGATCACGCTCTCGGCGCGCGACGGGGGCGGCACCCGCGTGCGCGCCTTCCTCCCGTGTTCTTGGTGAGCCGTCGTGCCCGTCCTGAGCCGCGCGGGTCTCGCATGTTCATGCGATATCCGCGCGCGTTGTTCTGGCGCCACATGGTCCGATGACGACACGACGAAACGGGTGGCTGCTTCTGTGTCTGCTCGCGGGCTGCGGCACGACGGTGGCTTCCGGCCCGGGGACGGATGGCGGGGAGGACGTCGATTCCGGGCGTGACGGGGCCGTCGACGACGCGCGGGCAGACTCCCCTGCCGGCGCTGCGTGCACGCGGCAATCGGACTGCGCGGCGCCCAAGGCCTGCTTTGCGCGGGCGTGTGGCACCGCGCCAACGTGCCAGTCGATCGACCCGGTCGATCGGTTGGTCTGCGCATGCGACGGCGTGACGTACGCGAGCACGGCCGCCGCCTTCGCCGCGGGGCAGGTCTCCTACACGCTCGGGCCGTGCGACGGCGGCGGGCCGCGGGACGCCTCTTTCCCGGACGTGAGCCCAGGCGACAGCGGGTCCGACGCAGCGTTGGACGGCCCGCCGCTCGATGGGTCTCCCCCGCCCGACGCGGCCGATGCGGCCGATGCGGCGGTGCCGCCTTCCGGCGAGGCACGCATTCGGCTCGCCCTCGTCGCGGCCGACGCCGCGCCCGCTGACTGTTGACGAGCACGTGAAACCGCAGAAAACGGAGCAGCCCGGCTGCCAGACGAC
>DAORJJ010000414.1:0-6335 GCA_035439005.1 Polyangiaceae bacterium | reverse complement strand
CCACCCTCGACCGCATCGCGCGGACGAGCGCGCCGCGGCGCTCGGCCAAGAGCCGCGCCTGCGCCCGGCCGTCCGGCACCACGAGCTCCGCGGCCTGCGAAGGCGTCGAGGCGCGCGCGTCGGCCGCGAAGTCGGCGAGCGTCACGTCCACCTCGTGCCCGACGGCGCTCACGACCGGTACGCGGCACGTGGCCACGGCCCGCACCACGGCCTCGTCGTTGAACGCGGAGAGGTCGTCGGCGGAGCCGCCCCCGCGCCCCACGATGATGACGTCGACCTCGGGCACCCGCTGCAGCTCGCGCAGCGCGCGGCAGATGGCGGCCGGCGCGGCCGCGCCCTGGACCTGCGCGGGCGCGAGCAGGATGTGGGCGCCGCCGCGGCGGAAGGCCACCCGGCAGATGTCGTGGATGACCGCGCCCGTCTTCGAGGTGACCACGCCGACCACCCGGGGCTCGCGGGGCAGCGCGCGCTTGCGGTCGTCACGGAAGAGCCCCTCGGCGGCGAGCTTCTCCTTGAGCTTCTGGAGCGCCTCGAGGAGCGTCCCCTTGCCTGACAGCCCCACACGGTCGGCCACGAACTGGAGCCGCCCCCGCGGCGAGTAGTACGTGGGCCGCCCGCGCAGCAGCACCTTCGCCCCGTCGCGGACGACCGCGCGCGCGCGGGGCGTGAGGTTCGTTCGGTACACGACGACGTCGAGGGCCGCGTCGCCCTCCTCGTCTTTCAGTGTAAAATACAGGTGTCCGCTCTGCGCGGCGCGCACGCCCACGGCCTCGCCGACGACCGTCACAGGCTCGGCGAACCGCTGCAGGAGCGCGCGCTCGACGAGCTTGCCCAGCGCCGCGACGCTGAGCGGCTCGGCGCCCTTCGGCGCGGCGGGGCCGCCCGGGACCGCGACCGGAGGCGAGGCAGCGGCCTCGGGGGCCGGGCTCGGCGCGAACGCGAACGGGAACGGCGGGACGATGTCGGTCGCCTCCGCGGGTGGCCTGGGGACCTCGGGCGGCCCGGGCGCGGGCGCGCGCGGCGCAGGCGCGCCGAAGTCGAACAGGCCTTGCGCCTCCTGCCTTCGTCCTTTGCTCACGGGGCCACGGTGCCGCGCCGGGCGCGACGTGCCCATCCTACGCCGCGCGAGCCTCGCCAGGAACCCCGGGGCGCTCGGCCGAGGCGCGCGGCTGCGCTTCCGCGCGAGGAAAAACCCTGATATTGCCGCGTGATGCCGGCGCCGCAGAAGTTCCGTTCGTTCAAGAAGGTTCTCATCGCGAATCGCGGCGAGATCGCCGTGCGCGTGGCGCGCACCCTCCACGAGATGGACATCGCGGCCGTCGCCATCTACTCGGACGCCGACCGCCGCGCGCTCCACGTGCGCGTCGCAGACGAGGCCTACCCCGTCGGCCCCGCGGCGGCCTCGGAGAGCTACCTCCGCATCGACAAGGTGCTCGACGTCGCGAAGCGCGCGGGCTGCGACGCGGTCCACCCGGGCTACGGATTCCTCAGTGAGAACCCGGAGTTCGCGGACGCCTGCGAGCGCGCGGGCGTCACCTTCATCGGGCCGCCGGCGAGCGCGATGCGGCAGCTCGGCTCGAAGCCCGCCGCGCGCGCGAAGATGAGCGCCGCGGGCGTGCCCGTGGTGCCGGGCGCGAACTGCAGCTCCGCCGAGGAGGCCGCCCAGGCCGCGGCGAAGATCGGCTTCCCCGTGCTGCTGAAGGCGGCGAACGGCGGCGGCGGCAAGGGCATGCGCCTCGTCCACTCCGAGGCCGAGATGAAGGGCGCGTGGGAGCGCGCGCGCTCCGAGGCCAAGAAGTTCTTCGGCGACGACGAGGTCTACCTCGAGAAGGCCATCCTCAAGCCGCGGCACGTGGAGATCCAGGTGCTCGGCGACCGCGACGGCAACCTCGTGCACCTCTTCGAGCGCGACTGCTCCATCCAGCGACGCAACCAGAAGGTCGTCGAGGAGACCCCCTCGCCCGCCGCGTCGCGCGCGCTCGTCGAGGAGATGGGCCGCATCGCCGTGCAGGGCGCGAAGGCGGTCGGCTACCACTCCGCCGGCACGTTCGAGTTCCTCGTCGACGACCGCGGCGGCTTCTACTTCCTGGAGATGAACACGCGCCTCCAGGTCGAGCACCCGGTGACCGAGCTCGTCACGGGGCTCGATCTCGTCCGCGAGATGGTGCTCATCGCGCAGGGCGAGCCGCTCACCATGCGGCAGGAGGACGTCTCCGCCCGAGGCGCCGCGATCGAGTGTCGCGTCTACGCAGAGGACCCCTCCACGGGCTTTCTGCCGTCGCCTGGCACGATCGAGCGGCTCTCGGTCCCGGCGGGGCCGGGCGTCCGTGACGACGGCGGCGCGTACGCCGGGTGCACCATCTCGAGCTTCTACGATCCGCTCATCTCCAAGCTCAGCGTGTGGGCGCCGACCCGCGAGCGCGCGGTCGCCCGCATGCGCCGCGCGCTCTCCGAGTACGTGGTGACCGGCATTCGCACGAACCTCGCGTTCCACCAGCGCCTCTTCGAGCACCCCGAGTTCGCGGCGGGCCGCTACGACACGGGCTTCCTCGATCGGCACGCCGACGAGCTCGTCGGCTACCCCACGGTGCCCGAGGGCAAGCGGGAGGCGGTCGCCGTGGCGGTGGCGCTCGCCGCCTCGCGCCTCGAGCGAGCGACGGGGACGGTCTCCGCGCAGCGGGGCGAGACCGGCTCGCGCCTCGCGCCGTGGGTGGCCGCGCACCGCGCGCGGCTCCGGTAGCGACGGGTCAGCGCACCGGGGTGCATGTAAACTGCACGTCGGCCAAGGTCCACCCCGCGTGGGCCTGGCAGGCGGCGGCGGACGCGAAGGTCTTGTGGTGCTCGCCGGACGCGAGCAGCACGCCAGCGCGCCCGTGCGACTCCGCGGTCACCTTGCCGGAGGGGCTCTCGCACTGCAGCTTCCAGGTCATGTGGCAGGAGATGCCGCGATCGCAGCCGTTCGCCATCGCGAGCTCGACGCCCGTGTCGCGCTCGGCCTGGGAGATGGCGAAGCAGTCGTTCACCGTCGGATCCGCGTCGGCGACCGCCGGCAAGGAGACGACGAGAGACGCGGTGAGCAGCGCGAGCGGACCGATGACGAGCGTTTTGCGCACGACGACCTCCCCGGCGGTAGCGCCAGGCCAAGCAGTGAGTGGGGGTGAACCTGAAAGTGAGCCCCGGAGGGGCGAGCGGGGGTCTATGGCGGCCCCGAGCCGAAGGCGAGGTGTCGCCGTGAACGGACCGGCGGGGCGGCGCCTCCGCGGTTCCGGGGGAGTGAGACACGCGCCCGGCGTGAAGGTTCCTGGTGGCTCGTGAAAAAAGAAGGAGCGGCCCGCGCCGCCGAGCCCGCTACGGGTCGACGAAGCGGGCTGTGCCCACGAACTTCACGGAGCCGAGGCCCTCCGCGAGCGCCACCGCCCCCATCGGGACGAGCGCGCCGCTCGCCGGCGTGAACGTGTAGCCCCACACGGTGCCCGAGGCCTGGTTGGCCACGTAGGCGAAGCGCCCCTCGCCGGCGAGCGTGAAGCTGCGCGGGGTGCGACCCGAGGTGGACACGTGCCCGTCGAGGGTGAGCCGGCCCGCCGCGTCCACCACGAAGCGAGCGAGCGAGTCGTGGCCGCGGTTCGACGAGTACACGTACCGGCCGCCGGGGTGCGCGAAGATCGCCGCGCCCGTGTTGGCGCCGGCGAAGTCGGCCGGCAGCGACGACTTGGTCTCGATCAGCGTGAGGCCACCGGTCGCCGCGTCGTAGCCGAACGAGGTCACCGAGCTCTGGAGCTCGTTCACGACGAAGAGGAACGGCGCGGTCGGCGAGAACGACAGGTGGCGCGGCCCGGCGCCGGCGGGGAGGGCCACCGGCGCGAGCGGGGTGAGGGCGCCCGTGGCCTCGTTCAGCGTGTAGCGCGCCACGACGTTGGCGCCCAAGCACGGCACGAAGACCGTGCGGCGCGCGGCGTCCATCTGCGCGAAGTGGGCCTTCTCGCCGGCGACCACGACGTCGGTGGGGGCCGCGAGCGTGCCGTCGGCGGCGACCGGCACGACGCTGAGGTGCCCGCTCGTGTAGTGCGCGACGAGCAGGTAGCGCCCGCTCGGGACCAGCGACACGTGGGTCGCGCCGGTGCCGCCGGTGGCCACGTCGTTCTTCTTCGTGAGCGCCCCGCTCTTGGGGTCGACCGCGTACGCGTGCACGCGGTTGCCGCTCGAGTCGATGACGAACGCGAGCCTGCGGACCTCGTCGAACGCGAGGTACGACGGATCGCCCCCGACCCTCGTGACGCCCCGGGGAGCGAGCGCCCCGGTGGCGGCGTCGAGGGCGTAGCTCCGCACGTTCCCGTCGCCGCTGCCCACGAACGCCACCTCCGTGCGAGGGACCGGCGGCGCGGCGTCGGGGGACGCCTCCGCGCCGGCGTCGTTCAACGGCGGCGCCGCGTCGACCGGGGGAGCGTCGGGCGGGCCGGCCTCCGCCTTGGTCGCCCCATCGAGCCCGGAGTCATCGGGAGGCGCGCCGCCGCCGGGGGAGGCGTCCGTGGCGCCGCAGGCGACGACGAGCAGCGGGAGGCAGGCAGCGAGGCAGGCGGCGGACACGCGAGGGGGCATCGTCGCCAGCGTACGTCGAGCGGGCGCGCGACGGATCCACGACCGCCGTCGCCGAGGCGCACGCAAAACGAAGACGCCGCCCCGAGGAGCGGCGTCGAGCTTGAAAAACGCTGCGATTACGCGCGCTTCTCGACCTGGGTGAAGTCGAGCTCCACGGGCGTGGCGCGCCCGAAGATGCTGACCTTCACCTTCAGCTTCTGCTTGTCGGGCTTCACCTCTTCGACCGTGCCCATGAAGTTCGCGAAGGCGCCGTCGATGACGCGGATCTCGTCGCCGGTCTCGAACGAGACGCGCGGCTTCGGCTTCACGGTGCCCTCGACGATCGCCTTGCGGAGATCGTCGATCTGCGGGGGCTTCACCTCTTGCGGGCGCTGGTTTCCGATGAAACCGGTGACCTTCGCGGTGTCCTTGACGAGGTGCCAGGCCTCCTCGCCCATGTCCATCTCGACGAAGATGTACCCTGGGAAGCTGTTCTTCTGCCGGACACGGGGCTTGCCGCTCGCGCGGGCCTCTTGCACGGTCTCGGTGGGGATCAAGATCTCCCCGAACATGGCCTCTTTCCCGAACTCCTTGATGCGCTGCTGGAGCGACTCACGGACGCGGTTCTCGTAGCCCGAGTAGGTTTGGATGACGTACCACTTCTTAGTCATGTCGGAACCCCGGGGCCCTAAAAGCCGTAGACCTTGTCGGTGATGAAGCGCCAGAACTGATCCATCAGCGCGAAGAACACCGTCGCGAAGAGGGTGGTCAGCACGACGATGAAGGTGGAGTTCTGGACCTCCTTCTTGCTTGGCCAGGTGACCTTCGACAGCTCCTCGGCGACCTCGGTCGCGTACTGACGCGCGTCCTTCCGACGCCAGTAGTGGAGGGCGACGCCGACCCCGACGATCGCGGCCGCGATGTAGACGAGCTCGTCGCGCGGCTCGCCGATCTGCTCCGGCTTCCACGCCGCGAGCTTGAGCCACGCCGCGTGCCCGAGCTTCGAGAAGATGAAGGCGGCCATCACGGCGCCGGCCAGGTACGCCGCGTACACGAAGCGCTCGGCTCCCAACACGTTGCCCGTCTGCGCGGCGAGCGCGGCCTCGATCTCGGCCTCTTCCTCGGGGTCGAGCACCTCGGCGCGCACCTTCACGGCCGGCTCGCTCGACTCGTCGGCCTCGCCCTCGGCTGTGGCTTCGGCCGCTTCGGTCGAGGCTTCGCCCGCCGAGGACTCTTCCTCGGCCTCGTCGGCATTCTTCTCGAGCTCTTGGTCGGCCATGTTTCGTCGCGCTTCCAGTGAGACCGTCGTGGCTCACCATGTCTTGTTCTAGCAGGGGCTGAGGGGCTCGAACCCACGACCTGCGGATTTGGAATCCGCTGCTCTACCAGCTGAGCTAAACCCCTAGGGTCCTCGAGCGAGGAACTGTAACTCTTCTCCCGCGGATGGCCACCCCCGGCGGGGTGGATCGCCGCGGCCCGGCGCACCTCGAAGGCGCGACAGGCCCGGGACTACTTGGTCTCCTTGTGGACCGTGTGACGCTTGCAGCTCGGGCAGAACTTCTTCTTCTCGAGCTGCCCGACCTGGTCTGGCCGGCGCGTGGTGCGGTAGTTGCGCCCCTCGCACTCGGTGCAGACCAAGGAGACCTCGATACGATCACCCATGGTCTGCTCCTTCGGTCGTGGGCGCGTGAGCGCGTGTGCGGACTACTCCAGAATCTTGGTGACGATGCCGGCGCCGACCGTGCGCCCGCCCTCGCGGA
>DAORJJ010000413.1:0-6347 GCA_035439005.1 Polyangiaceae bacterium | reverse complement strand
CGTGGGCTACCCGGCCGAGGCGCTGCGGGTCGCGGGCGAGCTCGTGGCGAGCCGCGAGAAGAGCACGAGCATCCGCCGCGCGACCGCCGAGGTCGTGCTCTGGGCGACGCGGGCGGGCTACGCTCCGCGCACGGTGCTCGCGGTGCCGCTCGCGCGGGGCAGCGCGCCGCCGCCCGCGCCGCTCGCGCTCGAGTCGGCCGACCTCCTGCCCGTGGACGACGGGCCCGGCGCCGAGGCGGTGGTCGCCCTGGACCCGGCCGGCCCAAAAAGTGGAGCCGAAGGGTGAGAGGCACTTGACGTCGAAACGACAAAACGTATGGTGCCCGTCCCCTCATGCAAGTCACCGTCTCGCGAATCTCGCAGGTCCTCCTCGAACTCCAAGTCGATATCCCCGCTGACAAGGTGAAAGCCGAAGTCGAGCGCGTGTACTCGAGCCTCTCCAAGAAGGCGCACGTCAAGGGATACCGCCCCGGCAAGGCGCCGCGGCCGGTGCTGAAGACGCTCTACGGCGCGCAGGTCGAGAACGACGTGGCGCAGAACCTCGTGAACGCGAACCTCCCGGTCGCGCTCTCCGAGCAGAACGTCACGCCCATCAGCCAGCCGCAGGTCACCGACGCGAGCCGCGTGAGCGGCAACGCGCCGTTCACCTTCAAGGCGCGCATGGAGGTGCAGCCCGAGCTCGACGACGTGAAGTACGAGGGCTTCCAGCTCTACCGCCCCAAGGTCGAGGTCACGGACGCCGAGGTCGACGCCCAGATCGAAGGGCTCCGCGTGCGTCACGCCGCGTTCAAGACCCCCGAGCCGGCCCGCCCGGCCGCGTCGGGCGACGTCGTCACCATCGACTTCACCCTCTCGGTCGACGGCAAGCCCGTGACGGACGGCGGCGGCGAGGGCGTGCAGCTCGAGCTCGGCGCTGGCCAGGCGCTCCCCGAGCTCGACGCGGCGATCATCGGCAAGTCGGTCGGCGACACGCTCGAGGTCGACGCGGCGTTCCAGGCGAACCACCCCCGCAAGGACTTCCAGGGCAAGACCGGCAAGTTCTCGGTGAAGGTGACCGACGTGAAGGAGCGCCAGCTCCCCGAGGTCGACGACGAGTTCGCGAAAGACGTCGGGAACTTCGGCACCGTGGTCGAGCTCCGCGCCGACATCCACACGCGCCTCGAGAAGCTCGCGAAGGAGCGCAGCGAGACCGCCGTCGCCGAGCAGATCGTCGCCAAGCTGAACGAGCTCAACCCCTGCGAGGTGCCCCCGTCGCTCGTGCTCCAGCAGGCGCAGATGCTCCAGCAGGAGCTCGCGGCGCAGGCCCGCCGGCTCGGTCAGCGCTTCACCCAGGCCCAGGCCGAGGAGCTCGGCCGCGCGGTCCTCGCCGACGCCGAGCGCAAGGTGCGCGCCGGCCTCATCATGGCGGGCATCGCGCGCAAGAACCAGTTCCAGGTCACCGCCGAGGACATGGAGAAGGGCTACGCCGAGCTCGCCGAAGAGACCGGGAAGAACGTCGCCAAGCTGCGCGTCGAGTACCGCGAGAAGGCGAAGCAGGACATCCTCGTCGGCATGATCCTCGAGGACAAGATCCTGGACTTTATCGAGAGCAAGTCCAACATTGTCGACGGTGATCCTCCGGCGCTCGAGGCCAAGGCGGAAGAGGCCAAGGCCGACGAGCCGAAGGCCGAAGAGGCCAAGGCTGAAGAGCCCAAGGCGGACGCGAAGTAGGTAGCGACCCCGACACCACGACTGAACCAAGGCCCGCAGAGGACACTCCTTCTCGGGCCTTCCCTTTTCGAGCGCGCGAAAGGCCCTGTCCGACCCATGACGAAGCGTCCAGAGAACCGCACCCAAGCGATCCACTACCTCGAGTCCAACCGCGCAGAGCTCGAGCGCGCGCGCGCCTTCACGCCGTACGTCGTCGAGACGACCCACCGCGGGGAGCGCAGCTGGGACATCTTCAGCCGCCTGCTGAAGGACCGCATCATCTTCCTCGGCACGCCCATCGACGACGACGTGGCCAACGCGGTCGTGGCGCAGCTCCTCTTCCTGGAGAGCGAAGACCCCGACAAGGAGATCATGATCTACATCAACTCGCCTGGCGGGGTGGTGTACAGCGGGCTCGCGATCTTCGACACCATGCAGTACGTGCGCTGCCCGGTGTCCACGGCGTGCATCGGCATGGCCGCGTCGATGGGCGCGGTGCTGCTCGCGGCGGGGCAGAAGGGCAGCCGGTCGGCGCTGCCCAACGCGCGCATCATGATCCACCAGCCGCACGGCGGCGCGCGCGGCCAGGTCACCGACATCGAGATCCAAGCGCGCGAGGTGAAGCTCCTGAAGGACACGCTCACCGACATCCTCGCGAACGCGACCGGCAAGAACCGCGACCACATCGCCAAGGACATCGAGCGCGACTTCTACATGGGCGCCACGTCCGCGAAGGAGTACGGCCTCATCGACCACGTGTTCATGCCCAAGAAGAAGACCCAGGAAGAGAAAGAGAAGAAGTAGGGCGTCGCCCTCTCTCGGCTCTCGCCTCGCCTCTCTTCGCGCCGAGCGCGGCTCCCGGCCCCCGTGGTCGGGGTCGCGCTCGTCTCGTTCGGCTCCTTCAGCGGTCGCGCGCGAAGTGGAGCACCTCGCCGAGGAACGGGTGCTCCTCGAAGCCCGCGGGCGCGAAGCCCACCTTCTTCAGCACGCGCACCGAGGCCGTGTGCCACGGCAACGTGGTGGCGAGCACGCGGCGCACGCCGGCCTGCGAGAGCGCCCAGTCGACCTGGGCCTGCACGCCCTCGGTGGCGAAGCCCTGCCCCTGCGACGCCTCGTCGATGCCGTAGCCCACCTCGACGACGCCGGCCTCGCTCGGCGAGCCATGGAAGACCACGCTGCCGACGACGCGGCGCTCGCCGTGCCCCTCGCGCGTGATGAGCAGGCGGTCTCCCCAGAGCCTACGCCCCGGATCGCTCTTGATGGCCTCGATCGACGCGCTGAACGCGCGCTCGATCAGCGTGCGCCCGGGCCAGGGGTGCGGCAGCTTGGCCCCGGCGAGCCGCGAGACCTCGCCGCGATCGTCTTGCAGCACGGCCTGCACGAGCGGCACGGTGACCGGCACCAGCTCCAGACGCTGAGTGATGAGGATCGTCATCGGAGGCCCCCCAAGGAGCCTACGCCACCCGCGCGGGGCGCGCAGCCGTGGACGTCGCGGCCGGCGCGCGGCGGGTGTTGACGGATAGCCATTCGTGAGTAAAAGTTTCGCACACGAAATAATCGTCGGCGCGACGATTCCTCAGAAAGTGCGTGAAGAGTGGCCGCTCCGCTTCCGGCAGGCGTCAAGGACGACGTCCAGCAAATCCTCGAGACGATCATCTATCTCTACACGGAGAGCCGTCGCATCACGAAGGAGCTGGCGCGTCGGGCGCAGCTCACCGGGCCGCAGCTCACGGTGGTGAAGATCCTCGAGCAGATCGGCGAGCTCTCGCTCTCGGAGCTGTCCGAGCGGATCCGCGCGCAGAACAGCACGGTCACGGGCATCATCGACCGCATGGAGCGCGAGGGGCTGGTGGCGCGGGAGCGCTCCAAGGAGGACCGGCGCGTCGTGATCATTCGCCTCACGCCGAAGGGGCTCGCGCTCGCGGAGGACATCCCGCTCGAGCCCATGGAGGTGTTCCAGGGCGCCCTCACGAGCCTTTCGAAGGACGAGATGCGCGAGCTCTTGCGCATCCTCCTCAAGGTGTCGAAGCGTGTGAAGTCGATCGTGCGTCGCGACGTGGGCGCGCCGCTGGAAAAAGCCGACAAGGCGGAAGAGAGAGAACCATGAGCGCATTCGATCGAGATCCGGATCTCACCGTCATCACCTGCGCGGTCACCGGCGTGCTCGCGAACCGCAAGCAGTGCCCCGGCATCCCGTACACGCCCGTGGAGATCGCCGAGGAGGCCAAGCGCGCGTACGACGCGGGGGCGAGCGTGGTGCACATCCACGCGCGGCACCCCGACGGCGCGCCGACGTACAGCCCCGCGGTGTTCGCCGAGATCAAGGCGGAGATCGAGGCCAGGTGCCCGATCTTGCTCAACTTCTCGACGGGCACGATGCTCGACGACGTGAGCGAGCAGTGCCAGTACCTGCGCGAGTCGCGGCCGCACATCGGCGCGCTCAACATGGGCACGATGAACTACGCGAAGTACTCGGAGAACCGGAAGGCGTTCGTCTTCGACATGGTGTTCCCGAACACCTACGAGAAGATCATCAAGATGCTCAAGGCGATGAACGAGGCCGGCGTGAAGCCCGAGCTCGAGTGCTTCGACACGGGGCACACGCACGGCATCTGGCCGCTCATCGACATGGGCCTCTTGAAGGAGCCGCTCCAGTTCTCGTTCATCTTGAACGTGCTCGGCGGCGTGCCGCCCCTCGTGGAGAGCCTCCAGCTCCAGACCAAGATCATGCCGCGCGGGAGCGAGTGGGAGGTGATCGGCATCTCCAAGTGCGGCTGGAAGATGATCGGCGCCGCGCTCGTGCTCGGCGGGAACATCCGCGCCGGCCTCGAGGACAACCTCTACCTGCCGAGCGGCGAGATGGCCCGCTCGAACGGCGACCTCATCGAGGTGGCCGCGCGCATGACCCGCGACGTCGGCCGCAAGGTCGCGACGGTCGAGGAGGCGCGCAAGATCCTCCAGCTCGACCAGCTCGAGGCGAAGCGCACGGCGCCCGCGTCGCCGCCCGCGGAGGCGCGCGCGTGAGCCTCCCGTCGCGCCCGTACCAGAAGATCCGCGTGGCGACCTCGGGGAGCGGCGAGGTGGCGACTATCACGCTCTCGGTCCCCGAGCGTCGGAACGCCATCGGGCCGCAGATGATGAACGAGCTGCTCTGGGCGCTCACCGACATCGAGCCGCACCCCGTGGTCCGCGTCGTGGTCCTCACGGGGGATGGGAAGGCCTTCTGCGCCGGCGGCGACTTCGCCGCGATGCACGGCGGCGAGGCGAGCGAGCTGCCCACGAAGGGCGACTACGCCGATCTCCTGCTCGGGATGATGACCTTCGAGAAGCCGATCATCGCGCGCGTGAACGGGCACGCGATGGGCGGTGGCCTCGGGCTCGTCGCGGCCTCCACGTTCGCTGTCGCCTGCGAGGGCGCGCAGCTCGGCACCCCCGAGGTGGACGTCGGGCTCTTCCCGATGATGATCATGGCGGTGCTGAAGAAGCACGTGCCTCGGCGCAGGCTCCTCGAGATGATGCTCCTCGGCGAGCGCATGCCGGCCGCGGAGGCCGCGAAGCTCGGGCTCGTGAACAAGGTGGTCACGCCCGACGCGCTCGACGCGACGGTGTCGAGCCTCGTGTCGCGCCTGCTCGAGAAGAGCCCGATGGCGATCCGGCTGGGGCTGCGCGCGTTCGCCGAGCAAGACGACCTCGATCTCGATCACGCGCTGCCGCTCCTGCGCGGCAAGCTCGGCGAGTGCCTCGCGACCGACGACGCGCGTGAAGGGCTCATGGCGTTCCTCGAGAAGCGTCGCCCCGTGTGGACCGGAAAATAGCGAATAAAAACAAGGAACTGCGCGAGCCGCGCGTCCCGCCTGCGGGGTGGTCGCTCTACGTCCTCCGCTGCGGGGACGGCTCGCTCTACGCGGGGATCGCGCTCGACGTCGACGCGCGGGTGGCGCAGCACGCGGCGGGCACCGGCGCGCGGTACACGCGCGGCCGCGGGCCGCTCACGGTGGTCGGGCGCGTGGCGTGCGCCGACAAGGGCGCGGCGCTCTCCCTCGAGCTCCGCTTCAAGCGCCTCACCCGCGCCCAGAAGCTCCACCTGCTCGCCCGCCGCCCGCGGCTCTCGGCGTGGGCCGCGGAGGTCGAGGCCGCGCGAGCTACTCGAGCACGGGGCGCAGCGCCGGCGTAGGTGGGGGGGCGCCCGCGCGCTGCCGGAGCTGCGTCGGGGAGGGTGAGTCCACGACGCCCGCGAACGTGTCGAGGTCGCCCGAGACCGTCGTGCCGCGGTTGTCGACGCTCGCGCGGATCTCGTACACGCCGCGCTCGTCGAAGGCGTCCCACGGGCAGACGCGGCCGAGGACGACCGAGTGGCTGGCGGAGCGCCCGGGTCGGAGGAACGTCACGAGCTCCCGCGCGAGGCCGGTGGCCCCCGCGGTTCCGCAGCGCGCGGTCGCCCCCGAGGGCGTGGTGACGAAGAGCGCGATCGACGACGGGCGGAAGGCGAGGGCCACGGTGCGCGACGACTCGTTCTTGATCGTGACGGTGATCGTGGCGGCGTCGGCGCTCCGCGCGTCGAGCCAGCGGGTCTGCGTCGCCGTGAGGCGCGGCGCGAGGGTCGGGGCGGTCGGGGCGGTCGGGGCGGTCGGGGCGGTCGGGGCGGTCGGGGGCGCGGC
>DAORJJ010000412.1:0-6361 GCA_035439005.1 Polyangiaceae bacterium | reverse complement strand
CTCCCGTCCGTCGCGCCCGCGTCGCCTCCGGCGTCCGCCGCACCCCCCTCTTGCTTCGCGCACGCGCCCGCGAGCGCCGCCGAGACCGCGAGGAACGCCCAGAGCCGCCGCCGACGACGCATGCCCGGAGGATCGCCGATCCCCGCCCGCGGCGGTAGCGGAACCGAGCGGCTGCCGGCGGCCCTTGACGAACCCACAGTCGGGCCAGATACTTCGCACGCTAAAGGTTTCACCCCGTACGACCATCCCAGGCGGGCGTGCGGCGGCATCATCCACGAAGAGGTACATCCCATGTCCGATCTCAGGTTCGACGGCCGTGTCGCCATCGTGACCGGCGCCGGTAACGGCCTCGGCCGCTCCCACGCCCTCTTGCTCGCGTCGCGTGGCGCGAAGGTCGTCGTCAACGACCTCGGCGGCGGCCACACCGGCGGCGGCAAGTCGAGCGCGGCGGCCGACAAGGTGGTCGAGGAGATCAAGGCGGCGGGCGGCGAGGCCGTGGCGAACTACGACTCCGTCGAGGACGGCGCGAACATCGTCAAGTCCGCGGTCGACGCGTTCGGCAAGGTCGACATCGTCATCAACAACGCCGGCATCCTGCGCGACGTGTCGTTCCAGAAGATGACCCAGGAGGACTGGGACCTCATCTACCGCGTCCACGTGCTCGGCGCGTACCGCGTCACGAAGGCCGCGTGGGACCTCATGCGCGACCAGGGCTTCGGCCGCGTGGTGTTCACGGCCAGCGCGGCGGGCATCTACGGCAACTTCGGCCAGGCGAACTACAGCATGGCGAAGCTCGGCATCCACGGCTTCGCGCAGACCCTGGCGCTCGAGGGCAAGAAGAAGAACGTGCTCGTCAACACGATCGCGCCCATCGCGGGCTCGCGCATGACCGAGACCGTCCTCCCGAAGGACCTCATCGACGCCCTCAAGCCCGAGTACGTGACGCCGCTCGTCGCGTACCTGTGCCACGAGTCGAACGAGGAGACCGGCTCGCTCTTCGAGGTCGGCGGCGGCTTCATGGGCAAGCTCCGCTGGGAGCGCTCGGAGGGCAAGGTCTTCAAGCTCGGGCGCGACATCACCCCCGACGCGGTGAAGAAGGCGTTCTCCGACATCACGAGCTTCGAGAAGAGCACGCACCCGACCGACATCACCTCGTCGATGCAGCCCATCCTCGGCAACCTCGGTTCGAAGAGCCTCGGCGGCAACGAGCACATCGACGTGGACGCGGCGCTCGGCTACGCGTTCCCCGAGCAGTCGTCGTCGTACGACGAGCGCGATCTCGCGCTCTACGCGCTGGGCATCGGGCACGGCAAAGACCCGAACGACGAGTCCGAGCTCCAGTACGTCTACGAGGGCTACGGCAAGGGCTTCGTCGCCGATCCCACGTTCGCGGTCATTCCCTGCATTCGCCTCGTCTTCGAGAACGCGAAGAAGGGCGTCAGCGCGCCAGGGCTCAACTACGGCTTCGACCGCATCCTGCACGGCGAGCAGTACACCTCGGTGAAGCGCCCGCTCCCGCCGAACGCGAAGCTCACCCACCGGGCCCGCGTGAAGGACATCTTCGACAAGGGCAAGAACGGCGTCGTGGTGATGGAGGTGAAGAGCTTCGACGAGTCCGGCGAGGAGCTCATCCACAACGAGCTCACCACGGTCGTGCGAGGCGCTGGCGGCTGGGGCGGCGATCGCGGGCCGTCCGTCGAGGTGAACGTCGTGCCGAGCCGCGCGCCCGACGCGGTGATCGAGGAGCAGATCGGGGCGAACCAGACCCTGCTCTACCGCCTCTCCGGGGACACGAACCCGCTCCACGTCGACCCCGAGTTCGCGAAGGCCTTCGGCTTCCCCAAGCCGATCCTCCACGGGCTGTGCACCTTCGGCTTCGCCGGTCGGCATGTGATCAAGGCCTTCGCCGGCAACGATCCCCGCTTCTTCAAGAGCATCAAGGTGCGCTTCTCCGAGAGCGTGTTCCCGGGCGAGACGCTCGTCACCGAGATGTGGAAGGAGAGCGACGAGAAGATCATCTTCCGCTGCAAGGTGAAGGAGCGTGACAAGGTGTGCATCTCGGCCGCCGCGGTGGAGCTCTACAAGGAGATCCCGAAGGCCGTCGCGAAGGGCGCGAAGGGGGGGAAGGGCGCGCCGGCCTCCGCGCAGGCCGCGGCCGCGCCGTCGGGCGAGCCCACGAGCGCCGAGATCGTCGAGGTCATCAAGGACCACGTGGCGAAGAACGTGAAGGAGCTCACGAGCAACGTGAACGCGAGCTACGTGTTCAACCTCACGAACCCCGCCTCGGCGTTCAGCATCGATCTTCGCCAGGGCCAGGGCTCGGTCGCGATGGGCGCGATGGACAAGCCCGACTGCACCCTCGAGCTCACCGACAGCGATTTTCTCGACATGACGAGCGGCAAGGCCGATCCGCAGAAGCTCTACTTCGGCGGCAAGCTGAAGATCAGCGGCAACGTGATGGCGTCGCAGAAGCTCACGTTCTTGAAGAAGATCGATCCGGCGGCGGCCAAAGAGGTCGTGGCGAAGCTCCGCGGCGCGGGCGGCGCAGGCGCGGCAGCCGGCGCGGCGAGCGCGGGCCCGGCCGACACGGGCGCGCCGACGAGCGCCGACGGCTTCGCGGTGATCGGCGATCACGTCGCCAAGAACCCCGACCTCGCCGCCAAGATTGGCCACGTCTTCGTGTTCGCGCTCACGAGCCCCGACAGCGCGTGGACCGTGGACCTGAAGAACGGCAAGGGCGCGGTCTCCGCCGGCGCGGTGGAGAAGGCCGACTGCACGCTCACGCTCAGCGACAGTGACTTTCTCGACATGATGGGCGGCAAGGCCGATCCGCAGAAGCTCTACTTCGGCGGCAAGCTCAAGATCACGGGCAACGTGATGGCCTCGCAGAAGCTCGAGTTCCTGAAGAAGATCGACGCCAAGGCCGCGGAAGAGGCGGTGCGGAAGGCGCGCGCTGCCGGCGCTCCGAAGGCCGCGGCGCCCGTCGCCCAGAGCGCGCGCGAGGCGGCGGCCGGCAAGGTCTTCGCGGCGCTCACCTCGCGCCTCGCGAGCACCCCCGGCCTCGTCGCGGAGGTCGGCGCGGTGCTGAAGTTCCACGTCACCTCGCCCGACGCGGTGTGGACGGTGGACCTCAAGAACGGGGCCGGCGCGGTCACCGCGGGCGCGGGCGCGACCTCCGACGCGACGCTCACCTTGGCCGACGAGGACCTCGAGCGCCTCGCCAAGGGCGAGGACCCGCGCGGGCTCTTTCAGCTCGGGCGCCTCCGCATCGACGGCGACGTGCGGGCCGCGAAGAAGATTGGGTTTTTGAAGCAGCTCGCGTGAAGGCGCAGGCTCCAGCCATCGAAAGGAAGACACCATGAGCAGGCGAGTCAACGTGATCGGCGTGGGCATGACGAAGTTCCAGAAGCCCGGCGCGAGCGACGAGTACAACGTGATGGCCGCGAACGCGGCGCGCGCGGCCCTCGCCGACGCGAAGGTGAAATACGAAGACGTCGAGCAGGCGTTCGTGGGCTACGTGTACGGCGACAGCACGTGCGGGCAGCGCGCGGTGTACGACGTAGGCCTCACGGGCATCCCCGTGTTCAACGTGAACAACAACTGCTCCACGGGCTCCACCGCGCTCATGCTGGCGCGCCAGGCGATCGAGGCGGGCGCCGAGTGCGTGCTCGCGCTCGGCTTCGAGAAGATGGAGAAGGGCGCGCTCGGCTCGAAGTTCACCGACCGCACGAACCCGCTCGAGTGGCAGGCGAACCTCATGAACAAGGTGCAGGGCTTCAACCAGGCCCCGCCGGCCGCGCAGATGTTCGGCGGCGCCGGGCGCGAGTACCGGTGGAAGTACGGCACGAAGCGCGAGACCTTCGCGAAGGTGAGCGCGAAGGCGCGCCAGCACGCCGCGAACAACCCCTACGCTCTCTTCAACAACGTGCTCAGCGTGGAGGAGGTGCTCGCCTCCGAGGAGGTGTTCGACCCCCTCACGCGCTACCAGTGCTGCCCGCCCACGTGCGGCGCGGCGGCCGCGATCCTCTGCTCGGACGAGTTCGCGAGAAGAATGGGCATCACGAAGCCCGTGTACATCGCGGCGCAGGCCATGACCACCGATCGGCCCTCGAGCTTCGAGGAAGACAGCATGATCAAGATGGTGGGCTACGACATGTCGAAGGCGGCCGCGCAGAAGGTGTACGAGCAGGCGGGCCTCGGCCCGAAGGACGTGCAGGTCGTCGAGCTCCACGACTGCTTCACCGCCAACGAGATCCTCACCTACGAGGCGCTCGGCCTCTGCGGCGAGGGCGAGGCGGAGAAGTTCATCGAGGAGGGGAACAACACCTACGGCGGCGCGTTCGTCACGAACCCCTCGGGAGGCCTCCTGTCGAAGGGGCACCCGCTCGGCGCCACCGGCCTCGCGCAGTGCACCGAGCTCGTGTGGCAGCTCCGCGGCACCTCCGAGAAGCGCCAGGTCGCGGGCGCGAAGGTCGCGCTGCAGCACAACCTCGGCCTCGGCGGCGCGTGCGTGGTGACCATGTATCGGAACGACTGAGCCTCACGCGTAAGGGCCCGACGCGAAATAAGTTGGTCGAGTCGGCGTCGAGGCGCCCCTGTGGCGAGGCGAGAAATTCGACGACATACTGCGGTATTTCAAGAATTTTCAACGACGCCGCAGGGGATGGATCGACGCCGAATCGATCGACTTATTTTGCGGCGGGCCCCTAAGCGACAGTCGCTCGACCCTCGGCGCCCCGACTCCCCACGAGCCGGGGCGCTGGTCATTTTGGCGCGGTCTACCCCGCTCCGACTTTGTGGCGCACGAAATCGTGCGTTACGATCCGATCGGATGCCCCTTGGTGCCCGCGGTCGACTCGGGCTTGTCGCGATCGTCGTCGCGGTCGGCACCCCGCTCGGGGTCGTCGCCGTCACGGACCCGGCGCCAGCGCTCGCGCCGCCCCGAGCGCTCCCGGCGCTCGCACGCGGCGAGGGGCGAGCACGGGGCCCGGTGGCCACGGTTTGGACGCGACGAACCGCTCGGCTTACCGCCGCCCGCGTCGATCTGGGCGCCCTTGGCGCGCACACGCACGGCAACTGGATCCTCTTTCGGCTGCCCTTCGACAGCACCGATGCCGAGCGCGTGCGTGACGTTCGGCTCGCGCCGACGGCCGCCATCGATCCGGACGTCTCGGCGGCGCGCGTCCTCGGTCGTTGCGTGCCGTATGTTCGCTACGGCCTGCTCGCGACGTGGGCCATGTTCACGGTCGGCGCCGTCGGCCCCACGCTGGCGCTCTCGCAGCACCCCTCGCCGCCGACCGACGACCCGACGCTCCTCGCGATCAACGTGCCCACGCGCGTCGCGAACTACGTCTCGTGCCGGCGGGAACGGAGCGCGGTGCTCTCCCTTCCCGAGACTTGGCACGTCGACGTCTCCTGGGAGGAGCGCTGACGCGTGACTCGTGCAAGACCGTACGCGGCGTGGCCGGCGTGCCCGTAGAAGCGGCAGCCGCTGCGTCGCGTCCTACGAGCCGACTCGCATCCACTCCCGCGTCTCCCCGCGTCTCCCATACGTCGCGCACTGCAGCGTCGCTGGGCGCGCGATCGGTCACGGCTGGCGCGCTTTTGCTCGCTCCGGGTCGCCAATCAGCCGTCGGCGCGCGCGCCTGGCTCGCGTAGGGCGCGGTCTGGCTGGCGCTGGGTCGCCGATCACGCCTTCTGGGGCCCGCCGCGGTCACGGCTGGCGGGCTTTTGGTCGCTCCGGGTCGCCGATCAGGGCTCCCGGCACGCGAAATCGGGGCGGTGTGGGCCCGAACGGTGGCGCTGGTTCAACCATGGGTGTTCCGGCGCGCGGATCAGGGGCTCAGGGCCGAGGTTCGTCGGCGCTGACCCGCTCCTGGGCTTCGGGGGCGCCCGATCGGGAACCGCGCGGGCGGCGGGAGGCGGAGGTCTTCAAGGCGAAGAGCTTCGGCGTGGAGCCGTCAGCTCATGCCCTGGGCGCTTCCCTGGGAAACCGTCCGAGCCCTCCTGCGCAGCATCGAGCGCACCACGCCCATGGGGCGACGCGACTACGCGATGTTCCTGCAGGAATAATTGTCGCTGATCAGTTCGACGTCGACGTCAAGACATGCGGCCGTTGCGGCAAGCGCACTCGAAGTGCGCGCCGTCGTAACCGAGCCACGCCGCTCGCGTTCCGCTCGCCCCTGCCCGGTGCGCGCGCTCCGCCCGGGCACGCGAGCCCTTGGCTTGACGGAGCCGCCGCGCCCTACGCCGCGCCTAGCCCTACTTTCGCACGGTGGCACGCCGGAGGCGCTGGTTTAGGCTGGCGCGGGGCGAGTTTTCATACATGAAAGAAGTGCAGGCATCCAGCGACCGAGCTCAA
>DAORJJ010000411.1:0-6376 GCA_035439005.1 Polyangiaceae bacterium | reverse complement strand
ACGAGGTGGCCGGTCTCGGCCGCCTGCTCGCCCTCGGGCGTCGGCAGCTCGTCCGGCCCTGGCGGCGGGGCCGAGGGGATCGGGGCGGGCCCAGGGGCGGCGCCGTCGACGGCGGCGGCGTCGCTCGGGGAGGCATCGGGCGCGCCCGCGTCGGGCGGCGCCGTTCCCCGCTTGTACGCTTCGACGAGCGACAGGTAGGGCGGCACGTAGACGGCGCCCACGCCGGTCACGCTCTGGCGCAGGTTGAAATGAAGGTGGATCGTGGTCGGGGTGCCGTCGAACACGTTCGACACCTTGCCCACGCGCTGCCCGCGCGTGACCTTGTCGCCGACCTTCACCTGCACGTTGCTCATGTGGAGGTAGTCGTAGCGCGTGCCGTCCGCCGCGGTGAGGTACACCGAGTACGAGCCGACGCTCGTGATGGTGCCCGCCTCGGCCGCGACCGCCCAGTGCGTGTCCTTCACGCACGTGCCGGGGCGAATGTCCTGGCCTTGGTGGCCCGTGCCCGCCGGGCACAGCGGCATGGAGTACGAGCGCGACTCGCAGTAGTTGTCGTGCCACGGGTACGCGTAGTTGACCGCGTCGCACTGCCCGCCGCCCGGGCCCTGGCCGCCGCCGTTGCCGTACACCTGCGAGTTCGCGAACGCCTTCGGGACCTCCATCGGGAAGCGCATGGTCGGCGCGTAGACCTTCGTGTCGACGCGGCCGCGCCCGGAGGTCGCCGGCACGAGCTTGCCCGGGGGATCGTACGTGAAGGCCTGGGCTCGCGCGGTGCGCGCCGAGGCGGGCGCGAGCGCCGCGCCGATCGCGACGGAGAGGGCGAACGCCCGCCAGCGCCGGGGGTTCAGGTGGCTCACTTCCGACCCCCGACGAACGCGAGGCCGTCCGTGAGCTCGAGCACGAAGCGCTCGTCCTTGCAGCGCGGATCGCCCGCGACGCTGCACTCGACGTCGACCGAGTAGCTCGCGCCGCCCTCGACCCACGTGGTGGTCACGATCCCCTCGTTGACCGTGAAGAGGCCGCGCCCCCCGCGCATGCGGTGCGTGGACACGTCAGCGGGGAAGTCCGCGTGCTCATGGGCGAACCGCGTGCCCTGCACCGAAACCGTCGCGCGCGACACGCGGCCGTCGGGCAGGGGCGCGTCGGCCACGCCGAAGTACGCGTAGAAGCCCGGCTCCGTCACCACGCGCACCTCCGCGAAGCTCCCGCGAGGCACCCACACGGGCACCGGCGACGCGCCGACCTTCGCGGCCTCCGCGGGCGGCAGCGCGGCGAGCGCGGCCTCGTCCGGCGGGCCCTCGGGGAAGGCGATGGCCGTGCGCGCGAGCGGACCGGCCGACACCGGCTGGACGGTCGCGGTCGCGCGGGCTGGCGCGCGCTCCTCCGAGCAGCCGACGAGCGAGAGCGCCGCGAGGTGAGCGCCCACGGCGATCGCGACGCCCGCCGCGCGCCGCGAACGAGCCCGAAAGAAGAGGTGATTCACGCCTTTGACCGTAGCGAGGCCTCCGGCACCGAGGCAACTGGTCTCGCGTCTCCCGGGGCGTTTCTCGTGGACGGCCGCGGGCGGGGCCCGGCGCGACTCGGACAGGCCGCACGCGCGCCGCCGTCGTCGTGCCGGTCCGGCGCCCCTCCTTGCTTCGCACCGGGGGAGTGCCTACCCTGGACCGCGATGAACCACGCGACGACCACCTGGTCACTCCCTCGGGCGCTCTCCTTCCTCCTGTTCGTCGTGGGCCTCCTCGGCGTCGTGAGCCTGCCGGGCTGCCAGAGCTACGACCAGCTCATCGAGAAGGACGAGCTCTGCGGTCAGCGGTGGGCCGACTACGAGGCGCAGCTCCAGCGCCGGTACGACCTCGTGCCGAACCTCGTCAACGTCGTGAAGGGCTCGGCCAAGCACGAGGCCGAGACGCTCACGAAGGTGACTGAAGCCCGGGCCTCGGCGACGCAGATCAAGCTCACGGGGGACGACTTCACCGATCCGGCGAAGATGGCGGCCTTCCAGAAGGCCCAGGAGGGCCTGAAGGGCTCCCTCTCGCGCCTGCTCGTCGCGAACGAGCAGTACCCCGACCTCAAGGCGAACCAGTCGTTCCGCGACCTCCAGGTGCAGCTCGAGGGCACCGAGAACCGCATCCTCCGGTCACGCGAGCAGTACAACGAGGCCGTGAAGCAGTACAACTCGGAGCTGAAGAAGATCAAGGGCCAGGCCATCAACAAGGCCACCGGGAAGCCCTTCAAGGAGCGCGTCTACTTCACGGCCTCCGCCGAGTCGCAGGCCGCACCGAAGGTCTCTTTCTAAGCCAGCGACTGTCCAGCGCGTAGCCGAGCGGCGGCGTCCGCTCCCCACGGAGCGAAGCCATGCCGTCCCCGACCGTTCCCGCCCCTGAGTCTCGCGCACGCGCGGCCCTTCTCCGGCTCGCGTGCGCCGCGCTCGTGTGGGTGCTCGGCCTCGCCTTCGCCCCGCTGGCGCACGCCTTCGCCCCGCCCGCGCTCGAGGGGCCGGTCACCGACAACGCGCGGGTCCTGTCCGCCGCCGACAAGGCGCGCATCGGGGCGAAGCTCCTGACGTTCAAGGCGCAGAGCGGGCACGAGGTCGCCGTCCTCACCGTCTCGACGCTGGGCGGGGAGACCGTGGAGGACTTCAGCTACAAGACCGCGCGCGCGTGGGGGCTCGGCGCGAAGGGCGCCGACGACGGCGTGCTCCTGCTCGTCGCGACGGGTGAGCGAAAGATCCGCATCGAGACGGGCAAGGGCGTCGGCGGTGAGCTCACCGACGTCGAGTCGGCGCGTATCATCCGTGAATACATCGGACCTGAGCTGAAGGGCGGGCGGTACGCCCAGGGCATCGAGGCGGGCGTCGACGCCATCTTGGCCAAGCTGAGCGGGGCGCCGGCGCCTCCCCGCCCCTCCGGCGGCGGGGGCGGGGGCGGTCTCTTCGTGCTCGCGTTCGTCGTCTTCTTCATCGCGCTCTTCGCCATCCTCGTCGTCCTCGCGATCAAGCGAGGCGGTGGAGGCGGCGGAGGCGGCGGGGGTGGCGGCTACTACTACGACGGCGGGAGCAGCTACAGCGGCGGCAGCGACTTCAGCAGCGGCGGCGGCGGGAGCGACTTCGGCGGCGGGGGCGGCGACTTCGGCGGCGGGGGCGCGAGCGGGGATTATTGATCGCGCGCGCGCTCGTGTTTAAGCTCACGCATGGTCTCGCGCGAGAAGAGCCACTGGGCCTGGGGATACGACGACGCGTTCCCTGACGAGGCCAGCCGTGGTCGGCTCCGCGCCCGCGTCGAGGGCACCCTGGGGGTGACCCTCACCGACGAGGCGCCCGTGCCCCTCGCCTCGGTCAACCTGCCCCCTTCGAGGTTCGCTCCCCCCCAGGAGCTCCGCGCGTTCGGCTCCGACGCCCCGGGTGATCGCGTGCGGCACTCCTACGGGCGCGGCTACCGCGACCTCGTGCGGGCCTTTCGCGGCGAGTTCGCGAGCCCGCCCGACTGGGTGTTCTCCCCGGAGAGCGAAGACCAGATCGCCTCGCTCCTCCACTTCTGCGAGCGCGAAGACATCCAGGTCGTGCCGTTCGGCGGGGGCACGAGCGTGGTCGGCGGCGTCGAGTCGGTGCTCGAGAAGGGCTTCCGCGGCGTGGCGACGCTCTCGCTCGCGCGGCTCGACAAGGTGCTCGAGGTGAACACGATCGACCGCACCGCGCGCATCCAGGCCGGCGCCCGAGGTCCCGTCATCGAAGAGGGGCTCGCTCCGCACGGGCTCACGCTCCGGCACTACCCGCAGAGCTTCGAGTTCTCCACCCTCGGCGGCTGGATCGCCACGCGCGCGGGCGGGCATTTCGCGACGCTGCACACCCACATCGACGACTTCGTGCAGTCGATCCGCATGCTCACGCCGCGCGGTCGCCTCGAGACGCGCCACGTGCCCGCCTCCGGCGCCGGGCCCTCCGCCGATCGCCTCATCCTCGGCTCCGAGGGCGCCTTCGGCGTCATCGTCGAGGCCACCCTCCGCCTCCAGGAGATCCCGCGCTGGCGCGCGTCCGCGTCGGTCTCGTTCGCCCGCTTCGAAGACGGGGTGCGCGCGACGCGCGCGCTCGCGCAGTCGGGGCTCCACCCCTCGAACTGCCGGCTGCTCGATCCGGTGGAGGCCCTCATGCACCGGGTCTCCGACCGCGGCCACGCCGTGCTCCTCCTCGCCTTCGAGAGCGCGGATCACCCGCTCGAGGCCTGGCTGGAGCGCAGCCTCTCCATCGCGACCGACCTCGGCGGGTCGTGCGAGGAGGACGGGCGCTACACGTCGAGCGAGGCCACGTCGCCGTCGGGCGAGACCGCCGCCTGGAAGGCCGCGTTCCTCTCCGCCCCGTACCTGCAGAGCGCGCTCGTCAGGCTCGGCGTGGTGGTCGACACCTTCGAGACCGCGTGCACCTGGTCCGCCTTCCCGGAGCTCGATCGCGCCATCCGCGCCGACGTGGGCGAGGCGCTCGCGCGCGAGTGCGGCGGGGGCGTCGTGTCGTGCCGCTTCACGCACGTGTACCCCGACGGGCCGGCGCCCTACTACACCTTCCTGGGCGCGGCCCGCCGCGGCGACGAGCTCGCGCAGTGGGCCGCGATCAAGGCGGCCGCCTCGGGCGCTCTCGCGCGGGCCGGGGGCACCATCACGCACCACCACGCGGTCGGCCGCTGGCACAAGGCGGGCTACGAGGCCGAGCGGTCTCCGCTCTTCGGCGAGGCGCTCCGCGCCGTGAAGCAGAAGCTCGACCCGCGCGGCATCCTGAACCCCGGCGTGCTGGTCTAAGGCGCCCCCCCGCGCGCCAAAAATATTCACTCCGGCAGATCGTTCTGCGCGGGCGCCCGTAGGACCGCGAGCACGCTTGGGCGCTGCCGTGCGACGAGACGCGCGGCCGCCGACGCTCGTCTCTCACGCCTGTGTCGCGTCGTGCCCGCCTGGCGCGCCGCGACGCTCCACTCCGAACCTCGCGCGCTCGACGCGCGGAAGGAACGCGCATGTCTCAACCCCGTTGGCTGCGGATCCCGCGGCTCCGTCGCTCGCTCGCCCTCGCCTCGCTCGTCCTCTCCGTCAGCGCCCTCTACCTGCTCCGCGCGGAGGCGGCCCGCCCCTCGCTGTCGCTCGGCACCACGGTGAGCGGCGGCCTCGTCACGCTCACGGGGCGCGGCGCCCACGGCACCCTCCGCATGAGCCAGACCGCGCTGGCGGCGGGCTCGGGCGGCACGTTCTACGCGGAGCTCGACCTCGAGGCCGATCGCGGGGCAGGCGAGGTCGAGCGCGCGCCCCTCTCGCTGGCCGTCGTCCTCGACACGTCCGGCTCGATGAGCGGCGCGAAGCTGGACGAGGCGCGCCGCAGCGTGCGCAAGCTGCTCGAGGGTATGCGCGACGACGACGAGGTCGCCTTCGTCCGCTACGCGGACCACGCCGAGGTCATCCAGCCGCTCGCCCGCGTGCGCGACGTGCGCGCCGAGCTCGTGGCGAGGCTCTCGCAGCTCGAGGCGACCGGCGGCACCAACATCCCGAGCGGCCTCGCCGAGGGCGAGCGGCAGCTGGCGCGCGCGGGCTTCTCCCGGGTGAAGCGCGTCGTCCTCGTGAGCGACGGCCTCGACGGCTCACGTTCGCGCGCGGAGGACCTCGCCCGCGACACGTTCGCGCGCGGGGTGACCGTGTCGTCGCTCGGCGTGGGGCTCGACTTCGATGAGTCGTACATGGCCTCGCTCGCGGAGATCGGGCACGGAAACTTCGGCTTCGTGAAGGACGCGGGCTCCCTCGCGCGGTTCCTCGACCGCGAGCTCGTCGAGGCCGCCACCACGATGGTCGAGGGCACGAAGGTGCGCGTCGAGCTCCCGCGCGGGGTGTCGTTCCTGCGCGCGGTCGGCGGCGTCCCGCGTGTCGTCGACGGCGCGGTCGAGGTCGACGTGGGCTCCATCTCCGCGGGCGACTCGCGCCGCGTCGTGCTCGAGCTCGCCTCCTCCCTCGAGCTCGGCCAGCGCGCCTCGCTCGGCGGCGAGGTGTCGTGGCGCACGGTGCGAGGCGGCCCCGTCAGCGTGGGCTTCGCGGGGCTCGAGGTCGCCGTCACCGACGATCTCGCCGCGGTGGAGCGCTCCCGCGACCCGGGGACGCTGGCCAGCGCCACGAGCGCCTTCGCGTCGCTGCGGCAGCTCGAGGCCGCCTCCGCGTACGCTCGGGGCGACGTGGCTCGCGCCGGCGCGCTGCTCGACACGAACGAGCGCGAGCTCGCGCGCGCCATCCAGGCCGCGCCCGCCGCGGCCGCCCCCTTGCTGCGCCAGGTCGAGTCGCTCCGCGACGCCAAGCGCGAGTTCGGGAGCAACTGTCTTTCTGCTTGGGGTGAACGATTTTTTCGGGCGGCGAATTTGGG
>DAORJJ010000410.1:0-6381 GCA_035439005.1 Polyangiaceae bacterium | reverse complement strand
CGCCGACCTGCAGGAATAGTTGTCGTCGGCCTGCAGGAATAATTGTCGCTGATCATGTGCTCCGTGATCTGCCCGAGTGGACCGACGATGCGCTGCTCGAACGTGCGAAGGTGTCGTCCGAGGAAGAGCTCGAAGCGATGCTCCCTCGGTTCTACCGCCATGAGCGGCTCGGCGATGCGTTCCGGGAGGTCCTCTGCTCGCGGCTGGCCGCTGGGACCGCGCGCCAGGGGTTTTCCCATTTCGTCTGTGCGCCCCCGAGCGAAGGGCTGCCGGGCGACGAGGTGGATGCGGGACCGTGGAACCCTGCCGCGGTCGAGCGATTCCTTGCCGGGCAGAGCGATCCGGCAGCCCGAGAAGTGCTCGACGCCCTGGCGCAGCACCGGTCCAACCTCGCGAGCGTCGACAACCACGGCTACGTCGGTCGGACCGAGTGGCGGCTCGCGCTGCGGAGCGAGATGCGCGAGTGGCTTCCTGGCCCGGTGCTAGGTCGACCCGTGCACGAGCTCGTCCGTCTGTTGGAGACCCATCCGACGTGGGTCAGTCGTGAAGACGTGGCCGCTCGCATCGCGGCTGGACCGAACCGGTTGGACGTCGATCATCTCGCTGCGCTGCCCGCGTGGGTGGATGACGTGCTTCTCGAGCGCGCGCGGGCCTCCACGCTGGAAGAGTTGGCGGCGCTCCTGCCGCGCTTCCGCCATCATGAAGTCCACCGCGGCGCCTTCCTTCAGCTCCTACGCGATCGAATCGCCGACGGGACCGCCGAACTTGTCGGGAAGATGCTCGGGAATCGAAGCGCATGGGAGAAGAGCGGCCCGTCCGTCGTCCACGAGCTTCTCCGCTTGGAACGCCCTCTCGCGATCCTCGATCTCGCGGCCTGCGGTGCGGAGGCTCTCGGTCCGATGGCTGGGAACGGACCGAACCCTGTCCTGGTCGCGATGCACTACGCGGTGGCCCAGGGAGTGTTGCTCTGGGCCACGGAGCGGGCCTCTGTTGCCGCGCATGACGACGTCGAGCGCGCGCTCGTCGCCATCGCCTACCTCGATCCGCCGCCGTCTTTCACGCGCGACTTGAGACGGTTTGCCAAGGTTGAGGGACTCGGTGCGGGCGCAGCCGAATGGATCAAGCAAATCCACGGGATCGCCAAGGACCACGGCGGAAAGGAGGCGACGCTTCTTGGCATCCGGGATTGCGTCGCCGAGCTGTGCGTCAAGGAGGCTCCATGAGCCTCGCGCAGACGGACCACGCTGCCGCCGCCGGACAGCGTGCGGCTCTCGAGCGTCTCGGATATGAAGTTCGCTTCCGCTCGGGAGTGTGGCTCGACTGCCTCGTCAGTCGAGACGACGAGGCGTGGCTCGGCGCTGGACTCACCGAGGAGGACGCGCTGCGGGCCGCGGTCCGAAAGGCGTTCCCTTCGCACGGAGCGCGGCAGCTTCTGGAGGGGGCGATCGCGAGCAGCTTCCCCATGGTGCCCGTTACCGCGCCGACCTCGGAGGTCCGATTGTCGCGCGACGTGCGGCCGCCCGAGCAACCTGTCGCGCACCCTCCAGACGAGGCTCCCGACCCTGGCGTGGGAGAGGACGCCGAACCGACGACGCTGGAGGCACGACGCTGCGCTGTGCTTCGCGCGGCGCCGTCGGCGTCGGTGAGCGACGAGGACCTTCGCGAATGGGTCGTCGCGCTGCTGACCCTGTCGGACGGTGCTCTCTCGGACGAGGTCAGCACGATGAGACCTCTCGCCGGGCGCATCGCGGGAATGCCGCCCGTGCTGCCGAAGGCCAACCGCCGTGTCAACCGACGTTTCAAGCGGCTGAGAGCGGCGCTCCTCGAACTGGACGGCGCCCGCGTCCAGAGACCAGGAGCACCGCTCGTACCCACCGCCCATGACCGCCTGTCTCTGGTCGTCGCGCACACGCGCGGCGCGAGGGTCGCGTTCCTTGGCAATCGGAGCGACGGGACGCTGCGCGCCGCGCTGCTGCGCAGGTTCGCCTTCGCCGAGCTCGACATGTTCGAGTCGGGGGCTGCGGATCGTCTCTCCGCTCGTGTCGCAGCGGGGTCCTACGACCTGGTGCTCGCAGCGACTGGCTTCTTGGACCACTCGGTCGCCGGGAAGGTCGCGCGTGCGTGCAAGACTCAGGGCGTGCCTTGGGTCGCGGTCAACCGCGGACGAGTCGGGGCGGTCCTCTCCGCCCTGGCTCGCGCCTACGGGGTGGACCGCGTGGGGGGCCGGCCCGCTGGAGCCTGAGGGCATGCGCATCCCGTGCCCCGTTGGCGCTCGATCCGACGCTCCCTGCCCTCCCCGCCCAAGGATCCTCCCTTGCTCGCCCGATCCCCCCCGCGTACGCTCCGGTCCCGCATGGGGGAGACCGAGCCACTCGTCACCGCGCCGCGCACGCCCCTCTTCTGGACGCTGCGCGCGATCGCGCGTCTCGAGCGCACGGGCCTTCGGCCCCCGCGGCTCACCGAGCACGCCCGGGAGCGCTGGCAGCGCGTTCGGCGCAAGCTCGGCTGGGTCGCGTTCATCGAGCTGCTCCACGAGGACCTCGCCGAGGCGTTTCCCACGAGCTTCGCGCTCGAGCGCTGGACCGCCCACCCCACCGCGGGGCTCGACGACAAGGCGGCGCTGGCCCTCGTGGACGAGGCCTCTCAGGCCGACGACGCCGATCGTCTCGCGTTCTTGCGCGCCGCCTGTCGCGGTCTCGGCCTCATGGACGGCGGAAACATCGCCGCGCTGCCCAAAGTGCAGCCCCACCAACACGCCCTCGAGCTGCCCGGGTGTGGCGGACGCATCGCCGCGTACCAGGTCACCACGCACGCCGGGCTCTCGCTCCACGAGCACTTCACGTTCGTCGCCGACACCGACGCCGAGCGCGTCGCGATCGGGCTCGCCGCCGCCGAGCTTCGGGCCAACGCTCCCAAGATCATGACCTCCGCCGAGGTCGCGCAGTCGCGTACGGGTCCGCGCCCCGCGTTCGATCACGTCTTCGGCATCAGGGGGTATCCGCAGGCCGAGCGTCTCGCCGCCGAGCTCGGGGCGGAGGTCCGGTGGGCGTAGTGACGACCGCGTCTCCCGCGCCGCTCGGCTCGTGGACCCGCACGCTCAACGAGGAGGACGCCCTCGCCCTGCTCGACGCCGCCCACCCCGGCACGTCGGTCGCCGACTGGGAAGAGCGTGGCGATCGCCTCCTCCCGCAGGCGAGCCCAGCCCGCCGGCGCGAGCTCGTCCGGATGGTGCGCGAAGAGCTGCTCGACACCCGGGAGGGTGTCGTCCGCGAGTCCACCTGGCTCCACCTCCTCCAGGAGGGCAGCTCCCATCGCCGCCTCGGGCTGCTCTACGGCCGCCTCTGGCGAAGCCGCCCTCTCGTCCTCCGCGCGCTCGACACGCTCGTGCATCCCGCGCTCGCGCGGGTCGATCGGCCGCTCGCGCCGCACGACGCCGATCTCCTCGACGCCGAGACGTGGGACGCCTTCCTCCGGTCCGTGCTGCGCCCCGAGGTGCCCCACGAGGCCTTCGTGAAGACGCGGAGCACCCTCCAGGGTGCCCTCCGCTCGGTCGGCGTGCTCTCGATCGCCACGGCCTCGGCGGCCGCGCCGCTCTCGGTCACCCGCGCTCGCGTCACGCGCGCGCGCCACGGGCGCCCGGATCCTCTCGCGTTCGCGTGGGTGCTCGCGCGCGAGGTGGGCGAGCGTGGCGAGGAGGCCGAGGCGTGGGCCGCGCGCGGCTCCTTCGCCGCGCGGCTCTTCGCGACGACCCCCGAGTACGCCTCCACCTGCGTGGACGCCGGCGTCACGGCGGGGCTGCTCCGCCGCGGCTACCTGATGGGCCAAGGTCGGCTCCAGGTCGGCCCGGAGCTCCGCTGATGCCCGCCCGCCACGTGCCCAAAGGTGCGCCTGTCCACGACGCCGAGGCGCGCGGCATCCAGGCCCTCGTGCGCGCGCTCCCCGACAGCTACCGGGTGTACTCGAACATCGAGCTCGCGAGCGATCGGCGCGGGCAGACCTTCGAGCATGACGCCATCGTCGTCGCGCCCCACGCGCTCTTCACCGTCGAGCTGAAGAGCTGGGGCGGGCGTATCGTCGGCAACCGCGATCGCTGGACCCTCGCGGACGGCACCGTGGTGCAGTCGCCGATCCCGCTCGTCCTCTCGAAGGCCCGCGTCCTCAAGGGCCGCCTTCAGTCGCGGCGCCGCGACCTCGCCAGCGTCTGGGTGCAGGGCCTCGTCTTCCTCTCGGCCTCGGACGCGGTCGCCCAGATCACGAGCGATTTCGAGGACTACGTCGTGACCAGCGACCGCGTGCGCCGGGCGCTGACCGAGGCCGCGTGGCTGGGGAACCCGACCCCGATCACCTCGACCCAGCGGCGCGCCATCGAGGACTACCTCGACGACGGACGCGCGAGCGCCTCCACCGCCGGCGCCGAGCTCGCGGGCTTCAGGCTGGTGCAGCGGCTCTCCGCCGAGGACCGGCCGTACGAGGCGTGGCTCGGCGAGCGGTCCTCTCTCGTGCGCGAGCGGCGCGTGCTCCACACCTACACGGTCGCTGGCGACACCGCGGCCGAGCGCGACAGGCTCCGCGTCCACGCGCTCCGCGAGGCCACGCTCCACGGCCGCCTCCGCGGCGGTCCCGACATCCTCCGGTACGACAGCTATTTCGTCACCCAGGACGATCCTCAGCGCCTCGTGCTGCAGTTCGAGGACACCACGCCGCTCCTGCCGATGGACGCGTGGGCGAAGCACAAGAAGCCGGGGATGTTGGCGCGTCTCTCGGTCGCGGCGCGCGTCGCGCGGGCGCTCGCGTGGGTCCACGAGAGGGGCCTCGTGCACCGGCGGCTCTCTCCCGAGGCCGTGCTGGTCTCCGGCGAGGAGGTGCCGGTCGAGGTGCGGCTCTGCGCCTTCGAGCTCGCGCGCGATCTCACCGGGGCCGTCGCCACCATCACTGGCAGCTCGCTCGGCGATCCCACGTTCCGCTGCGCCGCGCCCGAGGCGCTCAAGACCGGCGAGGCCACGCCCCGGTCGGATCTCTTCTCGCTCGGCGCCACGCTCGTCGAGCTCTTCACCGGGCGCTCGCTCTTCGGCAACGTCGACGAGGTCCTTCGCCCCTTCACCGTGCCGCCGCTCCGCCTCGACGACCGCGCGTGCCCTCGCGTCGTCGCGGAGCTCGTGGCCGAGCTCCTCGCGGTGAGCCCCTCGGCGAGACCCCAGGACGCCGCCAGCGTGGCCGACCGGCTCGAGCGAGGTCTCCGCGATCTGACGCACAAGCCCCAGCGAACGGAGCTCCAGCCCGGCCGCGTGATCCGCGAGACCTACGAGCTCGTCGAGCGCCTCGGGCGCGGCGCCACCGCGACGACCTGGAGGGCCCGTCAGCTCCAGACCGACCGCGACGTCGTCCTGAAGATCGCCGAGCCGGCGCACGCGCACTACCTCCAGGAAGAGGGCCGCGTCCTCTCCACGGTGCACCACCCCAACGTGGTTCACTTCTACAACGCGGAGCCGTTCGACGACGGGAACTTGCTCGTCCTCGAGCACGTCGCGGGCTTCACCGCCACGCTCTGGGCCGCCGCGGGCGATCCGCTCGATCCTCCGCGCTTTCTCGCGGTGGCGCGAGGGCTCCTCGGCGCGCTCGGCGCGCTCCACGAGGCGGGCTGGGTGCACCGCGACGTGAAGCCGGACAACGTGATGCTCTCCGAGGTCGACGCCGCCCCGAAGCTCCTCGATCTGGGGCTCGCGGCCAAATGGCCCATGGAGGGAGATCTCGCGGTCGGCAGCCTCCGCTACAAGGACCCGCAGGTCTTCGTGCAGAACCGGTGGACCCCGGCGAACGATCTCTTCTCGGCCTTCGTCGTGCTCTCGGAGCTGCTCCTCGGCACGCACCCGTTCGGGGGCGCGGCGCCCGAGCCCGGCCAGCGCCCCACGTTTCAGCGCGAGGAGGTCCCGGAGAGCTTCGCCCCCGAGGTCACGGAGCGCCTCGCCGAGCTCTTCGCGCGCGCTCTCTCTCCGGTCCCCGACGAGCGCCCGAAGGGCGCGCTCGCCGCGATCGGCGACCTCGAGCAGGCCCTCGGGCTCGCGAGCCCCGACGCGGCGACGTCGCAGGGCTCGCCGACCTCGCAGGGCCCGCAGGGCTCGCCGAGCCGGCCGGACCTCACGCCGGCGCGCCCCGCGCGAGCGAGCACGCTGCCTCCGCCGCCGCTCCGGCCGCTCCCGGCGAGCGTCGAGCTCGGGACGTCGCTCTCGTCCGCCGAGCTCGAGCTCACCGCGCGGGCGCATGGGGCGCTGGCGAGGCTCGGGCTCACCATCGTGGCGGACCTCGTGGGGTTCGATCCTCGCGCCGCGCAGGGGCTGCCCAACGTGGGGTCGAAGACCCTCCGCGAGCTCCGGGCGCTCGAGG
>DAORJJ010000409.1:0-6383 GCA_035439005.1 Polyangiaceae bacterium | reverse complement strand
CGGGAGGTTGTCGTTCCCGCCACCGCACGCGATCGCGAGGGCGGCGAGCGTGGAGAGCGAGGCGAGGAGTGCGGCGCGTTTCATGGGAGACCTTTCGTCGGGCGAGCGCGGGCTGACGCGCACCGCTTGCGGTTACACCAACTTTCCGTTGGCGGAAAGCGCCTCCGCTCTTGACGTCGCCAGCCCCGTGCGCAGAGTGTCGGGTCGTGCCGCACCGACGCCGCTACCTCTTCGTGTGTACCAACCGCCGCGACGAGGGCCACCCGAAGGGGTCCTGCGCCGCGTCGGGCGGCGAGGAGCTCCTCCGTCGCCTGAAGGCCGGGCTGCTGGCCCGGGGCGTCGCGGGGGAGGTGCGCGCGTGTGGGTCCACGTGCCTCGATCTCTGCGAGATCGGCGCGACCGTGCAGCAAGAGCCCGAGCACGTGTCCTACGGCCGCGTCCAGGCCGAGGACGTGGACGCCCTGCTCGACGCGGTGGCGGCGGGCGGCGTGTTGGAGCGCTTGGTGGTGCGGGCGCCGTGGGAAGCGGGCGGCCCCGGCTGATGCTCCCCCGCTTCGGTGCGACCGTTCAGCTCGCGCTGCGTGGGCACTTTCACCTGCTGGAGGCCCCCCTCGAAGACCGCGCGATCGACTGCGCGCTCGCGGTCGACTTTCACGGCGTGGGCGGCGCCTTCCTCGGGCGGGTGGGCCGCGTGACGGGCGAGCTCTCGGCGGAGGGCGTCGCGACCGCTCGGGCGCTCGCGGGCTCGCTCGCCTTGCGCGGCGGGGCGCACGCGCGCCTCCTGCTCACGTTCGGCTTCGAGGGCGACGACGGGGCCCCGCGCACCCTGCGAGGCTACGTCGAGGTGCTCCCGGCGGCGCCGCTCGCGACCGTGACGGAGGTGCCCTTCAGCCTCTACGCCGTCCGCGCGGGCGACGACGATGAGGTCGGGCGTGGGGTGCTGCGCTTCGACGCCCGCGGCGAGCTCGGCGCGGTGCTCCGGTCGCTCCGCCTGCGGCTGGGCGCAGCGTGAGGGACGTGGAAGCGGCCCTGCGGCCCACCTGGGTACGTCTTTGGGAGGTGGTTCCATGAGCGACGCGAGTGAGCAAGGCCCGCGAGGCGCGAGCGCGCCGCCAGGCCCTCCCAGCCTGGACGTGACCATCCTCGTCGTGGACGACGAGCGCTCCAACGTCGAGTCGCTGGAGAAGATCTTCGTCCGCGAGGGCATGCGCGTGCTCGCGGCGTACGACGCGCGCAGCGCCCTCGACATGCTCCGGCAGCACCGCGTCCACGTCGTGCTCACCGACCTCATGATGCCGGGCATCACGGGGCTCGAGCTCTTGCGCGCGGTCAAGCAGGTGAGCCCCGAGGTGGAGGTCGTCCTCATGACGGCGTTCGGCTCGGTCGAGGCGGCGGTCTCGGCCATGCGGGACGGGGCGTACGACTTCGTCGAGAAGCCGCTCCGCCGCCTGGCCATCGTGAAGAGCGTCAAGAAGGCCGCGGAGCGCCAGCGCCTCGTCGCGGAGAACCGCTCGCTCAAGCAGGAGATCCGGCTGCTCTCGCGGCGCGAGATCGTGGGCAACTCGCCCGCGCTGCGGCGCGTGGTCGAGGTCTGCGCGCAGGCCGCGCCGAGCCAGGCGACGGTGCTCGTGCTCGGCGAGAGCGGCACGGGCAAGGAGCTGCTCGCCCGCAGCGTCCACGACCGCTCCGGGCGCGCGCGCGGCCCCTTCGTGGCCGTCAACTGCGCGGCCATCCCCGAGACCATCCTCGAGAGCGAGCTGTTCGGCCACGAGCGCGGGTCGTTCACCGGCGCGGTCGGTAAGAAGGAGGGCCGCTTCGCGCGGGCCGCGGGCGGCACCCTCTTCCTCGACGAGATCGGCGAGCTTACGCCGCAGGTCCAGGTGAAGCTCTTGCGCGTGCTCCAGGAGGGCGAGTACGAGCCGGTCGGGGGAGAGCCCACGAAGGCCGACGTGCGCGTGGTCGCGGCCACCAACCGGGATCTCACGGCCGAGGTGCAGGCCGGCCGCTTCCGCGAGGACCTCTTCTACCGGCTCAACGTCATCGCCGTGACCGCGCCCCCGCTGCGCGCGCGCCGCGAGGACATCCCGCTGCTCGTCGACCACTTCCTGCTCATGTACTGCGCGAAGAACGGCAAGGCGAAGCCCAGCATCACGCGCGGCGCCATGGAGGCGCTGCTCGACTACCCGTGGCCCGGCAACGTCCGTGAGCTCGAGAACGTCATCGAGCGGGCGGTCGTGCTGTCGCGCTCCGACACCATCTCGGAGGACGACCTCCCGGACAACCTCGCCGAGACCAAGGCGCCGCTCGCGCGGACGCTCGAGTTCCCCATCGGCACGCCGCTCTCGGAGATCGAGCACCGGGTCATCCGCGAGACCTTGCGCCACGCCAAGGGCGACAAGTCCGTCGCCGCGCAGCTCCTCGGGATCTCCACGCGCACCATCTACCGCAAGCTCGACGGCGTCACCGACGACCCTTGAGGTGGGCCGGGGCGCGCGCGTGGGCGGGCCCGAGCGCCCGCGGCGGGTCACTCCAGGCGCTTTGACAACTTGGCAAAGGTTCCTCGCCCGAGCGACCGCTTTGCCAAGGTGGCGAGGGGCGGCGACGTGGACCCCGCGAAATCGGCGTTTCTTTGATGGCACGGGTCCTGCTACACGCAGCCACCATGGCGGTCGATCAGCTGATTCGACGAAACTTCTGGGCGGTGCTCCTCGTGCCCGTCGGGCTCCTGGCGTACGTGTCGGCCAAGACCGTGACCTCGGTCGCGGGGGCGCTGTTCCTCACCCCGGACGAGAAGCACCTCACCACCCCGCCGCTCGTCGCGCGCACGGCCCCGACCGCGTCGGCGGTTCCCCGCGTCACGTCCGCCGACGTCATCCTCTCGCGCAACCCGTTCGACCACGTGGCCGGCGCGCTGAACGCCCCGCCGCCGTCCGACACGCCCGAGGCGACGGCCGCCGTCGACACGAGCGACCCCATGACCGCGCCGCGCTGCGACGGCGTGAAGGTGCTGGTCATCACGGCCTCTTCCGACCCGGACTGGTCGTTCGCGGCCATGACCTCGGGGAGCGAGACGAAGTCCCAGCTCCGCCGCCGGGGCGGGGAGATCGGCGGCAAGAAGGTGCACTTCGTGGGGTGGGACCGCGTGTGGCTCGAGAACGGCTCCGCGCTCTGCCAGGTGGGGCTGTGGCAGCCCGAGCAGGTCGCGGCCGCGACCCCGGCGCCCGTGAGCCCCCAGCCGCCCAAGCGCGGGGGCGCCCCGGGGGTCGATCCTTCCATCTCGAAGGGCATCGTCAAGGTGAGCGCCAACGAGTTCAACGTCGACCGCGGCGTGGTCGACAAGATCCTCGAGAACCAGGCCGACCTCATGCGCCAGGCGCGCATCGTGCCGGAGCAGGAGAACGGCAAGGTCGTCGGCATCCGCCTCTTCGGCGTCCGCGCGGACACGCTGCTCGGCACCCTCGGCATGGAGAACGGCGACCGCCTCCAGACCATCAACGGGTTCGACATCGCGAGCCCGGAGAAGGCGCTCGAGGCGTACGCGAGGCTCCGCACGGCCGACAAACTCAACATCACGCTGAACCGCCGCGGCCAGAACATGAACATCGACTACAACATCAAGTGAGCGTCGAAAGTACAATGAATCAAAGCACTTCCGCGCACTCTGCCCCCGGCCTCCTCGCCGCCACCGCCCGCGTGACGGCGCTCGTGTTGGGCGCCTCGCTGGGCTTCGTCGGGCTGCTCTGCGGGGCGATGGTCGTCGCCGCCGCCACGCTCGACGCCAAGCCGGCGAGCGCGACCCCCGCGACGACGGCGCCCTCCGGGGACGCCCCGCGCGCCCTCGATGGCCAGCCCGCCCCGCTCGCGCCTCGCGCCGCGTCCGCCAAGAAGCCCCGCTCGTCGATCTGAACGCCCCATGACCGTCACGTCCCTCCCCATGAAGCGATCCCTCCTGCTCACGCTCTCTCTGTCGACGCTGTCGACGCTCACCGCGCTCGCGCTCCCGGCGCGCGCGCAGGTCGTCGACAAGAGCCCGCGCCTCATCCCGCCGAAGATGACGACCGTCATCGGCGCGCGCGCTGGCGCGGATCCCGCGAAGCCGCCGGCCGCGGCCCCCGCGGCAGCGAGCGCCGCCGCGCCGACCACGCCCCCCGCGGCAGGCGCCGGCGGCACCGTCCTGCCGAACGGCAAGGTCGCGGGCGACACCTCCGGCCTCACGCAGTTCGAGCAGGGCGTTCAGTACGAGCCGCGGAGCCCCAACTACCTGGTGTCGTTCTCGCTCGACGACGCCGATCTGTCCGAGATCGTGCGCGTGATCGCCCAGCTCACCGGCAAGCGCTTCATCTTCGGCGGCAAGCTCAAGAGCATCAAAGCGACCGTCTATTCGCCGCAGAAAATCACCGTGGCCGAGGCCTACCAGGCGTTCCTCTCCATTCTAGAGACGAATGGCCTCACCGTCGTGCCGCACGGCCGCTTCTTCAAGATCATCGAGACCGCGGGCTCGGTCGCCCAGGGCACCCCGGTCTATGGGTCGACGCAGGCGGCCACCGGGGAGGACCGCTACATCACCCGCATCCACCGCCTCGCGCACGTGAGCGCCGACGACGCGGCCAACGTGCTCGGCAAGTTCAAGTCGAAGGACGCCGACATCACGGTGCACGCGCCGGGCAACCTGCTCATCATCACCGACTCCGGGGCGAGCATCCGCCGGATGATGCACCTGCTCGAGGAGATCGACGTGGGCGGGGCCGGCGAGCAGGTGTTCATCGAGCCCATCAACTACGCCTCGGCCTCCGACATCGCGCAGCGGGTGAACGAGCTGTTCGACGTGAAGGGCTCGGGCAGCTCGGCGAACACGCCCCCGCCCGCGAAGGGCGGGGCCGCCCGGGGCGCCGCGCACGGGGCCGACCGCATCGCGAAGATCGTGGCGGACGAGCGCACCAACGCGGTCATCATCGTGGCGACCGAGAAGGCGTACCTTCGCATCCTCGAGCTCGTGAAGCGGCTCGACGTGCCGCAGACGGGGGAGGGGCAGATCCACGTCCTGCCGCTCCAGCACGCCGACTCGGTGGAGCTGTCGAAGACCCTCGGCGACATCATCAACGGCGCGAAGGCCGCCGACGCGCGGCGGGGCGCGGCCGCGGCGGGCGCGAACCCGACGCCGGGCGTGTTCGAGGGTGGCATCAAGGTGAGCGCCGACAAGGCCACCAACTCGCTGGTCATCACCTCGTCGCTCCGCGACTACGCGTCGCTCCGCGCGGTGATCGACCGGCTCGATCAGCCCAGGCGTCAGGTGTTCATCGAGGCGGTGATCATGGACCTCCAGCTGAAGCGCTCCGACGCGTTCGGCGTGAGCTTCCACGGGGGCAGCGATTTCGCGACGGGCGGCGGCGACGGGCTCGTGTACGGCGGCAACAAAATCCTCAACACGATCACGCCGATACCCACGGATCCCGACGCGCTCCAGGGCTTCGCGCTCGGCGTGCGCGGGCCGGGCATCTCGGGCACCTCGAGCCTGCTCGGCACCGGCATCTCCGTGCCGGCGTTCGGCTCGTTCATCCAAGCGCTCGCGCGCACCGGCGACTCCGACCTCCTCTCCACGCCGCACATCCTCGCGCTCGACAACGAGAAGGCGGAGATCTCGGTCGGCGACAACATCCCCCTCCAGACCAACGCGGTCTCCGCGTTCCCTGGCCTCGGCGGGGCGGCGGGCGGCGCGGCCGGCGCGCTCGGCGCGCTCGGCGGCCTCGGGGGCCTCGGGACCATCGGCTCGCCGCGGCAGGACGTCGGCACCAAGATCACCATCACGCCGCACCTGAACGAGTCGAACGACGTGCGCCTCGACGTGGTCGAGGACATCAGCGAGCAAGGCGCGCCGCTCGGCGGCACCCTCGGGGCCATCCCCATCTCGAAGCGCACGGCGAACACGAAGCTCGTCGTGCGCGATCAGCAGACCGTCGTCATCGGCGGCCTGCTCCGCAGCGTGGTGTCGCGCGCCGAGGAGAAGATCCCCGTGCTGGGCGACATCCCGGTGCTCGGGGCCCTCTTCCGGAAGCGCCAGAACACGATGGAGAAGCGCAACCTCGTGCTCATCCTCACCCCGTACATCATCCGCAGCCAGGACGATCTCCGCACGGTGTTCGAGCGCAAGATGCAGGAGCGCCAGGAGTTCCTCGATCGGTACTTCGTGTTCAGCGACAACGAGTACACGCCGCCCCGCGACTACGCGCGGCTGAACGGCCTCGTCGAGGACATCCGGCAGGCCTACTTCGCCGTCGAAGAGCGCAAGCGGCTCGACGAGATCACGCGCCCGAAGGAGCTGAAGAGCCACGAGCCCCAGCGCCCGCTCGAGATGCCGAGCGGCGTGAGGCCCGCGAGCGACTCGG
>DAORJJ010000408.1:0-6387 GCA_035439005.1 Polyangiaceae bacterium | reverse complement strand
GCAGGAGGTGCGCCCTACGCCGCCAGGGGATCAGCTACCCGGTGCGCCAACACCTTGGCGAGACGGCACAGGAGGAACGCGCGATCGTCGGCAGAGAGGTTCTTGGTGTCGAGACGAAGCAGCCGCTTCGCGCGGACGTCGGCGGGCGAGATATTTCGGGTCATGTCTACAGCCTTCTCGTCGAGGACGAGGCTGAGATTCCGTGGCGGTAGCCACGCGGCATACTTCTCGCGGGGCCTTGTCGCCGAGTGGCCCGCTCCTGAACGGCGACACCTAATCACTATCACGCGGCCCGTGGTCGTCAAGGCAAGTGGGGACGCCCGAGTCCGGGCCCGCGACGCCATCGCTACCCCCGATCTCCTGAGAATCTCACGAACGGAGTCTCGGGCCACTCGGGACGCTCGGCTCGTCGGTCACCCCTCCGCGGTCGTCGAGCAAGAATCGCCTCGCGAGCACCTGAGCCCGGCCGCTCGACCGGCTCCCGGAGGACCGCCGGGCTTCAACGCGGCGGGCGCGCCGAACGCCGACGGCCGGTCGACCGGCTCCGGGAGGACCGCTGGCGGGAGAGGGCTCGCGTGCGGCCCCCGTTCGACCGGCCCCGAAGCCCCAAGAAGCGTGCCGAGGCCAACGAACCTCCGCCAGGAGCCCTGATCCGCGCGCCGGAATGCCATGAGCGACCCCAGCGCCCACGTTCGGGTTGCCCGGAGCCCGATTTCGCGTGCCCAAAGCCCTGATCGGCGACCCGGAGCGCCCAAAATCGCGCCAGGAGTGACCGCGGCGGGCCCCGGAGCCCCTGATCGCCAACCGAGCGGCACCCTGACCGCGCCAGGCGCGCCCCGAGCGCGCACGCCGACGGCTGATCGCCAACCCGGCGCGACCGAAAGTGCGCCGGGGGCGACCGATCGCGCGCCACCAGGCGTGACCGATCGCGCGCCAGGCGGGGCTCTTCGCGTTCATGCCGTGCTCCGCTTGGCATAGGCCTTCGTTCGCCCCTCCGGGGCTCACGTTCAGGTTCCGCGACGACTGCTTCTCCCATCGCTGGAGCCCGCCTCGGGCGGGCTTGGGTTGGGTGGATCCTCAGGTTCCCCTGCCTCGGCCTTCAGGCCGAGGTTCGTTTCCGGCCTCAGCAGCCCGGGGCGGCGGCGGACCGACGCGAGGGACTTGAGGCCGAGGTCACTTCGGATAGGCGCGAGGCTCAGGCGCGAGGCTCCCTCACTGCGGATAGGCGCGAGGCTCAGGCGCGAGGCTCCCTCACTGCTGCGGGTAGCAGGTGTACTCGGACTCCTTCGGCGCGTTGAACCGCACCACGCGCGTGCACGTGTAGCCCGTGCGGCACTTCGGCGCCGCCGGGTTGCACACCGCGAGGCAGTACCCGCCCTGCGCGAGAAAATCGGCGCAGAAGCCCTTCGCCTTTCCTGGCACGTCGGGGCACTCGCCCGTGCAGTTGACCGTGCACAGGCCGCCCGGATAGTTCGTGGCGCAGATGCGCTCCGTCGTCGGCAGCGCGCACTGCGCGTCGTTCTTGCACGGATCGCCGATGCCGCCGCCCTCGCCGGGCGTGTCGAAGGGCGGCGAGTACTGGTACGCGCTGGTGTACTTCTGCCAGAGGTTCCACACGAGCCACGTGCCGCCGGCCTTCTCGCGCGCCTCGCGGGGGAGCACCTGGTAGATCGCGGCGGTCGCGCCGTTGGCCGGCGTGACGCGCGCCCCGTCGACGGTGAACGACGTGCGGTTCGGGCCGAACCCCGACGCCGTCGCGCCGCTGAGCTTCACCGCCTCGACGGCCTCGCGCAGCTGCCGGGCGAGGCAGTCGACCTGCCTGTCGAAGCCCGCGAGGCGGGGATCGCACACGCCCTTCGCCTCGCACCCGCAGTCGAACGCGTACTCGACCCGGGCGGGGTCCTCCGGGTACACCTTCAGGCTCACGAGCCCGGCGCGCACCTGCGCGAAGACGAGCAAGGCGATGGGGTTGACGCCGTACGTGCGCGACGACGCCACGAGCGCGTCGGAGGCCCGGAGGCCGCTCGACTGGTAGGTGCCGAGGAAGCTCCGGCTGCCGTACGAGGTGCGCTCCAGATACTCCTGCACCACCACGCTGGTCGCCTGCGTCGAGTCGAGGAACGACGCGTCGTCGATGAGCATGTTGCGGTCGTAGGGGGTCTCGATGTCCTCTTCGAGCGGCTTGTAGGGCTGCAGGTCCGTAGGGTCGAGGAAGCTCGTCTCGACCTTCGTGGTGCACGCCGAGAGCGCGAAGCCGACGCAGGAGAGCGCGAGGGCCATCCTCGCGGCGCTCACCCGCATCGCCCGCCCTCGTACCGCTCCGCTCACGCCGTCACCTCTCCGCTCGTCCGCTTGAGCATGCGCCGGTCGCCGCCCGCGCGCCACTCGTCGTTCTGGGCGTCCGCCACTACTTCACCGTGATGGGGACACGCGTCCACGCGACGCCCCCGCGGTTGTCGTGGACCACCGCGAACAGCGTGCCGAGGCCGCTCTCCGCCGAGCCCTTCAGCTTGGCCTCGCTGTCGGGCACCGCGCCCGAGCCCACGTCGTAGAGCAGGCGCGCCCCGTCGATCTCCCCGAGGGTGGAGTAGTAGTCGACCCAGATCTGCTCGCGCGAGGTCTCGCCGTTCGTGCCCACGACCCCCTCCTGCACCTCCCAGCTCGCCTCCGGCACGACCGTGCCGACCTTGGTCTCGGGGCACTTCATGCGGTTCGTGAGCGAGCAGCGGTCGACGACGATGCCCACGTTCGGGTCGACCGGCGCCCCCTCGTAGGTGAGGCCGGTGATGGTCGGGTTCTCGTTGCGCTTCTTGTCGTAGACGTACGTGCGGTGGATGCCGAGCACGTAGTCCTTCGACGAGACGGGCACGCCGTCTTCGTCCACGCAGGCGAGCGGCACCTGCTGCCGCGTCGCGAGGTCGGGGCGCTTGAAGACCACGCGCCCAGCGCACGCCACGGTGAACACGATCGTGAGCCCGTAGGGCTCGTCGGGGGTCTCCTTGCGCGCGATGACCGCGCCCTCCGGGACCCGGTACGAATAGCGTGTACCCTGCACCAAAATGGGCGTCAGGTCCGTGCCGTCGGGGATGCCCCCGAGGAAGCCGCCCGCCGCGCCCGCGCCCGCGCCGCCGCTCGAGGCGCCGCCGAACGCGCCGCCGTCGGGCGAGGCCGCCACGCTCGGCGAGAAGCAGCCGTAGTACGCGTCGGCTGGGGGGTTCACGCACGTGAACGGGAGGAAATAGTGCCGCATGGGCCGCGTCGGGTTTGGGCGCCCGTCGTACGCGAGCACGTCGAGGGTGACCACCTCGCCCGGCCGCGCGTACGGCTTGTCGGCGCGCGCGGCGAAGAGGCGCACCGAGTCGACCTTGCTGATCGAGTCGAACCCCTGGCCCCCGCACGCGAACGCCGACGCCAGGGCCGAGGCAGCGAGCACGAGGCCGAGCGAGCGACCGCACCGCGGGGCCTTCACAGCTCACCTCGCAGGCCGATGCTGGGCAGGATGGGCAGGCTGTTGGTCTGCGTGCTCAAGGTCGAGTTGTAGTTGTACGTCACGCCCTCGGAGTTGGCCTGGTTGTAGACGTTCAGGATGTCGACGTAGAAGCCGAGCTTCGCCCCGTTCTTCAGGTACCAGGTCTTGTCGAGGCGGATGTCGAGCTGGTGAAAGAGCGGGTTGCGCTCGCTGTTCGGCGGGTAACCCTGGAGCGGCAGGTACGCGCCCACGTTGAGGTCGTAGAACCCGTAGAGCTGCGGCGTCCGCAGGCTGCCCGAGATGAGCCGGTAGCGCGCGCCGAACTCCCACCCGTCGCCCAGGCGGTAGCTGCCGAGCGCCGTGAGGATGTGGGTCTGGTCGAACGGGAAGATGCGCTCCTCCTCGTTGGGGCCGTCCTTCCGCACGCTGCGCGAGAGCGTGTAGGCGAAGAAGCCGAAGAAGCGGTCGTCGGGCTTGTAGCGGATGAGGGTCTCGAGGCCTGCGGCGCGCCCGGTGCCGACGTTGCCGACGCGCTGCACGACGAGGTTGTCGAGGTCGCGGTAGAAGCCCTCGAGCGAGACCTCGACGTGCTTCGTGAGCTCGCGCTCGACGCCGAGCGAGTAGTGGATGGCGCGGTTGGACGAGAGCCCCGGCACGCCGAACCGCGCCGCGGTGTCCTGCGGCTGGGGCGGCTGCTGGAACACGCCCACGCCGCCCTTCAGCGTCGTGCGGCGCGGCGAGGGCGTGAGGTCTTGCCGCGCGACGAAGCGGGGAGACACGTCCCAGCGTTGCGTCGACTTCGTGTAGTCTACACGTAGACCGGTCACGAAGCGCGCGCCGCGCCACGGGGTGATCTCCAGCTCGTCGTAGAGCGCGGGCGCGTAGATCGTGCCCGTCTCGGTGAGCTGGAGGGGCGGTCGACCGCCGAACGGCGCGCCCGGCGGCTCCCCCGGGCGGGGCAGCGGCGGCAGGCGCAGGGCGATCTCGTAGGGCGTCCACAGCCAGTCCATGCCGAGGTTCATGCGCACGCCCTGGCCGAGCTTCTGCGACACCTCGGTGCGGAGGGTGAAGGGCGTGCTCGTCAGCGTGAAGTAGTTGTCGCCGAGCTGGAAGGCGATGGCGTCCTTGCCGCCGGCCGCCACGACGCGCAGCTCGGTGCCGTCGGAGACCTTGTTCGTGTAGCGGCCCTGGAAGCGGTAGAACGCCGTGCCGAAGCTGAGGTTGCCGCCGATGCCGGGGTTCGACGCGTTGACGCCCTTGACGAGCAGCTCGAGCCGGTCGTCGGAGCCGAAGAACGCGAACCGGAGGCTCTGGTTCTTGCCGATGTCGCGCTGAAGGATCGCCTGGTAGTCGTAGTAGACCGGCGCGGTGGTGACGCCCGCGCCGGCCGCGTCGAGCACGGGCTTCAGCCACACGTCGACGTAGCTCCGGCGGCCCGCGAGCGCGAACTTCCAGCCGGTGGAGAACACCGGGCCCTCCGCGAGCACGCGTGCGTCGATGAGGTCGACCTGCGCGAGCCCGTGCAGCTTGGGCTTCGGATCGCGGAGGCCGACGTCGACGATGCCGCCGACGACGCGGCCGTATTGGCTCGAGAAATTGCCAGGGTAGAAATCGATCTTCTCGAGCATCTCCGTGGGCACGACGCTGGAGAGCCCGCCGAAGTGGTAGACGAGCGGCACGAGCGTGCCGTCGACGAAGATGTTGGTCTCGTTCGGCGCGGAGCCGCGCACGATGAGCAGGCCCGCGAGGCCAGGCGGGCGCGCCACGCCGGGGAAGTTCTGGATGGCGCGGAGGGCGTCGCCGTTCGTGCCGGGGATGCGCGAGAGCTCGCGGCGCTCGAACGTGCGCTTCGTGACCTCGCGCGGGGGCTTCTGGCCCTGCACGGTGACCTCGACCACCGGGCCGGTCACCGTGTCGGGAGGCGGCGGGGCGCCGACGAGCACCACGGGCTCGAGGTTCAGCGTGAGCTCGAGGCGCTCGCCGGGGGCGATGTCCTTCTGCGACCTGTAGGGGACGAAGCCCTTCCCCTCGACGACGATCGTGTACGAGCCCGCGGGCAGATCGCCCGGGTCGAACGTGCCGTCGGCGGCGGTGACGACCTGCTTCGTGACGCCGGCGCCCTCGAGCCGCACGGGCACGCCGGCGAGGGCGCCGCGGCTCGCCGACGCGACCGCCCCCACGATGCGGCCGGGCTGCGCCGGGAACGTGTAGACGTGCTTGATGCGCGCGGGGATAGGCTTCCCGTCGCGCTTGGCCGGCGTGAACACCAGCTTGCGCCCGGCCTCGAGCGCCGCCTCGTCGAAGCCGTCTCCGGCGGGGGTCTCGACCGCCGCCTTCGCGACCGCGCCGGCCGCGTCGAGGTCGAGGATGAGCACGACGCGCACGGCCTCGCGGCCTCGCTTCTTCAGCGCCGCGGCGGGGTAGACGGCGCCCTCGTCTTTTTGCAGCGTGGGCAGCTCGATGCGCGGGGGCGCGGGCGCCGGGGTCTCGTCGGGCTTCGGCGGCTTGACGAGGTCGCCCGAGCGCTGCGCCAACGCCTCGCCAGGCCACGCGGCGACGAGCGCGACGAGCGCGGCGCCGGGGAAGAGCCCACCGACGCGAAAAAACGCCTTTCTTTTCGCGCCCATGACGGAGCGACCGTACCAAGAAGGACGGGAGGGCTGCAACGGCGAAACGGCGCACGCTCCGCCGCGCATGGGCTGCGCACCGTTCGGGGGAGTGATAGAAGACCGACGTGGGGATCTCGCACACTGAGCGGGTCGATCGGCGGCCCCGCGCCGTCGCTCCTCGCGGCGCGACGCTGGCGCTCCTCGCGGGCTGCGCCGGGGCGCTGCTCCTCGCGGGGGCGTGCGGCGACGGCCCCGCGGCGAGCCCGGGCGTGTCCGACGCCTCGGCGCCCGACGCCCCGAGCGTCGTCC
>DAORJJ010000407.1:0-6391 GCA_035439005.1 Polyangiaceae bacterium | reverse complement strand
CAGGTTTCGTGGGCGAACAGCGCGGCACGCGCGCTGCAGTACGGCGGCCATGTCCCAGACACCGCCCACCGCCCCCGCGCTCCCTGCGCAGTCCCCACCCCGACGCCCGTCCTCACTCGTGATCTGCGACCGAGACGGCGCCCACCTCTTCTCCGGCGACAGCCTCCTCGGCGTGCAGCTCGGCAGCCTCCGCGTGGCCCCGCGCCGACGCGCACGCGAGACGTGCGACGAGCGAGCTCCTGGTCGATCTGCGATCGACCGGCCCCGCGCCTAGGCGTCGAAGCGAGCGCCTACTCGTCGGCGACGAGGCTAGCCGTGGCGAGCATGGCGGCCCGCGTGCGCGCGCGCGCCCGAGCTCGCGCGATCCACCGCGCGCCGAGCGCGAGCGCGACGGCGGTGACGACGGTCGCGCCCACCGCCGCCCACACCGAGGGCGGCGCGGCCCGGAGGGCCACGAAGAGGCGTTGACCGAAGAAGCTCATCGCCAGCAGCGGCAGGACGTACCCCGCGAGCGAGCCCCAGAAGTGCGTCGAGAAGCGGACGCGCGACACGCCGAAGAACGCGTGGAGCAGCGGCGGCATCCAGAAGATGAGCCGGAGGAGGAACACGGTCGCGAACCCGCGCCGCGCGAGCGCGACCTCGTACTTCTTGAAGCGCTCCGGGATCTTCGACGACACCCAGTCCCGCGCCACGAAGCGGGCGAACAAGAACCCCACGACGCTCGCAGCCATCGTGCCGGTCATCGAGAGGCCAAACGCGATCTGCCAGGGCCACACGAGCGCGGCCGCGAACACGAACACGGTGCCCGGGATGCCCCACGGCTGCAGCGCGGCGTAGGCCACCACGAAGGCGACGTAGCCCCAGGGGCCGAGCTCGAGGAGCGTGCGCGTCAGGGTCGCGGGATCGGAGACCCGCTCGAACACGCCTACGCGCTGCGCGACGACCAGCAGGCTGACCACGACCCCGACGAGGGCGAGCTTCGCGCCCCGCCGACCGCCGGTCGCGGGCGTGAGCACTTCGGGAGCGGGCGCGGCGAGGGCCTGGGGAGCGTCGGGGTCGGTCAAGGCGAGGAACACGTAGCATGCGGCCGCTGCACGCGCTGTCAACGTCGCGCGGCGCGCCACGGGCGCCGCGGTCGGGCCGATCACATCGCGCTCCACGCGCCAAAACCGGCGCCCGCCGCGACGCGCCGAACAAACCATCTGCTATTCTGGTGGGCATGCCCTTTGCTCCACGCGCGCGGCTCGCGGTGGCCGCCTCGCTCGTGTCCCTGAGCGCCCTCGGCTGCGGACCCTCCTCCCCCCCCGCCGCGACCGACGCGGCCGCCCCGGCGGACGCCGCGCCCCCCGTCCCGCAGCTCCCCCGCCCCTCCGGCGCGCCGCTGTCGTGGCCCATCGACGCCCTTGGCCCCTACAACGTCGGCCACCGCTCGTTCGACGTGACCTACGCGCCCCCGGCCGGACCTGCGCGTACCATCCCCGTCGAGCTCTGGTACCCCACGCTGGACACCGACGGCGACCACCCGCTCTACGGCGGCCTCATCCGGGATCCCGACGTCTTCGAGGGAGCCCAGGTGGCGCCGCCCCACGAGCCTCGCGGCTACCCGGTGCACGTGTACTCGCACGGCTCGGCCGGGTTCGCGGGCACCAGCGGCAAGATGGCGCGGTGGTTCGCCTCGCACGGGTGGGTGTATGTTGCACCCAATCACGTGGGCAACCTGCTCCGCGACGGCGACAAGAAGCGGCCGCTGGCGATCTCGTACCTGCGCTCCACGGACCTCACCGCGGCCCTCGACGCGGTGGAGCGGCTCGCCCCGCCCGATCCGCTCGCCGGCAAGCTGCTCACGAAGCGGGTGCTCCTCAGCGGCCACAGCTTCGGGGCCTTCACCACGTGGGCCTCCGGCGGCGTCACGTTCGACGCGAAGGAGCTCGAGCGGCGGTGCGCCAGCGACGAGTTCAGCGCGCCGTGCTCCCCGGAGGACCTCGCCGTGTTCGCGAAGGGGCTGAACGACCCGCGCTTCGCGGCGCTCGTGCCGATGGCGGGCGGCCTCAGCGCGTCGGTGTCCGACTACGACGCGCCCAAGCGCCCCACGCTGCTCATGAGCGGCAGCGCCGACGTGAGCGCCGGGCCGATCTTCGAGAAGACCCAGGCGCTCGACGTCACGTGGCTCGAGTTCGAGGGAGGGTGCCACCAGCTGTTCGCGCTCGGCGGGTGCTCCGCGTTCGAGGAGACCGAGGGCTGGAGGCTCGTCAACGTGTGGGCGTTCGCGTTCGGGCGGCGCACGATCCTCGGCGACGCGAGCGCGCGGACCACCGAAATCGTGACCGGCTCAGCTCCCCTGTCGAGCCGAATCCGCTACAACCACAAGGGCACGCTCACGCCCCCCACGGACACCACGCCATGAGCCCGCGCACGTCGTCGCAACGTCCCAGGCCTCGGAGCCTCTTCGCCACGCTCGCCACCCTCAAGCGCGGCGGCGCCGCCCTCGCGGTGCTCGCCGTGGCCGCCGGCGCGGGCTCGTGCAAGGGTGAGGGCACCGCGGCCACCGAGCCCCCCGTCGTCACCGGCCCCGTCGGCCCGGCGGTGCCCACCCTCAGCGCCGCCCAGCGCCTCACCCGCTCGCAATACGCGGCGTCGATCCATGACATCTTCGGGGCCGAGGTGGTCGTCCCGTCGGCGCTCGAGCCCGACCTCGCGCTCGACGGCTTCGAGGCGCTCGGGGCGTCGAAGAGCACGGTCTCCGCGCGCGGCATCGAGCAGTACGAGTCGGCCGCGTACGCCATCGGCAAGCAGCTCACCACCGACCCCAAGCTCCTCGCCCGCGTGCTCACGTGCAAGCCCGAGGGCCCCGGCGACGCGGCCTGCGCCCGCGCGTTCGTCTCGGCCTACGGGCCGCCCGTCTACCGGCGCCCCCTCACCGAGCCCGAGATCACGGCCGTGACCTCCAAGATCACGACGTCCGGCCTCGCCCTGGGCTCGTTCGAGAAGGGCCTCGCGTTCGGGATCGCGACGCTGCTCCAGTCGCCGAGCTTCCTCTACCGCGGCGCCGTCGGCGAGCCCGATCCCGAGCGGCCCGGCCAGCGCCGCTACACGGCGTACGAGCTCGCCGCCCGCCTCTCGTACTTCCTGTGGAACAGCACCCCGGACGACGCGCTCCTCGACGCCGCGAAGGCCGGAAAACTAGGAAACTACGACGGAATTTCGGCCGAGGTCGACCGCATGCTCGCGTCGCCGAAGGCGCGCGACGGCCTCCGCAACTTCGTGAGCGAGTGGCTCCGGCTCGGCGAGCTCGACCTCCTCCAGAAGGACTCCAAGCTCTTCACGACCTTCTCGTCCGATCTCGGCGCGATGGCTCGCGAGGAGACCCAGCGCGTGTTCGAGGACCTCGTCTTCGATCGCGACGCCGACGTGCGCGACGTGATGACCACGCGCCGCACGTTCGTCACGCCCAAGCTCGCCTCGATGTACGAGGTGCCCGCGCCCTCTGCCACCGGCTTCGCGCCCGTGGAGCTGCCCGCGGGCCGACGCCGCGGCCTGCTCGGGCACATCTCGATCCTCGCGCTCTACGCCCACCCCACGTCGACCTCGGCCACCCTCCGCGGGAAGTTCGTGCGGGAGAAGCTCCTCTGCGTGACGATCCCGCCACCGCCCGCGAACCTCAACACGGCGCTGCCCGAGCCCACCGAGGCCGCGAAGACCCTGCGCGACCGCGTGCAGATCCACTTCACCGCGCCCACCTGCGCGTCGTGCCACCTCCAGATGGACCCCATCGGCCTCGGCCTCGAACAGTTCGACGGCATCGGCCGCGGCCGCACGAAAGAGAACGGCGTGGTCATCGACCCGAGCGGCACCCTCGATGGCGCCGCGTTCTCCGGGCCCGAGTCGCTCGGCCAGCTGATCCACGACCACCGCGGGTTCGCGCCGTGCATCGTGCGCAAGGTCTTCCAATACGCCACCGGCGTCGCGACCGACGGCTCGGAGGTCGACACCCTCGACGCGCTGCTCGGTCGCTTCATCGCCACCGGCTACCGCATGAAGCCGCTGCTCGCCGCGATCGCATCGAGCCCCGCGTTCCGCTCGTTCGGCGCGCCCCACTGAAGGACGAAGGACCCCGCATGCGACGCAAGCTCGATCGACGCACCGTGCTCCGCGGCCTCCTCGCCGGAGGCCTCGTCACGGTCGGCCTCCCGTTCCTGGAGATCTTCTCCGAGCGCTCCGCGAGCGCCGCCCCGGACGGCCTCCCGAAGCGCTTCGGGATGTTCTACTGGGGCAACGGCGTCCTCCCCGACCTGTGGGTCCCCACGGGCGCGGGCGCGAACTTCACGCTCTCGCCCACCCTCGCGCCGCTCGCCCCGCACCAGGCGAAGCTGTCGGTGGTCAGCGGCATGAAGGTCCCGTTCGTGAACGCCGTGCCCCACCTCTCGGGCCCGGTCGGGTTCTTCACGGGAAAGCCACCGCTGAAGAACGATCCAGGGGCGTTCGGCGCGCCCACGCTCGACCAAGTCATCGCCGACGTGGTGGGGGCCGACTCGCGCTTCCGCTCGATCGAGGCCGCCGTCCAGCCCGGCACGACCGGCCTGTCGTTCAACGGCCCGAACAGCCCCAACCCCGCCGAGAGCGATCCCGCGGCGCTCTTCCAGCGCATCTTCGGGCCCGAGTTCGTGAAGCCCGGCAGCACGGCGGCGCCCGCGCCCACGCTCGCGCTCCGCAAGAGCGTCCTCGACGCCGTGACCGAGGACGCGAAGGGGCTCCAGGGCGTGCTCGGCGCGTCCGACAAGGCCCGCCTCGAGCGGCACCTCGACGGTGTGCGGTCGCTCGAGCAGCGCATCCAGAAGCTCCAGCAGTCGCCGCCGAACCTCGTCGCGTGCAACCCGCCCAAGGCCCCGAAGGACACGTTCCCCGCGGTCGCGGGGCGCGCGCCCCTCTCGGAGATCTCCCGCGCCATGGTGGACATCCTCGCGATGGCGCTCGCGTGCGATCAGACCCGCGTGTTCAGCCTCTGGTTCACGCAGCCGGTCAGCAACGCGCTCATCGGCGACGCCTCCGCCGGCCACCACCAGCTCACGCACGACGAGCCGAGCCCGCAGCCCGAGGTGGCCAAGATCCTCACGCAAATCATGAGCGAGCTCGCCTACTTGCTGAAGGCCTTCGACTCCGTGACCGAGGGCGACGGCACCCTGCTCGACCACTGCGCGATCCTCGCCACGAGCGACTGCAACTACGGCCGCCAGCACACCCTCGACGACTACCCGATCGTGATCGCGGGCTCGTGCAACGGCGCGCTCAAGACCGGGCTCCACTACCGCGCGCCGAGCGCCGACAACACGAGCAAGGTGGCGCTCTCTCTCGCCCGCGCGATGGGGCTCACCCTCGAGACGTTCGGCGCCGAGGAGGGCAAGGTCACCTCGAGCCTGCGCGAGATCGAGGTCTAGCGTGGGACGCTCGGCTCTCGCACGGCGCGTCCGCGGCACGGCCCGCGCGCTCCTCTTGCTCGGCGGCGGCGCGATCGCTCTCGCGTGCGCGCCCGGCTGCTCGTCCACGGCCGCCGCGGAGGACCCCACGTGCACCGGCGGCGAGTCGAAGGTGTACGTGCTCACCGCGCTGCAGTTCACGCGCGAGACCCCCAAGGGCGTCGCGCCGGGCTTCGATCTCGACCGCCACGTGAGCTCCGCGCCGGAACAAGAGAGCTGCGGCAAGGTCGACCTCGTGGGCCCCGACGGCACGCCGGGCATCGACAACCAGCTCGCGCTGCTCATCCCCGACATCGAGAAGGCCGTGGGCAACGCGATCGACGGCATCATCCAGGGCGCCATCAACGACGGCCGCCTGCTCATCGCGTTCGACCTCAAGGGCGTGAGCTCCACCGTGAACGACCGCTGCGTCGACCTCGAGGTGAAGCTCGGCGAGGGCAAGCCCACGCTCGGCACCGACGGCGTGCTCGAGGCCTACCAGACCTTCGACCTCCGCAAGCAGGGCCAGCTGCTCAGCCCCGCGACCGGCGGCCGCATCGAGGACGGCGTGTTCTCGATCGGTCCCTTCCCGCTGCGCATCCCGATCGCAATCTTCGACGTGAGCTTCACCATCTACGTCCGCGACGCGCTCGTGCGCTTCAAGATCGACGAAGACGGCAACGTCGACGGCCTCTTGGGCGGCGGCATCTCCATCGACGAGGTGGCCGACGGCGTGAAAGACGGCGCGGGTGTGGCGCGCCTCATCCCGCAGATCAAGCTGGTCGGCTCCGTCTCGGCCGATCTGGGGCGCGATCCCGCCACAGAGAAGTGCACGCTCGTGTCGGCTGCGCTCGCCTTCAAGGCGCGCCCCGCGTTCTTCCGCCCTTAGCCCGGATAATTCACTGGACGTGGGTGCGGTGTGTGGAGGGGGGGGCGATTTT
>DAORJJ010000406.1:0-6393 GCA_035439005.1 Polyangiaceae bacterium | reverse complement strand
CTCGAAGGCAAGGTGGCGCTGGTGACCGGCGCCGCACAGGGCATCGGCCGGGCGATCGCGGAGCGCTACGCCGCCGAAGGCGCGATCGTGGGCATGCTGGATCTCAAACCCGAGCGGGCCGAGCAGGCCGCGGCCGACGAGGTCGGGCACGCGGCCGGGTTCGCCCACCTCCGCGCCGAGCGCGGCGCCCCGAGCGCGGCCTCGCCCGTCGAGGTGCCCCAGGCGCCCCGCTCGCTCGAGGCGCTCGCCGTGGAGAACGCGGTCGAGGGCTGCGTGCGCGAGACGTTCGGCGCGCTCGTCGCCGGGTACCAGGCGCGCACCGCCGGCGACGAGGCCCTGCGCCGCATCATGACCCGCGTCGCCGCCGAGGAGCTGCTCCACGCCGAGCTCGCGTGGGACGTGTCCGAGTGGCTCGACACGCAGCTCGACGCGGCGGCCCGCGACCGCGTGCGCGCGGCCCGCCTCGCGGCGGCCGAGGAGCTCGCGCGGGGCGTCGCGGCCGACGAGCCCGCCGCCGAGGTGCGGGAGCTCTGCGGCGTGCCCTCCGCGGCCGCGGCCGTGCGCCTGTTCGACGCGGCGTCGGAGCTGTGGGCCGCCTGAAGCGGGGCTGATCGGGGGGCGCCGCGCCGAGCGCGCGCCTCCACGAACTACCGCCCGTACCCGGGCGGCGGGGCGTACGGCTGCCCAGGGGCCTGCGCCACGACTCCCCCGTAGGCCGCCGCGTAGGCGACCGAGGCGCGGAGCGCTTCGGGGTGCATGCCCTCGAGCGTCATCCCGAAGGGGGCCATTTCGCTGGCGACCAGCGTGCGCGGATTGGCGAATTTGGTGACGACCAGGGCCGCCAGGCCGATCAGAGGGAGCCAGAGGAGAATCGCGATGACGAAGGAGGCGAACGCCACGAGCAGCCCCTCGCCCAGCATCAGGAAGACGCCCACGACGAGCAGGTACCAGAACAGGATCGGGAGGGCGATGACGTTCCTCGCGCGCACTCCCCACGCGTAGCGCGACCTGCACCGAGCGCAGAGGCACATCGACGCCCCTCCGCCCGTGATCTGGGCGCTCTGCGCGACGTAGAACGGGAGCAGCCCGAGGCACGCCGTGGCATAGAGCCACCACGGGGTGTATCCGAAGAACAGCGTTCTCCTCGTCAGCGCCTCGGCGGTCCCGCACTTGACGCAAATATCGGGGAGCCACGCCCCCTTGGAGATCACCGCGCCGGTGCCGTTCGCGTGCACGTAGAACCCGAACTGCCCAGTGGGCGTCACCGGCGCGCCGTAGGAGACCCGCAGGCGAGGCGCGGGCGGCGGGTTGGGCGCCGGCGGTTCGTACGGATTCCCGGGTGCTGCCTGCCCCGCGCCGCCCGGTTCGCCCGGGGCGAAGCTCGCCTCATTCGGGGTTTCGCCAGGGGCTCGACTCATTCAGGAGGGCTATCAGGCGGCTCCGAGCGTGTCCATGGGCCTCGCGCGCGCGCCGCGCAAATGTGCATTAGGCAGTGGACCTGACCGCAGAACAACCACGTTGAGCCGCGCTCCAAGCTCGAGGTCAACAGCTTGTCAGCCAGCCGCCCGATGGGCTCGTCCGCCTCGTAGATGACGTCGGAGCGCATCGCGCACTTGGTTCCTCGGAGTACGGGCCGCCCCTCGTGTGACGCGGTCCTGATCTCGATACAGTGGGTTGTTCGTGGCGAGCATGGGCGACGATTGCTCGATCAAAGTGATCATATCCGCGCACTCGGCCGGGGCGTAGACTGCCACCGTCGGCGGGTCACAGCGAGGCTTCGAGCGCGAGCGCTCCCTGAGGCAGCTGGAGCACACCGACCAGGCGCAGCTCGCCGTCGGCGGGGCGCCGCCACGCCGACGTCACCAGGTCGAGGTCCACCGAGCCTCGCTCGGCGGGCGTGGCCGGGCGCGACACCGTCCACGCGACGAGATCACCCTGCTTGAGGAGCACGCGCCGGGGGCTGCACATCACGTCCATGCGCCCAAAGGCAGGGGCGATGGGCCGCCCGTCGCGGTGGAGGGACCAGGTGAGGCGGGTCGGGTCCTCGACCTCCACCTCGACCTCCGCCTCCGACACGTTCTGCAGGTCGAGCACCACGGCCGGGCGCGCGCCCAGGCCGACGCGCAGCCGCCCGCGGAGGCCCCCGCTCGGCTGGCCAAATCCTCGTGCGCGCTGCGCGTCGAGGAGCGCCGCCAGCGCCTCGGGGTGCCGGTGGTCGGCCGCGACCGAGGCGGCCGTCTTGCCCCAGCGGTTCGCCCAGGTCGGGTCCGCACCACCGGCGAGCAACGCGCCCGCCATCTCGAGATCGCCCTCCATCGCGGCGAAACACAGCACCGACCACTCGAAGGCGAGCTCGCCATCGGCGGCGGCGGACACCACGTGGTTGGCGTCGGCCTGGTGCGCCAGAAGCAGACGGGCCGTCTCCACCAGCCCCCAGCTGGCGCAGAACGACAGCGCGGTCTCGCCCTGCGCGGTGGCCAGGTTCGGATCGGCGCCGTGTGCGAGGAGCAGCGCCACCGCCTGCGGGTGGGCGGCGCTGCTGTAGAGCACCGACGGGCCGCCCACGGGGTGGTGGTTCGGGTCGGCGCCCGCGTCGAGCAGCAGGCGCAGGACATCGAGCCGCTCCGCGCCCGTGGCGAGCGAGAGCGGACGGGTGCCGTCCGGCCCTTCGACGTCCGGCGCCGCGCCCGCGTCGAGCAGCGCCCGGACGACCCGCGGGCGGTTCGCCGAGACCGCCACGGCGAGCGCGGTCATACCCGTGTGGGACTCGACGCAGTGGGGAGCCGCGCCCGCAGCGAGCCGCGCGAGCGCGTCTGCGTCACGGCCGTCGCGAATGGCTTCGATCAAGGCCTGCTCGGTCATCTCTCACGTTGGTTTCGAGCGTCCCCCGCGCTCCAACGAGCCTCAAACTCCGCGGCGTCGATCTCGAACGCAGCGAGCTCGGCGAGATCGAGGGGTTGATCGCCGAGGCCGCCGAGCTCGTCCTCGGCGTGTCCAACGTCGTAGCGAAGGAGGGTCCCGTCCGCGTAGAGCTCGAGCTGCCGACTCGGCCATCCGTTCGAGTCGAGCTCGAAGTACCACCAGGATGTCCCGCACGAGTCGTAGGCGTCCCCGCGGGGTTCGTCCCAGAAGCGCTTGAAGTATCGGGCAACCTCGGGTGGGCGATGCATGGATCCTGCTCCGCTGCGATGGGCCGCCACAGGCCTCACGTGGCAGTCTTGAGATTCTGCTCCCATTTCGGGTCCGGCGTGTACCTGGCGCGGGTTCTTGGGGGTAGGTGTGTGGCGGGGGACGCGCGGATCGCGCGAGCCCGGCTCGGGTGCGGGCTCCTTCCCACAGGCCGCGATGTGCGGTAAATCTGCCCCCATCATGCCCTCTATCGAGCTCAGCGAGACGGAACAGCAGCTCCTCGTGCAGACCTTGGAAGCGGACCTCCGCGAGCTCCGCGACGAGATCCGCCACACCGACGATCACGACTTCAAGGACTCGCTGAAGGCGCGCGAGAAGACCCTCGTCGGCGTGCTCGCAAAGCTCCGCGGATAGGGCGCGCGGACCGAGCCCGCGTGGTGCGCCTCGCGAGTGCCCCTTCACCGCGTGAAGGGCCACCGCCTTCCAGCGCAGCCTCGCGCCTCCCGCCACTCACCCCACGTCACCCCATCGAACCTCGGCGCGAGTCGTTTGGGTCTCGGCCTCCGTGGCGCGGGCCGGTGAGCTGGCGGGCGCGCTCGGAGGCGAGGAGGCCGGCGACCGCGTCGGCGTAGAACATGCCGTCGGGCGTGAGGCGCAGCGCCTCCGGGTTGGAGTCGTCGAGCAGGCGCGCCTCGGAGAGCACGGCGAGGGCCTCGGGGAAGTCGTGCTCGAGCTCGACGCCGAAGCGCTCACGGTAAGGCGCGCGGGGCACCGAGAGCTGCGCGAACGAGCGCGTGAGATAGAGCAGCTTCTGATCGAGTGTGCTGTAGGTGAAGCGGAGCGCCGCGGCCTGGCCGTGCGCGGCGATCGCGGCCTGGTAGGCCTCCGCCGTGTCGTGGTTCTGCCACTTGACGCACCGGCCGCCGCCCCGCGCGGTCATCGTGGAGATGCCCGCCGGGCCGAAGCCGAGGGCGTCGAACAGGTGGGGCGTGAAGCTCGCGCGCTCGTAGAGGAACGCGCGGGGCGTGTCCGCCACGGTGGCGAGCTCGAAGTTCGTGAGCGTCGTCTGCACATAGCCGTTCTCGAGCAGGAACGCCCTCGCCGCGAGCCAGCGCGCGAAGGCGCGCTCGGGGCTGGGGAGCTTCGCGAGCAGCGCCTCGTCCTCCGACCACGCGGCGTCGAGGTCGGCCGCGAGCACGAGGTTGTAGAGGCATATCTGCTCGGGCTGGAGCTCGCACGCGCGCGCGAGGTCGTCGAGGCACGCGGGGAGCGAGCGCTCCGGCAGGTTGATCAAGAGGTCGATCGACACGGTCATGTCGGCCTCGCGGGCGGCGCCCACGACCGCGCGCACCTTCTCGTGATCGCCAAAGCGCTCGCGGCCCATCTTCTTGAGCCACTCGGGGTCGAACGTCTGCACGCCCATCGAGAGCCGTCGGTGCCGGGCCGTGGTGCGCGCGAGCGCGCGGAGGAGGGCCCGGTCGTGCGTGAGGAAGTACACGGGCACGCCCTCGAGCGTGAGCTCGGCGTCGCGGAGATCGAACGCCGCTTCGAGGGCCCGGGTGAGCGCCTCGAAGGCGTCGGGGGGCGTGAGGTTCGCCGTGCCGCCGCCGAAATACAGCCCCTCGACGCGGCGGCCACGCAGCGAGGGCGTGGCGGTGACGCGGTGCTCGAGCTCGCGCACCACGCTCGCGACCGACTCGCGCGCCCCCTCGTTCGTGTGCCGCTCGTGCGGGAAGGTGCAGAACCCGCAGCCACGCACCTTGGGGTTGCAGTACGTGTGAGGCAGCACGCCGACGAGCAGGCCGCGCGCAGGGTCGATGTCGAGCGTCGCCTCCGGGGCCTTCGGCGAGGGCGCGAGGGGCTGCATCAGCGGGCGCATGGGGTAGCCGTGCAGCAGGCGATGACGCTGCGGGCGGCTCATCCGCGCGCGGAGATCGGCGCGGAAGGGCTCGAGCGGCCGCGGCGACGGAATACGAGGAGGCGCCTTCACGGAGGGTCTTGTAGCACCTCGACGGGGTGCTACAGCGAGGGGGGTCGTCTTGCTTTCACGTGAGGTTCACCATGTCGCGCGCTCGCTCCCTGCTCCTCGGCTCTCTCGGCACGCTCGCCGCCTTGGTGGGCCTCGGCCTCGTGCACGCCGCGTGCTCCAACGACCCCGCGGGCGGCGCGGACAGCGGCGCGACCCAGCCCTCGTCCTCGCCGACGACGACCTCGCCCACGGCGCTCCCTGACGGAGCCCCTCCGCCTCCCACCGACGGCGCGCCTCCGCCTCCTCCCACGGACGGCGCACCTCCCCCTCCCACCGACGGCGGGCCTGCGCGCGCGAACGTGGTGGGCAACGCGGGCATCGCCGCGTGGAAGGCGCTCTCGGCGGCCGAGAAGGCCAAGGTCGGGGCCGCGCGCACGCTGTTCTTGCACATGTCCGTGGGGCAAGACCTCGAGAACGGCGTCGAGGCGAACGGGGTGAATTTTCGCACCTACACCTCCGGCAGCACCGCCGCGGTCGGGTTGAACGGCGGCATCTTCCGCTCGGGCTTCGGCGTCGACAACGGCAAGCCCACGCAGAAGGTGCAGGTGTGGCAGACCGAGTCGTCGAAGGCCGCCAACAACCTCACCGTGGCCATCATGAAATACGGCTACGCCGACGTGACCGCGTCGCTGCTCGCGACCGCGCAGACCGCGTACGCCGGGGCGGTCACGGCGCTGAAGGCCAAGGGCATCAAGGTGGTCCACGTCACCGCGCCGCTCGTCTTCGACGCCACCGAGAACCCCCCAAAGCTCCAGTTCCGCGACTGGATGTTCGCGACCTTCCCCTCCGATCCGATCTTCGATCTCGTCGACGTGGAGAGCACCAACCCCACGAGCGGCGCGCGCTGCGAGGTCGGGGGCGTATGGCAAATATGCCAGGGCGTGCGCTCCACCGCCGCGTGCCTCAGCGACCAGTCGGGGCCCGGCGGCGACGATCCCAGCCAGGGGCACCTCTGCCCCACGCAGGCCACGCGCATCGCGCCCGCCTTCCTGTACGCGATCTATCTCGCGGTGAAGTGAGGGCCGCGGCCGGCCAGGCGAGTCAGGACCAGCCGTAGTAGTCGGCGGCCGGGATGGCCGGCGGCCCGGCGACCGCGTAGTTCGCGTAGAGGGCCGTGGGCAAGACCTGCGGGTTCTGGATGACGGCGTTGATGAACTGGACATGCAGGGGCAAGAGCTCTGGGTGTAGATCGGCAACTGCCGGTGGAAATGGTTGAATTTCCCGCATGCAACCCC
>DAORJJ010000405.1:0-6422 GCA_035439005.1 Polyangiaceae bacterium | reverse complement strand
GCGGTTAGGAGATACGTCGGGCGCGTCGTCGAAGGCCGTCACGCTCGCCGCGGCCCGCTCGCTCGCGGCGTCGCCCTCGCGCGCGTCGGTCGCCGCGTCGGTCGCCGCGTCCTCGCCCGCGTCCGGCCCGGCGTCCGCGCGGCGCGCAGGGCCGGTGAGGTGCACGATGGCGGTCTTGAGCTTCCCTGGCTCGAGCGTGATGGCGCCGACCGCGAGGGGCTGCGCGCAGGAGCCGGAGCCCGCGGCGACCATGGCGATCTCGACCGTCCCGGACCCCTCCACCGACACGTACTGCGAGGCCGTGAGGTAGCTCACGCCGACAGCCGCGGCGTCGGGCCCGTTCGCCGTCGCGTCGCTCGCGTCGGCGGCTCGCGCGTCGTCCGCGTCGCCGTCGTCCGCGTCCGCCGCGGGCCCGCCGTCGCGGGCGCGCCCTCCGCCGAGGACCGGCCCCGCGTAGAGGTCCTGCGGGCCGGTGCGCGTGCAGAAGTCGAGCGCGGGGAGCCCTACGGCCGCGTGCACGATCCGGAGCGTGCCGACCCGCGCGCCTGCCTCGGTGGGGACCAACGATGCGTCGCGGGGTTGGAGCGGGGTGCCCGTGTCCGGCTGGAGGATGATCGTGCTCGGATCGCCGGAGGCCCCGCACGCCGCCACCGCGCCGGCGCACGCCGCCAGCGTGACGGCACCAAACGCCAAGACGGCGCGCTTACGGAGGCAACAAAGGAGGCGCAAGGCGGTTTCCACGAGCGCGGCCAGGGGCCGCAAGAGGAGCGAAGAGCCGCTGGGGGGCGGCGAGATGAACTAGAGTAGCGCACAGGCAGGCCGCTGTCGCGAATCGGTCGCGCGCGAGGCCCCGAAGGAGCACCCGCTTGCAGCCCGAAGACCTCAAGGCCCTCCGCAAGGAGCTCGCGTGCACGGCGAAGGAGCTCGCCGCCGCGCTGTCGATCGAGCAGTCCACCGTGATGGCGTGGGAGCGAGGCGATCTCTTCCCGACCAAGGCCTTCGTCCAGCAGATGGAGGCGCTCCGGGCGAAGGGACCGTCGTCGATCCCGCGCAAGTCGAAGGGGCCCGACGCCATGAAGACCCTCGCCGATCCCGGCTTCTGGGGGCTCGTGCGGAAGCTCGCGGCCCACAAGAAGCTGCGCGACGAGACGCTGAAGCTCGCCGCCGGCTACCCCGATCCCGCCGACGACTGATCGGGGAGGGGGCTCAGTCGGTCGCGTCGCCGTCGTCGGTCGCGTCGCCGTCGTCGGTCGCGTCGCCGTCGTCCGTCGCGTCGTCGTCGGCCGCGTCGTCGGCCTCGTTGAGCTCTTCGTCCCCGTCCCCGACAAGGTCGAAGCCATCATCGAGCGGCTCGTCGCTGTCGCGCTCGTCGTCGTCGCCGTCGGTGCGCGCCGCCTCGTCTGCGACGGCGCCGAGGGCGTCGCCGAGCTCGCTCTCGTCGGGATCCGCTTCGGTCGCGAGCGACGCGCGCTCGAGCTCCGCGAGCGCTTCGTCGACGCGCGTGTCGCCGACGAGCTCGTCGGGAGGGGCCTCGGGCGACGCGCCGGCCTCCGGCTGACCGAGGTCCTCGCCCGCGTCGCCCTCGTCGTCCTCGAGAGCGGGTGGCTCGCTCGTCGCGAGGGGCTCCTCGTAGGGCTCCCCGAGCTCGCGCTCGATGACCCGCTTGGAGTCGTCGTTGAGCTCGGTGAACTCGCGCAGCGTGGGGAGGTCCTTCAGCGACGCGATGCCGAAGAACTCGAGGAACTGCGGGGTGGTGCCGTACAGGATGGGGCGCCCCGGCTCGTCCTTTTTGCCAAGGATCTTGATGAGATCGCGCTCGAGCAGCATCTTCAGCACGGGGCCGGAGTCGACCCCGCGGATGTCGTCGATCTCGGGCCTCGTGATGGGCTGGCGGTAAGCGAGGATCGACAAGGTCTCGATCTGCGCGCGCGTGAGCTTGACGGGCTTCTGCCCCGTCAGCTCGCGGACGAAGGGGGCGTACACGGGGTTCGTGCGGAACACCCACGCGCCGCCGACCTCGTCGAGCTGGATCCCTCGGCCGAGGTACGTCGCGCGGAGGCCGGCGAGCACCCGGCGGATCTCCTTCGTCGTGCTCTCCGCGCGCCGGGCGAGCTCGGCCGGCCGCACCGGCGACTCGGAGGCGAAGACCAGGGCCTCGACGAGGCCGCGGAGGTGGGCCTCGGTCACGTCCTCCGTGGCCGCGTCGGCGCGGCTGTCGATGATGACGACCTCGTGGGCGCCGCCCTCGGCGAGATCGTCACGCTCGTAGAGCGCCGGCACGCCCCCGGTGAGGTTCACCGTGACGTCGACGTCGTCGGGCCAGCGGAACGCGCCGATCGAGCTCACGATCTCGTCGGGGCCGTCCTCCGGCCCCGCGGCCGCCGGGGGCACGACCGAGTCGGGCGTCACCGGCCACTCGCCGTCGTCGTCGTCCGCGCTAGACCCGTCGCCGCGCGGGGTGGGGACGCCCTCGCCTTCGTCGGGGATCGCGTCGCTCCCGGCCGCGGGCGGCGCGTCGGTCTCCGGGGCCGGCGGGGTCTCATCGTCCGCCTGGGGCGGCGGCTCAGCGGCGGGCTCGTCAGCCCCTTTCGTGGCCTCCTCTGCGGACGTGGCCTCCGCGGGCGTGGCCTCCGCGGGCATGGCCTCTGCGGACGTGGCCTCCTCTGCGGGCGTGGCCTCGTCGGGGATGATCGGCGCGGCCTGGGTCGCGCTCGCCGAGGTCGCCTTCTTCTTGCGGGCGGCCGCGGAGGCCTGCTTCTTCTTGCGACTGGTCACGGGGTGCGCCCTTCCTCGGTCTCGTCGTCGGCGTGGCCCGCGTCGTCGCCCGCGGGCGGCGCGGGCTCGGCAGCGTGGACCGCCGCTTCCGCGTGATTATCCTCGTTTCCATCGCCCGCTGAAAGGGGCGCGTCCTCGTTCGACGGAGCCAGGTCGTCGACCGCGGGCTCGTCGGGCAGCGGAGCCCGCTCGTCGCCCACGGGCTCCGCGGCCGTCGGAGGCTCGTCGGCCGTTGGGGCCGGCTCGTCAGCCACGGTCTCCGCAGCCGTCGGAGGCTCGTCGGCCGTCGGAGGCGGCGCGTCGGCCACGGTCTCGTCGGTCGTCGGAGGCGGAGCGTCGGCCACGGTCTCGTCGGCCGCGGTCGCTGCGTCCACGCCGTCAGGCGCGTCCGCCTCCAGGTCGGTGGGGGTCTCCGTCGCACCCGGGGGATCGGTGGCCGCGGCGGCTGCGTCGGTGGGAGCCGCCGCCTCCGCCGGCGCGGACGGAGGCCGAGGCGCCTCGAGTCCCTCGGGCAGCGGATCGCCTGCCGCCGCGCGGTACTCGACGTACAGCGGGGAGCTGGCGTCGGTCTGGAAGAGGCGCGTCATGCGCAGGCGGGTCATCTCGAGCAGCGCCAGGAAGGTGATCACGAGGTCGAACTTGCTGACCAGGCCCTCGAACAGCTCCTCGAAGACCACCTGCCGGCGGGTCTCCAGGATGGCGAGCAGCTCGTGGATGCGGTCGGTGATGCTGATGCGGTCGGCCACGATGTCGTGCCCGAGCTTCACCTTGCTCTTCGCGAGCACGCCCTGGAACGCCTCGATCAGGCGGAACAGCGGGATCTCCGCGAGCGGCGGCAGCGCGGGCTCGCCGAGCACGGGCTCCGGGGGCGCGCCCCGCAGGAACACGTTCTGCGCGGCGATGCCCTTCGCCTCGAGCTGCGCGGCCGCCAGCTTGTACTTCTGGTACTCGAGCAGACGGCGGATGAGGGCCTCGCGCGGGTCCTCCTCGTCCTCTTCGGTCGTGTCGTCCTCCTGGCCGGGCGGCGGCAGGGGCAGCAGCATCTTCGACTTGATGTGCGTGAGCGTGGCCGCCATGAGCAGGTACTCCGACGCGACGTCGAGCTGCATGTGGGTCATCACGTCGAGGTACTCGAGGTACTTCTTCGTGATGAACCCCATGGGGATGTCGAGGATGTCGAGCTCGTGCTTCTGGCAAAGATGGAGCAAGAGGTCGAGTGGGCCCTCGAACTGCGGAAGGCTCACCGAATAGGTCGCGGCGCCTGCTTCAAACTCGACCGGGTCGGACACGTGGGAGGCGGCACCCTAGCCAAACGCGGCGCCGGGGGAAAGGCACGACACACCCCGATCGCCCCGCGGGCGCCGCGCGCCTGTGGACAACCTGTGCGCTCGCGCCGCCAAGGGCCGCGCCGTCGGCTCGCGCGCACCCGGGGCCTCGCGCTAGAGTGGCGCCGTGCAGCCCGACATCAAGACCGCCATGGGCGACGTGCTCATCCGCTTCTCCGACGTGAAGAAGGCGTTCGGGAGCAAGGAGGTCTACAAAGGGCTCGACCTCGAGTTCCACCGCGGCGAGACCACCACGGTGATGGGGCCGTCCGGCACGGGCAAGAGCGTGCTCCTGAAGATGCTCATCGGCCTCATCTCGGTCGACTCGGGCACCATCACGTTCGACGGCGAAGAGATCACGCGCATGAGCGAGCGCAAGCTCTTCGACGTGCGCCGCCGGGTCGCCTACTTGTTCCAGGGGGCGGCCCTCTTCGACTCGATGTCCGTAGGCGACAACGTCGCGTACGGGCTGCGTGAGCAGTACTGGGCGACCATGCCCGAGAGCGACATCGCGGCCCGCGTGGACTGGTCGCTCGAGGCGGTGGGCCTCCCGGGCATCGAGGCGATGCGCCCGTCCGATCTCAGCGGCGGCATGCGCAAGCGCGTCGGCCTCGCGCGCACGCTCGCTCTTCAGCCGGAGGTCATCCTCTACGACGAGCCGACCACGGGCCTCGACCCCATCAACACGGCGCGCATCAACAACCTCATCATGAGCATCCAGCGGCAGCTGAAGCTCACGAGCATCGTGGTCACGCACGACATGGGCACCGCGTTCAGCGTCTCGGATCGCCTCGTGATGCTGAACCAGGGGCGCGTGGCGTTGCACGGCACGCGCGACGAGTTCCGGAGCACGAAGGACCGCTTCGTGCGCGACTTCATCGAAGGTCGCGCGTCGGAGGACGAGGACGTCTCGACGCTGCTCGCGACGTCGTAGAGCCGCGCTCGCCGCGCACGCTACTGGCCGGCCTCGGCCGCCTCGCGCGGCTTGCGCGGCATGCCGAACGCCTCGCGCACGCTGTCGGGGATGCGCGTGGGGCGCAGCGCCCGCACGTCGATGTAGCCCCAGGTGGTCTCGGCGCGCACGATCACCTCCCCGGTCAGGCGCCGCACCTCGGTCTTACGGAGCACCTTCGCCGCCATGGACCTGGGTATCCAGGTACGCACCTCGAGCACCTCGCCGCGTAGCGCGGAGCGCAGGTAGTCGATCTCGTGGCGCCGCACCACGAACACGCCGCCGAGCTCGCGGTAGCGCGCGAACGTGAGGCCGACGGCGTCGGAGTGCGCCACGGCCACGTCCTGCACCCAGCGCAAGTACGCGACATTGTTCGCGTGTCCGAGGACATCGATGTCCTGGTCGCTCACCTCGACGCGGATCGCGTGCGCCGGGAGCTCGGGTGTGCCGCCGCGCACGTCGTCGGTCTCTTCCACAGGTCGCCTCCTACTTCCCCACAGGCGCGGGTCGCAAGGTGGAAAACTTGGAGGCTCGCACGCTTCATGCTTTGTGAGGAGCACCGATGCGAGCCCTACTACCGCGCCGGGGGGACCTCACCGAGACGCTCGCCACGCTGCGCGAGGTCGTTCTCTCACCGCTCGACCTCCTGCCCAGCCTGCCCGAGGGGGTGCGGGCGGGCGACGACGTGGTCGTGCTCATCCACGGCTTCATGGCCAGCGCCGGCGTGTTTCGCCCCATGCGCAAGGCGCTCGAGGACGCCGGCGCGAAGGTCGCGTCGTTCTCTCACGCGCCGGGCGAGGGCGTGGCGCGCATCGCGAAGAAGCTCGTGCGGCTCATGGCGCACCTGCCGCACGGCGCCCACGTGCACCTCGTGGGGCACTCGCTCGGCGGCGTCGTGGCGCGCTACTACGTGCAGGAGCTGCACGGCGCGCGGAAGGTGGCGCAGACCATCTCCATCGCGAGCCCGTTCTTCGGCACGCGGCACGCGAAGCTGTTCCCGTACCTCGTCGGGCGCGATCTCCACCAGGAGAGCGAGGTGCTCGACCGCCTCCGCGCCCGCGCGCACGAGCACGACGTGCCGCACCTGTCGCTCGTGGCCGAGGCCGACCGCGTGGTCGTGCCCGAGACCTCGGCCATGTTCCCCACCGGCGAGGTGGTGAGCTTCCGCGACAAAGGCCACAACTCGCTCCTCTTCGACGAGCGCTCGATCGCCCTCATCGTCGATCGCGTGCGCGGCTTCCCGCGGCGCTAAGTCAGCGGTCGTGATCTTCCATCAAGACCGCTAACTTGGCTGGACGAGTCATCGGAGGACGCTGTCCTCCGCCCCACCGGCGGAGCCGGCTGGGGCCCCACCTCCTGGTTTTGGGTCC
>DAORJJ010000404.1:0-6438 GCA_035439005.1 Polyangiaceae bacterium | reverse complement strand
TTCGCTCGCCCCATCGGGGCTCGCATGGCGGTTCATGGCGCCACCTCGCCTGCGGATGCGCCGTCGGCTCGTTGGTTCGCCCCTTCGGGGCTCCCATGCAGGTGCATGCCGAGATTGTTGCACTGATGCAACACTGAGGTCCAGAACGGGCGGTTGTGCGCCAAGCGGGAGTCACTACCATCCACCCCATGAGTCGCGCCCATTCCTCCGCTCTTCGCTGTCTCCCGCTGCTCGCCGTGATGCTCACGGCCTGCGGGGCCCCGCGCGCCGACGGTGTGGGCACGCCCCCAAGAACAGGAGAGACCATGGTCCACACGAGCAATGCCCACGAAGACCGCGCCCGCCTCGAGGCGGTGCTGCGCCGCTACGAGGCCGCCCTCAACGCGGGGGACGCCGCCGCGGCCACCGAGGTCTACGCCGACGACGCGGTGTTCATGGCCCAGCACCGGGCGCCGGCGGAGGGGCGCGCCGCGATCCGGCGCGCCTACGACGAGATTTTCGCGGCCATCCAGCTGCACGTCGCGTTTGGTATCGACGAGGTCGAGGTTGTGGGGGATACCGCTTGGGCGCGCACGCACTCCGCCGGTCAAACGGAGATCCGCGCCACCGGCGGCAAGGTGCCCGAGAAGAACTCCGAGCTCTTCGTCTTCCGCAAGCAGCCCGACGGCGCGTGGCGCGTCGCGCGCTACCTCTTCGCCACCCAGAACCCGCCCCCACGCTGAAGGAGCCTGAGACCATGAGAGCCTATGTGATCGAAGAGCCGGGTGGTCCCGAGAAGCTGCTGCTCCGCGAGGTGCCCACGCCGGAGCCGGTCGCCGGATCCGTGCTCATCCGCGTCCGCGCGTTCGGGCTGAACCGCTCGGAGTGGTTCACGCGCCGGGGCGACTCGCCGTCGGTGAGCTTCCCGCGCGTGCTCGGCATCGAGTGCGTGGGGGAGGTGGTCGCCGCGCCCGGCACCGACCTCGCGCCCGGGCAGCGGGTCGCCGCCATGATGGGCGGCATGGGCCGGCAGTTCGACGGGTCCTACGCCGAGCTCACCCGCGTGCCCCGGGCGCACGTCTTCCCCCTCGACACGGCGCTCGACTGGGCGACGCTCGGCGCCCTGCCCGAGCTGCTCCAGACCACCCACGGGAGCCTGCACATTGGGCTCGAGATTGAGCGGGCCAAGACCCTGCTCATCCGCGGCGGCACGTCGTCCGTGGGGCTCGCGGCGCTCGCGCTCGCCAAGCGGGCGGGGCTGACGGTGGCGAGCACCACGCGCACCGAGGGCAAGGCCGCGCTCCTGCGCGAGGCCGGCGCGGACCACGTGATCGTGGACGACGGCGCGATCGCCGAGACCGTGCGCGCGGCCTTCGGCGGGGGCGTCGACCGCGTGCTCGAGCTCGTGGGCGCGGGCACGCTCCGCGACTCGCTCGCCAGCGTCGCGTCCGGCGGGATCGTGTGCATGACCGGCATGCTCGGGGGCGAGTGGATCCTCGAGCGCTTCCATCCCATGGGCGACATCCCCACGGGCGTGAAGCTCACGTCGTACTCCGGCGGCTCCGGCGACATCACGCCCGAGCAGCTCTCGCGCTACGTGGCCATGGTGGAAGAGGGCGCGCTCCAGCTGACGCTCGGCCCCACGTTCCCTTTCGAGGAGCTCGTCCGCGCCCACCGCGCCATGGACGCGAACAGCGCCAACGGCAAGATGGTCGTGGTGGTCTGATCGACGCGGCGGGGCCGCCAACGTTCGTTGGGAGTCAGCGCGCGCTCGATCGGAGTACCCTCCGCGCATGGGAAGTGGACTCAAGCCGGGGCTCCTGAACGTCTACCTGAACACCGGGCCGCGGGTTCACGGGTGGGTCCAGCGGGCCCTCGCGGCGGTGTCCCCGCAGCGTCGCGCGGTGGAGCTCTATTGGTCGGCGGCGTGCCCGTACAGCGCCGTCATGGCCCAGCAGCTCCACCGCATGACGGCGGGGAGCGACGTGGTGGTGCGGGTGCTCCCGGTGCCGCTCGGGGCAGAGGACGTCAACCCGGCGCCCGGGCTGCGGGAGGGGCATGGGCCGCGGGACTGCGCGAGCCTGGCAGCGTTCTACGACGTGGCGTTCCCGGCGGCGTGGTCGATGCCCTCCGCCGATATGGTGGCGCGGGCCAACGCGATCGTGGCGAAGGCGCCCTCTCTGGACACGTGCGTGGCCGTGAGCGCGCCGCTCTGGGAGGGCGACGGCCGCGCGCTGGAAGGGATGGCGAGCGCGTCGCCGGGGGAGACCGAGGGGCTCTTGGCGGCGAACGCGGCGAAGCAGCGGGCCGGCGGCCACTACCACCCGGGGAGCGTGCGCTATCATGGGGAGTGGTTCGAGGGGCCGATGCGCATGCCCTTGGTGGGAGAGCGGCTGCGCGCGGCGGGGCACTCGGTGGGCGAGGCGTTGACGGCGCGGGCCGCGCCGCTGTTCTCCCCAGCGCCCGCGGGCACGCCGCTCGAGCTCTGGTTCTCGTTTCGTAGCCCGTACTCTTACCTCGCGGTGGCGCAGCTCCAGCGGTGGCGCGACGCGGGGGACGCGTTCGAGATCGTGCTCCGCCCGCTGCTGCCGATGGTGATGCGCGGGCTGGCCGTCCCCACGACGAAGAAGCTCTACCTCGTGAAGGACTCCGCGCGCGAGGCGCGGCGCCTGGGCATCCCGTTCGGGCGCATCGCGGACCCGGTGGGCGCCGGGGCCGAGCGGTGCCTGGCGGTGTGCGCCGAGCTCGGCGCGGATCCGCGGCGGGCGTTCGACTTCGCCGTGTCCGCCGCGCGCGGGATCTGGTCCGAGGGGCACGACGTCGCCACGGAGCGGGGAATGTGGGCCGTGGCGGAGCGCGCCGGCGTCACGCGCGACGAGCTCGGGAGGGCGCTCGCGAACATGGCCGCAGGCGCCGCCCTGGCCGAGGCCAACCGGATCGCGCTGGCCGAGGAGCTCGGCTTGTGGGGAGTCCCGTCGTATCGCGTCGGCGCGTGGGTGAGCTGGGGCCAAGACCGCCTGCCGCTGGTCCGCCACGCTCTGGGCCTCGCGCGCCGGTGACGGCGCGGCCACGCCTGCGGAGGTCGACTGGCACTGTCGTATGGGGAGGATGGATACCGCCTTTGACGGAGAGCGCCTATCGCGTTCGCACCGCACGCGCGATGGCGGCGAGAGCGAGCGTCACGTCGGAGGGGCGTGGCGGGAGGCGCCGCCTCGACGCGCCAGAGCGTGGCCCGCAGCCTTTGGGGCCGGGTTCCCGCTGGAGGCGGTGAGCGGGAGCCTTCAGCCGCGGGACGCTCACTTCCTGTCGCCGTCGACGAAGCGCCTGCGCCAGAGGCGCTTCTCGATGACGCGAACATTTGGTGCGCGGGCGAGCTCCTCGAGGTACTCCCCGAGGTACGCGAGCTCGGCGTCGTGCTCGTCCCCGAGGTACGGCGCGATCTGCACGAGGTTTCCGTAGTTTCTCGCATGCTTCTCCGGGCTGTCGTCCACAACGAGCACGCGATCGAGGTCGTACCCCTTCTTGCGCAACTTCGCGAGCCGCTTCGACTGCGTCACGGTCCCCTCGTCGAAGTCTCGTGTCGGAGTGCACCTGTCGCCGGCCCACACGAAGGACAGGACGCTCGGGTCGTCAAAGAGGGCCTGACACACAACGGCGGCGTACCTCGGGGATGACGACGTCCACACGGCGAGGTCGAAGTGCCGGTGAGCGGCCGCGATGAAGTGAGCGAGGCCCGGTCTGCGATAGATGAAGAAGGGCGGGACGACGAGGTCTGGCGCTCGTCGAAGCGGCGCTTCGGTCGCGTGGAGCAGGGTCTCATCGAGATCGAGCACGAGGAGATGCCTATCCATATGGGCTCACCGGTTCTCCGGGCGCGCGCCGGCGCGCCCTCATTTGCACGCGAGCGTCGGTGGGCACTTGAAGTCGAACTTGCCAGTCGCGGTCTTGCCCCCGTCGAAGCCCGTGAGCTTGAATGAGCCTTTGATACCCAACTTGTCCCAGGCGTCGATCACGAGCTCGCCCTTCCCGCCCGGGACGGCGACGAAGGTGCCTGGCTTGGTCGAGCCCGGGGCCACGGCGTGCTTGCCAGCCCGCATGGGGTAGTCGGCCTCGGCGATCGTCGCCGTGCTCAGGTTGACCTTGCCGCAGTTCAGGATGAGCGGCTCCACCCGGTCTCGCTGCGGCCCCGGCGCCGCCCAGTGCCGGGAGGCGACCTTGTAGCCGCCGCCGGGGTGCCTCGTGGGGGGCGCGCCGTCGATCGAGAGCTCGCAGTAGCCCCACTGGAAAGGATCCACGGCCGCAGGCGTCGCCGCGGGGGCCCCGGTCGCGGTCGCCGGGGCGGCCGACGCGGCCGACGCGCTCGGAGTGTCTTGGGGCGGCGGCTTCTTGCACCCGACGAGCCCCACGAGCCCAGGCACGAGCGCGAGGGAGGCAGCGAGGGCGAGGGACGTCGTGCCGACGTGGCGACGGGTCATGATGGCGACCATGGATCGCACGCTCCGCGTGCATCGAGCAAGGGGTCCCGCGGTGCCCTCCTCGAGCTCGTGGGCGCCGCGGGCGACTACTTCGTCGGGGCTTCGCGGAGCTGATCCATCAGCTCCGCGTTGTTCGAGTAGGTCCACATCCTGTCGACCTTGCCGTCCTTGTTGACGCGAGTGACGTCGACGAAGTGGTTCTTGAACTCCTTCTTCGTCGCCTTGACCGGGCCCCAAGGCCCCGTGTGTCGACCCGCGAAGGTCCCCTCGAAGATCGCGAAATTTTCACACGCCCAGGAGTGCTCAGGCTCGATCTTGAGGTCGGAGAACATGGTGTGCCAGCTGTTGAAGATCGCGGCGGCGGCCTTCTTGCCTTTGGCGTCCGCGGGCTCGTCGTAGGCGACGAGCTCGATGTCATCGGTCATGAGACCGATGAAGTCCCGCTCGGCGTTCGCCGATATTTTGGAGTAGAGCTGCTCGCGAATCCCAAGGATCTTGGCCTCCTCCGGGGTGCCGTTGGCGCGGTGCTGCTCCCAGGTCGCGGAGTAGGGAGGCACGGCGCGCAGGGGGCGCACCTCGACCTTCGACGCCGGCGGCTTCGCGGTGCCGAGCTGCACCTCGAGCGTCAGCTCGTCGAGGTAGACGCCCTCGTCGACGACCTGCCCCGCCGGGTTGAACCAGAGCAGCGCCGCGCCGACGTAGCCAAAAGGCTTCTTCCCCGCCGGCTCGTTGGTGCCGCCTTCGACGAACTCGACGAGGACCACGTCGCGAATGTGCCAGGAGCGCGTGATCGCCATTCTTGCGTCGGGGGCGTCGGCGAAGAGCGACTTGTAGTCCGACCACTTCGTGGAGTTCTCCATCGAGTATCCCCGATCGATGGCGTCGGCGTCGTGTTTGTTGAAGGCCTCCGCGAACGCTCGAAGCCACTTCGTCTGCTGCTCGAACGCGGGGTCTTTCGGGGCATCGACGGGGGGCGCGGCGGACGCGACCGCGCTGGGCGCGGGCGACGCGGACGTGGGCGCGGGCGTGGGCATGGAAGGGGAAGCGGCTTTCTTGTCGCCCCCCTTGCACGCGACCACCGAGCCGAGGAGCAGCGCGCAGAGCCAGGCTCGACTCATCATCGCTTGCACACCTTGAACACGCACTTCTTGGAGGCGCAGTCGGAGGCGAAGGTGCACTTCATGCCATTGCCGAGCTGCTTCCCACCGCCGCCCTTCGCCTTGCAGGCTTTGAAGACGCAGCTGCCCGACGCGCACTCACTGCCAAAGGTGCACGCAGCGCCGTTGGTGAGCTGCTTCTTCCCGCCACCCTTCGCCTTGCAGACCTTGAACACGCAGCTGCCCGACCTGCAGTCGGAGCCAAACGTGCACCGCATCCCGTTGCCGAGGTCCTTGCCCCGCTCCCGAGACAGGACGGGCGAGCCCTCGGAGTCGTCGAGGCCGCCCGCGGGCGCTCGCATTGCGGGGACCGCCTGAGCTTCGCTCCCGCCGAAGGACGGAGCCACCAGCGCGACGAGCGCGAGGCCAACGAAACAGCACACCTTCGCGGATGAACCCATGGGTCGATCTCCTTTGAGGGGAATGGACGCTGCGCCCAACATGTTCGGCGACGACGCGGGGACGAGCAAGTGCGGTTCGGCGACGGAGGCTGCCGGCGCGTTCCCCTGTCGGCTCCCCGAACCAGGAGCGAACGAACCAGGAGCGTAGACGGGCGCGCGCGCGAGGGATTCAAGCGCCGCCCCGGGCACGTGGGCACGTGGGCACGTGGGCTTGGGCACGCTCGGTCAGGGCACGCGCGCGTCGACGCGCCCGTTCACGTGCACCGCGCGCGCCGCGGGCGTGAGGTCGCCGCCCGGCGTGGTCGCGCCCTCGTGGCACCCCGCGGAGGCGCACGTGGACGCCGCCGCGTGCGGCGCAGGGGGTGGCGTCGCGTGGCACGCGCCGCAGGTCGCCGCCGCGGGCCCGTCGGTCCAGCGTGGCGCCGG
>DAORJJ010000403.1:1631-6447 GCA_035439005.1 Polyangiaceae bacterium | reverse complement strand
CCACGCGACGCGCTGGCATCGCTCGCAGTCAATTGCATCGCCTTCGCCGCGGCGGCCGCCGCGCTGCGGCGTGCGGCACGGGCGGCGGAGGCGGAGGGGGTGGTGGAGTGCCCGTGGGCGTGCCGGTGGTGGTCGGCGTGCCCGTGGTGGTCGGGGAGCTCGTGACGGTCGTCGTCGGGCCGGGCGCGGTCGCGTCGGTGTCGGTGTCGAGCGCGGTCGCGCCGCCGCACGCGCCGAGGAGCGCGGCGCCTGAGACGGGCAGGGTGACCAGAGCGAGGAGCACGGGCGCGCCGCGGAGCTTCATGCGCAAAAGGTAGCACGCGCGCGCCGCCGCGCCGCCGCCGCCAGGCACGTCAACGCGCGGGCGAGCCGTCCTTTCGGGTGAACACGGGGGCGCCGTCGGGCCCCTTGGCATACGCCAGATCGTCGTCGGGGTACTCGGCGCTGTCGTCCGCGTCCCGGTTGCTGATCTCGAGGTAGCGCGCGGGCGCGTCGGTGCGGTTCACCAGGTGGTGCCCGTCGCGCACGCCGGCGGGGAAGCCGGCGCACATGCCGGGGCCGAGGGTCTGCTCGCCGCCGTCGGTCACGAGCGTCACCTCGCCCTCGAGGACGTACACGAGCTCGTCCTCGCGCGTGTGGAAGTGGCGCAGCGCCGAGTGCTTGCCGGGGCCGAGGGTCGTCAGGTTCACGCCGACCTTCGTGAGGCCGAGCGCGTCCCCGAGGGCGCGCTTCTCGCGGGGCAGCACGCGCGCGCGGTAGGGCTCGGGGTAGGTGGAGTGGGTCCGCGGCGCGAGGGTCGCGGGGTCGAGCGCGGGCGGCGTGAGCGGCATGCCCCCGGCTCTACCACCGCGCGCGCCGCGGCGGCGGCGGCCTGTCGGTTTCTCGGCCGCGTGGCTTGCGTTTCTGACTGAATCGTCATTCACTACGCGCGCCGCCCGCGTCGTGCGGGCCGCGCGCCACACTTTTTGAAGGATGCGTTCATGAACCTGCAAGTGAGCACCCAAGGGGCGAACCAAGGTCGATGGCGAGGGCGAGCCGAAGGCGAGGTGTCGCCATGAACAAGCCGATTCGTCGCGCGTGTGTCATCGGCGCCGGCGTGATGGGGCAAGGCATCGCCGCCCATTTCGCCAACGCCGGGATCGAGGTCCTCCTCCTCGACATCGTGCCCCCCGACCTGAAAGACGCCGACAAGGCGCCCAAGGCGGCGCGCAACGCGTTCGCCGCCGGCGGCCTCGACAAGGCGCTGAAGGCGCGCCCCGCCGCGTTCTTCCACAAGCAGAACGCCCGCCTCGTGTCCGTGGGCAACACCACCGACGACCTCGAGGGCGTGAAGAACTGCGACCTCGTGATCGAGGCCGTGCTCGAGCGCATCGACGTGAAGCAGGCCCTCCTCGAGAAGCTCGAGGCCCTCGTGCCGCCCCACGCGATCGTCGCCTCGAACACCTCGGGCCTGCGCATCGTCGACATGCTGAAGGGCCGCTCGGACGCGTTCAAGAAGCGCTTCCTCGTGATGCACTTCTTCAACCCCGTCCGCTACATGAAGCTCCTCGAGCTCGTGTGGGGCCCCGACACCGATCCCGCCGTGGTCGCCCACGTGAAGAAGTTCGGCGAGGACGTGCTCGGCAAGGGCGTGGTCTTCGGGAAGGACACCCCGAACTTCGTCGGCAACCGCATCGGCGTGCACGCCATGATGTCGACCATCCACCAGATGCTCGAGGACGGCCTCACCCCCGAGGACGTCGACAACATCACGGGCACCCCCATGGGCCACCCGAAGAGCGCGAGCTTCCGCACCGCCGACCTCGTGGGCCTCGACACCTTCGCGCACGTCTCGGACAACTGCTTCAAGGCGCTCGAGAACGACGAGGACCGCAAGATCTTCGAGCTCCCCGCCTTCATCCGGACGATGGTCGAGAAGAAGCTCCTCGGCAACAAGACGAAGGGCGGCTTCTACAAGAAGGGCGCCGACAAGAGCATCGAGACCTTCGACCCCGTCACGCTCGCGTACCGCCCCAAGGGCGGCGACGACGCCATCAAGGCGGCGACGAAGGCCATCTCCAAGGAGGAGGACCCGAAGGCGCGCGTGCGCAAGCTCGTCGCCGACCAGGGCAAGGCGGGCGCGTTCGCCTGGAAGGTGCTCTCGAAGGGCCTCGCGTACGCGGCGCGCCGCGTGGGCGAGATCACCGACGACGTGACGGCGATCGATGACGCCATGAAGTGGGGCTACAACTGGGAGCTCGGCCCGTTCGAGACCTGGGACGCGCTCGGCTTCGTGGAGACCACCGACCGCATGGTGAAGGAGGGCGTGCAGCTCCCCGCCTCCGTGCTCAAGATGAAGGAGAGCGGCGCGACGTGCTTCTACCGCGCCGACGGCGCCGTGTTCGACCTCGCGAAGGGCGAGTACCAAGCGCGCGAGGCCGATCCGCGGTACGCGACGCTCACCATCCTGCGCCGCGGCGGCGCGCCCGTGCTGAAGAACGATGGCGCGGAGGCGTGGGACCTCGGCGACGGCGTGCTCGGGCTCACCTTCAAGACGAAGGCGAACAGCATCGACCCCGACGTGATCGGCATGATCACGAAGGCCGTCGAGAAGGCCGAGACCGACTTCCGCGCGATGGTCGTCGCGAACGAGGGCGAGCACTTCTGCGTTGGCGCGAACCTCTTCCTCGTCGTGATGGCCGCGGGCGCCCAGCAGTGGGACCAGATCCGCACGATGGTGCAGGGGTACCAGGGCGCCGTGCAGCGCATGAAGTACGCGAGCGTGCCCGTGGTGGTCGCGCCGTACGGCATGACCCTCGGCGGCGGCCTCGAGCTCTGCTACGGCGGCGCCGCGGTCCAGGCCGCGGCCGAGACCTACTCGGGCCTCGTGGAGGTCGGCGTGGGCCTGCTCCCCGGCGGCGCGGGCAACCTGAACATGCTCTGGCGCGCGCTCGACGGCGTGCCCGAGGGGGCGCAGCTCAACGTGCTCGAGATCGTGACCAACACGTTCAAGAACATCGCGCTCGCCAAGATCGCCACCAGCGCGGAGGAGGGCAAGGCCCTCGGGTACTTCCGCAAGACCGACGGCGTGTCGTTCGACAAGGCGCGCGTCCTCGTCGACGCCAAGAACCGCGCGCTCGGCCTCGCGGGCGCGGGCTACCACCCGCCCACCCCCAAGGCCTACGTGCTCCCCGGCGAGAGCGGCATCGCGACGCTGCGCATGATGGTCGACACGCTCGTGGCGGGCGGGTTCGCCTCCGCCCACGACGCGAAGATCGCGGGCAAGGTCGCCGAGGTGCTCTGCGGCGGCGTCGCCGGCGCCTCGCGCGAGAACACCGAGGCGCAGCTCCTCGAGCTCGAGGCCGAGGCGTTCGTGAGCCTCTGCGGTGAGCCGAAGAGCCAGGAACGCATGCAGTACATGCTCATGAACAACAAGCCGCTCAGGAACTAAGCCCATGATGGACATCGTCATTGTCGAAGCCGTTCGTTCCGCCGTGGGCCGCGCGCTGAAGGGCTCCCTCGCCCTGCGTCGCCCCGACGACCTCGCCGGGGAGGTCATCCGCGGCCTCCTCGCGCGCGTCCCCCAGGTGAAGGCCACCGAGATCGAGGACCTCGTCCTCGGCTGCGCCATGCCCGAGGGCGAGCAGGGTCTCAACATCGCGCGCCTCGCGGGCCTGCTCGGCGGCCTCCCCGAGGAGTCGTCCGCGATGACCATCAACCGCTTCTGCTCGAGCGGCCTCCAGGCCCTCGCGCTGGGCGCGGGAGCCATCGCCATCGGCTCGAACGACATCGTCGTCGCGGGCGGCGTCGAGTCGATGAGCATGGTGCCCATGACGGGCAACAAGCTCTCCGCCTCGATGGAGGTCATGGAGAAGTTCCCCACGGCGTACACGCCGATGGGCATCACGGCGGAGAACGTCGCCACCAAGTTCGGCGTCACCCGCCAAGAGCAAGACGAGTTCGCGCTCGGCAGCCAGAAGAAGGCGGCCGCGGCGATCGAGGCGAAGAAATTCGACCAAGAGATCGTCCCGGTCACCGGCGTGAAGTTCGACGGCGACACGAAGGTCAACTTCGAGTTCCGCCGCGACGAGATGGTGCGCCCGGACACCACCCTCGAGAGCCTCGCGGGCCTCAAGCCCGTGTTCAACGCGAAGGGCAGCGTCACCGCCGGCAACAGCTCGCCGCTCAGCGACGGCGCCGCCGCGGCGCTGCTCATGAGCCGCAAGAAGGCCGACTCGCTCGGAATCAAGGGCCTCGGCCTGCTGCGCGCCTACGTCACCGTGGGCGTCGACCCGGCCATCATGGGCATCGGGCCCGTGCCGGCGGTGCAGAAGCTCCTCGCGAAGACCGGCCTCAAGATCTCGGACATCGATCTCTTCGAGGTCAACGAGGCCTTCGCGAGCCAGTCGGTCTACGTGAAGAAGACCCTGGGCCTCCCCGAGGACAGGCTCAACGTGAACGGCGGCGCCATCGCGCTCGGGCACCCGCTCGGGTGCACCGGCGCGAAGCTCACCGCCACGGCGCTCTACGAGCTCCGCCGCCGCGGCGGCAAGTACGCCATCGTGACGATGTGCATCGGCGGCGGCATGGGCGCGGCCGGTCTGCTCGAGTCGATCCCCGCCTGACGGAGATGGCCGCGCGATAAGCGTGCAGACTGCATGAAAAAAGCGGCGGGGTCCTCTTGGGGCCTCGCCGCTCTCTTTTTCGCCCGGGCGGCCCTCAGGGCTCGGTCGGCGGCGCCTCGGGCACCTCGGAGGAGTCTTCGTCGTCGTCGAGCGCCGGGTCGTCGTCGAGCGCCGGGTCGTCGTCGAGCGCCGGGTCGTCGTCGAGCGCCGGG